>CACGJI010000025.1 GCA_902573335.1 uncultured Synechococcaceae cyanobacterium | reverse complement strand
CAGCAGCAAGAGCGTTTTCATTGTATTTTCAACTCGTGAATATTTTGGAACAAAGAGTTGAGGAAGATAGATATATACAAAGCTTTACCAATAAGGATGTTCAAAAATCACCCGACAATCTTGATCCTTTTGCCCCAGCATTGGCTAGGCAAAATGCTCCAGTAACTTTTAGAGAATTATTTTACAGACTGAGAAAATTAAATGTACCCCCAGGAAAATTAGAGGAGTTATTGCAGGAAATGGATATTCGTTTAGTTTTTACTGCACATCCGACGGAGATCGTAAGACATACTATTAGACATAAGCAAACAAGAGTAGCAAATTTGCTAAAAAAAATACAGATTGAGCAATTTCTAACAAAAGAAGAAAAAAATTCTCTCAAAACCCAATTAAAAGAGGAAGTAAGACTTTGGTGGAGAACAGATGAATTGCATCAATTTAAACCTTCAGTTTTAGACGAGGTTGATTATGCTTTACATTATTTTCAGCAAGTTTTATTTAATGCGATGCCGCAATTGAGGGGCAGAATCGCTGAAGCACTCACAGAAAATTATCCAGATGTACAGATGCCCTCTGAATCTTTTTGTAACTTCGGTTCTTGGGTAGGCTCTGATAGGGACGGTAATCCATCGGTCACTCCTGAAATAACATGGAGAACTGCTTGCTACCAAAGGCAGTTGATGTTAGAAAGATATATTATTGCGACGTCTAATCTTAGAGATCAATTAAGTGTCTCGATGCAATGGAGTCAAGTCAGTTCCTCTCTATTGGAGTCACTCGAAACTGATAGGGTTAAGTTCCCTGAAATATATGAAGCAAGAGCTACAAGGTATAGATCAGAACCCTATAGATTGAAATTAAGTTATATTTTAGAAAAATTAAGATTAACACAAGAAAGAAATAATTTATTAGCTGATAGTGGGTGGAAATTTGCTTTAGAGGGAGAAATTGATAAAAAAAATCTAGATAAAGTTGAAAACTTATATTACAAGTCAGTAAACGAATTTACTTATGATCTTGAACTAATTAAAAATAGCTTGATTAGTACAGATTTAACTTGTGAGTCTGTAAACACCTTACTTACTCAAGTTCATATTTTTGGATTTTCTTTAGCAAGTTTAGATATTCGTCAAGAGAGTACAAGGCATAGTGATGCTATACAAGAGCTTACAAATCATCTTGATTTATCTGTTCAATATAACCAAATGTCTGAGGAAGAGAAAATTAAATGGCTCATAGACGAATTAAATACAAAAAGGCCTTTAATTCCATCTGACGTTAATTGGACAAAAACTACAGAAGAAACCTTTTCAGTTTTTAAAATGGTTAAGAGACTACAGCAAGAATTTGGAAGTCGCATTTGCCATTCTTATGTAATTTCAATGAGTCATAGTGCATCTGATTTGCTTGAAGTTCTCTTACTTGCAAAAGAAATGGGACTTCTTGATCAAAATTCACAAAAGTCAAAATTATTAGTTGTTCCTCTTTTTGAAACTGTGGAAGACCTTAAAAGAGCACCAGAAGTAATGGAAAAGTTGTTTAAATTAGATTTCTATAGATCATTATTGCCAAAAGTAGGAGAATCTTTTAAACCTCTGCAAGAATTAATGCTTGGATATTCTGATAGTAATAAAGATTCAGGTTTTGTTTCAAGTAATTGGGAAATTCATAGAGCCCAAATAGCTCTTCAAAATCTCTCAAGTAGAAATAACATATTGCTAAGACTTTTTCATGGAAGGGGTGGTTCTGTAGGAAGAGGGGGAGGACCAGCCTATCAGGCAATATTGGCTCAACCAAGCGGCACTTTAAAAGGGCGAATAAAAATAACAGAACAAGGTGAAGTTTTAGCTTCTAAATATAGTCTTCCCGAACTGGCTTTGTACAATCTTGAGACAGTCACTACAGCGGTAATTCAAAATAGTTTGGTCAATAATAGACTTGACGCTACTCCAGAATGGAATCAATTAATGTCTAGGTTGGCAGAAACATCAAGGTCTCATTACAGAAAATTAGTGCATGAGAATCCTGATTTGTTAAATTTCTTTCAAGAGGTAACTCCAATAGAAGAAATAAGTAAATTACAGATATCTAGTAGGCCTGCTAGAAGAAAAAAAGGTGCAAAAGATTTATCAAGTTTAAGAGCTATTCCATGGGTATTTGGTTGGACACAAAGTAGATTTCTTTTGCCAAGTTGGTTTGGAGTCGGTACTGCATTGTCATTTGAATTAAATTCTGATCCACAACAAATTGAATTATTAAGAGTTCTGCATCAAAGATGGCCATTTTTTAGGATGCTTATATCTAAGGTAGAAATGACATTATCCAAGGTGGATTTGGAAGTTGCTAGATATTATGTTGATACTCTTGGCAGTAAAGAAAATAAAGATTCTTTTGATGATATTTTTGAAGTAATTTCTAAAGAATATAATCTTACAAAATCTTTAATACTTGAAATTACTGGTAAAAATAAGCTCCTAGAATCTGATCGAGACTTGAAATCATCAGTAAGCTTGAGAAATAAGACAATTATTCCATTAGGTTTTTTGCAGGTTTCACTTCTAAGAAGACTAAGAGACCAGACCAGACAACCACCAATAAGTGAATTTATTATAGATAAAGATGAATCTAGAAGAGCTTACAGCAGAAGTGAACTATTGAGGGGAGCACTTTTAACTATTAATGGAATAGCAGCTGGAATGAGAAATACAGGTTGATAATTGCAATATTTTCCTAAAAAAAAACTTGTTCTTCCTGAAGGTTATTTTGTTAATTCTTCTCAAATCCCATTAGCTAAAGAAGTTAACAAACTTTTAGCGAATTGTGGTTGTGAGACATTTCCAATAAAACCTTTAACTGAGGCTATTCAGAAAAGTAATTTCTTTTTTACCATAGAGAATGAATTAAAAAAGAAATTATATGGCTTTGTAAGAGTAACGTCCGATAGAGGACTGAATGCTAACTTATGGAATTTAAGTGCAATGCCAGGTGCCAATCAGCAACTTTATTATTCAATATTGCTTCAAGTAACTCTTGAGAAAATAAACAGAGAAATGCCTGGATGCAGTATTTCTGTACAGGCTCCAGTATCTTCGTTTTTAAGTTTAGAGGAAAATGGATTCATACTAGATCCAAATGGAATAAGAGTAATGGGATATAAACTTTAAAAATTTTTTACGAGCATGGAGGGATTCGAACCCCCGACTCTCAGAACCGGAATCTGATGCTCTATCCAACTGAGCTACATGCCCTTTAATTTTTCAATTTCTTTAAAGAAAATCTAAATATTTTAAACTTAGCTAATTTAATAAATGAATGCACAAAAAAAATTTTTTTAAATAGATTAAAAATTAAAAATTTTCGGAACCATAAAAGTTTTGAAATTGATTTAAATGAGCAAAGAGCAATTGTTCTTGGCTGTAATGGTATTGGCAAGTCAAATTTACTTGAGTCGGTTGAATTTTTAAGTCAATTAAAATCTAATAGAGCACTAAGCGATAAAGATTTAATAGAGAACGATAGTGATATGGCTGTAGTCATAGGACAGATAAATTTTAAAGACGATTTAAAGTTAAATTTATTCCGAAAAGGTCCTAAAAGAATTTATGTCAACGAATCAATCTTGAAGAGACAGAGTGAAATAAAGAACTATATACGAAGTGTATGTTTCTGTTCTAATGATATAGATATTGTTAGAAGTGAACCCAGTTATCGAAGAACATGGATTGATAAAGTCGTATCTCAGCTTGAGCCAGTATATTTTGACCTGATTAGCAGATTTAACAGGATTTTAAAACAAAGAAGTCATTTTTGGCGTTCGGAAAGTTTCTTAAAAACCCGATCCACAGGTATTGTTGAAAGCTTTGATATTCAAATGTCAATAATAAGTACAAGAATTTTTAGGCGAAGAAGAAGAGCTTTATTAAAAATAAAACCATATGTTGAATATTGGCATAATTATTTAAGTAAATCTAAAGAGAAAATAAGCATAAATTATCTTTCGGGGATACAGAATATAAGTCCAGAAGAAGAAGAAGAAGAAGTTATTAGTAAAAAAATAGCAGAACAACTATTAAATCAGCGTTCAGTAGAAGCATTGACTGGTAAATGTAATTTTGGCCCGCATCGTGATGATGTTGAGTTTCTTATTAATAATGTTTCAGTTAGAAAATATGGTTCATCAGGACAGCAAAGGACTTTTATCCTGGCTTTGAAGATGGCTGAACTAGATTTATTAACTAAAACATTAAATGTCCCTCCAATACTTATATTGGATGATGTCTTGGCCGAATTAGATTTAACCAGGCAAAATTTGTTATTAAATTCTGTTGGTAAAGATAGTCAATGTTTCATAAGTGCGACGCATTTAGATAAATTTAATCAGTCTTTATTAGGCTCTTCGCAAATGATTCACTTATAATTCAAAAAGGCATGATTTTTACCTAATCTTAATTTCATATAAATTTCTTAAATGGAAATCTACAAAAAAAATCAAATTTTAAGTTCGTTTCATGATGATCATAAATTAAGTCATCAAAGTAAACACCTTTTGTTGGAACTTTATAGATGCGATTGCGAAAAATTAAATGATGAATCCTTTTTGCGCTGTACTTTAAACAGAGCTTCTAAATTGGCAAATGCAACAGTTCTGAATTTAATAAGTCATAAATTTGAGCCTCAAGGGGTTACGGCAATTGCCTTACTGGCTGAATCTCATATTTCAATACATACTTGGCCTGAGTCTAATTATTCTGCAGTCGATATTTTTACATGTGGTAAAAATATGATGCCTGAAATAGCTAGTCAATATTTAATTGAATCTTTAATGGCTAAAGAGCATGCTTTGCGTGTTATTGAGCGAAATCCACCTTCAACAATCCCAAAACAGATCAGAACGGTTGTTTGACAATATTTACCTATTTAATTTTCCGCTAACTAGTCCCTCAAGATCTAAACTTGTGCAATTAAATCCTAAATTAGAAAAATATTGAACCAATTCACTAAAATTATACTTGTTAAAAAAATGCTTTAATTCATTTTGGGGAATTTCTATTCTTGCAGTTGAGCCTTGGCATCTAACTCTAACCTCCGATAATCCACATTCTTTAAGATATTCTTCTGCTTTCTCAACCATTTTGAGCCTCTCACTTGTTATTTCATGCCCATAAGGAAATCTTGATGATAAGCAAGGTTGTGCAGGTTTATCCCACCAAGGAAAACCCAATGCTCTTGATATATCCCTAATGTCTTGTTTTGAGACTTTAAATTTTGCAAGGGGAGAGATAACTCCTGCTTGTTTTGAGGCTTGTATACCAGGTCTGTAATCTTTAAGATCATCCAGATTGACTCCATCTAGAATAATCTTGTAATTAAGTTTTTTTGAAAGGTAGGTTGTATGTTTGTGAAGCTCTTTTTTGCATGCAAAGCACCTATCTTTAGAATTTTCACTATAACTTGATTGGTCTAATTCTGATGTTTTAATTTCTAAATGCTTTACTCCAATCCATTTGGCTTGCCTTCTCGCTTCTTCACGAAGAGTCTTGGCTAATGCAGGAGAAATACCAGTTATTGCAATTGCTTTACTACCTAATTGCTCGAATGCTAATGATGCTACTAATGTACTGTCAACTCCTCCGGAATATGCAATACAAACACTCTCAAGATTCTTAATGTATCTTCTAATTGTATAAAGTTTTTCACTTTGTTCATCAGAGAGAGTTTCTAGTTGATTGAACATGCTAATTACTTTAAAATTCAGATTACCTATGAATAGGTTGAATTTATTATTAAATTTTTAATAATATTCTTAATCTATATCTTAGATTAAATTTATTAATTTTGTTCAATTGACGAATACGAGTAGAAATAGAGGAATTGGAATTGTCACAGCTAGTGACAGTCAAGAGAGATCAAAAGGTCAATTACATATTTATGATGGAGAGGGCAAGGGAAAAAGTCAGGCTGCATTGGGAGTAGTTCTCAGGACAATAGGTTTAGGAATATGCGAAAAAAGACAGTCAAGAGTTTTACTTTTAAGATTTTTAAAAGGCCCCGAGAGGCCGTATGACGAAGATTCAGCTATAGAGGCTTTACAAAGAGGGTTTCCACATTTAATTGACCATGTAAGGACAGGAAGATCCGAATTCTTTACTGCTGACCAAGTGACAAAGTTTGATGTTGGTGAGGCTGAGAGAGGTTGGAATATTGCTAAAGGAGCAATTGCTAGTTCTCTTTATTCTGTAGTTGTACTCGATGAGTTAAATCCAGTTCTTGATTTAGGAATGCTTGATATTAATGAAGTAGTTGATTCTCTTCAAAATCGTCCAGATGGATTAGAAATAATTATTACTGGAAGGGCGGCCCCGCCCTCTTTGGTAAGAATATCTCAACTCCATTCAGAAATGAGACCACGTTTGATAGGAGACATGTCAGAGCTAACCAGACAAAGTAGTTCTAGTGGTGGAATTGAGATTTATACAGGTGAAGGAAAGGGTAAATCCACAAGTGCACTAGGTAAGGCTCTTCAAGCTATCGGCAAAGGAATATCTCAAGATAAAAGTCATAGAGTTTTAATATTACAGTGGTTAAAAGGTGGAAATGGTTATACCGAAGATGCTGCTATAGAAGCTTTGAGAGAGAGTTACCCTCATTTAGTAGATCATTTACGTTCAGGCAGAGATGCCATCGTATGGAGGGGTCAGCAACAGCCAATTGATTATGTTGAGGCTGAAAGAGCATGGGAAATTGCTAAAGCTGCTATTTTGTCTGGTTTGTATAAAACAATTATTTTAGATGAATTGAATCCAACTGTTGATTTAGAGTTGCTTCCTGTGGAATCAATACATCAAACGCTCTTAAAAAAACCAGCAGATACAGAAGTTGTAATTACTGGGAGGTGTAAAAATGAACCTTCATACTTTGAACTAGCTGATGTTTACTCTGAAATGGTTTGTCATAAGCATTATGCAAATGTGGGCGTTGATTTGAAAAGAGGGGTAGATTACTAAATATTCTTAAAAAATTAATAGCATAATATTTTTTTTACTTTTTCAATGCCGCCTTCGATAGATCTTGACTGAATTTTGAATTTAGACAAGATTCTTGAAGCTTTTTCAGAACGTTTTCCCGATTTACATATAGTGAAAACCTCTTTATTTAAACTTTCTTTTTGAATAAATTTTAGGTCAGATTCTTTGTTCAAATGACTTAAGGGAATTGAGATAGATCCCTCAATTGCAGATGTAGAAAATTCTTCATTTTCTCTAACATCAATTAAAAGAATTTTGTTGGGTTTTGCTTTGTATAAACTATTAAAGTCATTAGCATTAATACTGCTAATTTCATTATTTCTATCACAATATTCATCGATATTATAAAAGCTCTCAAACTCAGACAGATTCTTTATTTGTTTATTTAACTGATCACTTTTTAGGTGTAATTTTTTCATATTCATATTTAATAGATCAAAAATTAAAATCTTCCCATCTAAAATCTCACCTTTTTTCAAAATGATTTTGATAATTTCATTAACCTGAATAATTCCTATTAAACCTGTTGAAACACCGACAACCCCGTATTCTGCACAACTAGGGGCAGCATTTTTTGAAGGTGATTCTGGAAGTAAGTCTCTTAAATTAGGACTATTTTTATATAAATTGAAAACACTCACTTGCCCTTCAAAGCCTTGTACACTTCCAAATACTAGGGGTTTATTTAATATCAGGCATGAATCATTTATTAAATATCTTGTGCCAAAGTTATCCGAACAATCACAAACAATATCAAAGTCTCTTATTAATTCAAGAGCATTTTTAGGATTAATTCTCTCTGAAAAGGTTAATATTTCACAATTAGGATTTAATTTTTTAATTCTATCCCTCGCAGAATCAATTTTAAGATTGCCAATTGTATTTGTTTCATGAATTATCTGTCTCTGGAGATTTGATTTTTCAACTTGATCGTTATCAAGTATTCCAATTTTCCCGATTCCTGCTGCAGCTAGATAAAGCAAAACGGCAGACCCAAGCCCACCTGCTCCAATGCATAATACTGAGCTGTTTTTAAGATTTAGTTGACCCTCATAACCTATCTCTTTGAGGGTGAAATGTTTTTGATATCTTTCTTCTTCATCAGAGTTTAAGAAATCAAATTTGATATCTTTGGACATTTCGATACTTTAATTTTTGCGAACTAAACTATGAAAACATAATAATTAAAATAAAAATTTTAGCCTTTTAAATTTTCCTTATTACTGTGATTTATTAATTTTTTTGTTAGAACTAGACGATAAATGTGAAGTTTTTATAAATGAATTTTAAGTTTAAATAGCTTCAGAAACCTTTCATACAAGAACCTCTAAAAAAATACAAAATGTTTCGGTTCGGAATTTTGCACAACAAAAAGGTAGTCAACAGACGTTTTTTCCGATACTGTCTGGTTCATATATTAAGTTTACTGAATTCATGAGTGATAACACTCCAGAGTCAAACCAAGACTCCGGCTCCGATACAAGCTCAGAAACAAAAAGTTTTTCAGAGAAGTACTCTGATGTTATGGGAAAAGTCAACGAAACCCTTGGTAATGTTGATTGGACTCAAATGGGTAAGTACGGCAAGGCGGCAGGCATAATTGCTGTTGTCGTAATAGCTCAGATAATCATTAAAGTTGTCATTGACACGATAAACTTTTTCCCAATTCTCCCTGGTTTACTAGAATTACTAGGGGTAATTGTTGTCGGTCAATGGAGCTGGCAAAATCTTCGCACCAGTGAAAATCGTGAAGCTGTTTTAGATAAGGTACAAAATCTTAAGAAGACATATTTAGGTTAGTTAAAGATTACATATTGAGTATTGCCATTACGTAATCTTTAACTTGTTTTAAGTACCCTCCTCCAAACATATTGGCGTGATTCAATATGTGATAAAAATTATAAATAATAATTCTTTTTTCAAATCCGCCTTTTACAGGAAAAATTCTATGATATTCTTCATAAAATTCTTTTCTAAAACCTCCAAATAGTTTTGTCATAGCTATATCTACTTCATTATCTGCCCACCAAGATGCCGGGTCAAATATAACTCCCTTTCCACTTTTGTCCGTTCCTGTATTGCCTGACCACAAATCACCATGAACTAAAGCATTTATTGGTTTGTGATTCAGCAATTCTAATTTAATTTTTTCTTTAACTTTATTTATTATTTCTTTATCTAAGATCGTCGATTTAAGAATTAATAATTGAGGTATTATTCTTAAGTTTAAAAAACAATCTATCCAATTATCTTCCGAGCCTTTCTTCTGATCTGTTGTTCCGATAAAACCCTCAACTGGAAACCCGAACATTTTTGGATTAGATTCAGCTGATTTTAAGTGCAATTCACCTAAACCTTTTCCAAGTTTTTTTTGGTCAAAGTTATGCATATCTATCCATTCAATCAAAAGAATCTCTATATTTTTTATATTTTTATATGCAATAACTTCAGGAATAACTAAGTTTTCTCGATTAATATATTTTCTCAAATTTTGAAGACAATATTTTTCAAATTCAAGAAATTTTTTGTTTCTAATGTTTCTTTTAAGGAATAACTTTTTGTTTGAGAATTCTATTCGCCAGGCACTATGAATATCACCCCCATGTACTGGTTCAATACTTTTTGGATAAGTTTCACCTAATTCTTCACAAATTTCGTTAATTTCAATAGGGGATAATTTTTGCATTTTAATGAGAAAGTCTGAAGTTATTGTTGTAGGTGCTGGTATAGCAGGATTAACTTCTGCAGCGATTTTATCAAAACAAGGCTTATCAGTTACTTTAATCGAATCTCATACTCAAGCCGGAGGATGTGCTGGTACTTTTAAAAGAAAGAATTATATTTTTGATGTTGGAGCAACTCAGGTTGCTGGTTTAGAGAAGGGAGGAATACATTCTAGAATTTTTCATTTTTTAGATATTCCATCCCCAGAAGCCACAATTTTAGATCCTGCTTGCATTGTTGATTTAAATGATGGAAGTATTCCTATTCCTATTTGGTATGAAAAAAACAAATGGATCGCTGAACGTGAAATTCAGTTTCCTGGGAGTCAAAGATTTTGGCAACTTTGTACCTTAATACATGAAAGTAATTGGATATTTGCTAATAATAATCCTGTATTGCCAATAAGTAATTTTTGGGATTTTTCTCAACTTCTTAAAGCACTTATACCTTCAAACCTTTTCACAGGTATCTTACTTAAATCTACTATTTTTGATTTATTGAGGATATGTGGATTATCTAAGAATGAGCGCTTGATTAAATTCTTAAATCTTCAACTAAAACTTTATTCTCAAGAGGACGTTTATAATACTGCAGCATTATATGGATCTACAGTTCTTCAGATGTGTCAACAGCCTCATGGTCTGTGGCATCTTAAAAAATCTATGCAGTCTTTAAGTGAATCATTAGAAAGTTCATTGATTAAAACTGGAGTTAATTTAATTTTTGGACAAGAAGTTAATTCTATAACTTTTGACGACCTTAATATGTGTTGGCAAGTATCTGCTAATTCGAAAAAAGAATCTTTTATTTACCAAGCAAAAGATCTGATTTATACACCGCCTCCACAATCTTTGCTCAAGCATTTGAAAGATCCTTTAAAAAGAAAAAAAAATTATAAAAATCGACTTAATAATTTGCCTGATCCCAGTGGAGCTGTAGTTTTTTATTCAGCATTAAAAAAAGAACATCTTAAAAAAACATTTTCCAATCATTATCAATTTGTTTCGAAAGAATTTTGTTCGTTATTTGTATCAATTAGTAATGATGGTGATGGGAGAGCACCAAAAGGTGAGGTTACTTTAATTGCGAGTATCTTTACCAAGACTAAAGATTGGTTCGATCTAGATAAACAAACTTACCTAAAAAAGAAAAATGGTTTCATGAAAAAAATAACGCTTGAATTGGAAAGTCAATTTGATATTGATCCTGAAAATTGGCTACATAGGGAATTAGCAACTCCATTGGGCTTTGAAAAATGGACAAATAGACCTAATGGAATAGTAGGTGGGCTTGGTCAAAATCCAGATATTTTTGGTTTATTTGGATTATCAAGCAGGACTCCTTTTGAAGGTTTATGGCTATGTGGAGATTCTATTTATCCAGGAGAGGGGACTGCAGGTGTTAGTCAGTCGGCATTAATGGTATCAAGGCAAATTTTAGCTTCCAAAGGTATAGAAAATTTTAGTTTATAAACTTTTGTCTGATATCTTTTGCTTCAGCTAGTTTATTAGAAAGTAACTCCCAATTTTTTTCTTTAATAAGAGATTCCAGTATATTCAGCTTATTTTTAAAATTATTTATGGAATTTAAAACATTAATCTGATTATTAATAGCTAAATCTAAGCCAAGTTGTTCATTGCCGCCGCCAACTCTCGAAGTGTCAGCAAATCCTGTGGCAGCCAATTTTTGCGTGAGATCTAATAAAGATTGATTATTTTTCGTATGTGCAGTTTCAATTAGGGCAGAAGCTAAAAATATAGGCAAATGAGAAATTAGAGATACTGCTTCATCATGCTCTTTTGGCGAAGCTTGGCAAATTTCACAATCCATTGATTTTATGAGCTCGGAAATAGTTCTGAACGCATTCGAATCACTATTTTGTGTTGGGGTAATAATCCATTTTGCATTTTTAAAAAGACCTTTAAAACCTGAATAAACTCCTTTTTTTTCTGTTCCTGCCATTGGATGAGATCCAATAAATAGAGGATGTAAATTTTCCCATGTATTTACAATTGGTTCTTTAACAGAGCCAACATCAGTTAGGAATGCTCCTTGAGGTATTGAAGCTACTAATTGTTGAGACGGACTGATCAAATCTTTGATAGGCAATGCCAAAATTATTAGTTCACATTTTTTTAATAAGCTCAGATCACAGCTAACAAAATTTGCAAGTTTTTTATCCTTAGCTTTTTTTTCATTAAATTCATTATTTGCTATTCCATAAATTGTATGATTTAGACTTTGGAGTTTTAATCCTAAAGAACCGCCAATTAAACCTAATCCTACTATTCCAATTTTCATAGATTGATTAATACAAGACCCTCTTATATTGATACCAATTTTTTGTATATTAGGTTCATAAATTTTGTATGTATTTGAAATTAAATTAATTATAAATGCTTGAAATTTTAAGTCATCAATATTTGAAAAATTTTTTGAGAGATCAAAGTATTAGTTGGGAACACATATATTCTTTTGGGAGGATAGTTTCCAAATGTATTGAAAATGATTCTACCTATCTAATTAATTCAGAAATTTTCTCTAGCTATGATTGGTTACCTCCAATTTTGATTGCTTTATTTTTAAAGGAAGAGGATTCAACTGTTATTTTATCTAAAGAAAAAATTCAATTTGTAAGCCAATTTCAGATTGATTCATTGAAAAATCTAGGTTTCAATTTTATTTGGAAAAATGATCAATTTATTTTTGCAAATCATCATGTTCGCTTGATAACTATCCAAAATTTACTTAATGATCCCAATTCTCGTAATCTTAGAAATCATCGAATAGTTTATTCTGGAATTGAGGATATAAAACAGGATTTAAAAAATCATTTTAGGATTTCTTTAGTTAAAGAGGATTGGACAAAAAATTTTAAAGAATTTGAATTAATCAATCAAAAATTTATAAAAGTATATGATTCATTGAATAAAAAGTTCTTCTTGAGAAAGGTCTTAGGAAATAGTTATATCAATTTAGATGAAAAAGAAATTTGTTTCTTGTCAAACTTTTTTTATGAAAATTCTTTTTTTTCTGATAAATTTTTAAGCATCAACAAAGCATTAACTCAAGGTTGGGCATGCTGGGTGAAGTTAAATGAAACAAATTTAGATTGGAATTTGTATTTGCAGCCAATAGATGAACTTTCTCAGATTAAAGAATTTTTTTCAAATAATAAATTTGTTTTTTTATCAGCATTGAGAAAAGATAATTTTTTCCAAATATATTTTAAAAAACACAGTTTAAATATTGACTTGGTTATTAATTTTAAAAGTAATTTTGAAGAGAAAAAGATTTCATTATATATACCCCCTAAACAGTTGCTTCCTAATAATCCTCTTTTTACCAATTCAATCTTGGACAAATGCAAAAAGTTAATACTTTTTAGAAAGGGTTTAACTTTAGTTTTATCTGATGATATTGATTTAAAAACTAATCTTGCTACAGAATTAGCTTCTACTTACGGGAAGAGGGTGTTGCTAGAGACAATTCCCTCCCATAACAATGAAATCCTATGCTCTAGTTTTGACTGGTGGATTATGAATTCTTATTTAATTCAAATTCCAGAACAAATTATCATTCCTTTACTTCCGATTCCGAATATGTCAGAACCTATTAATGCAATTACAGTCTCTTATAAAAAGAAGCTTTCTCAAGATTGGTTTAGAGACTTCTTTCTTCCTCAAGCAAGAATAAAACTTGAGAAATCTATTTCTCCTTTAAGGAGAAATTCAGGTAAGTTAATAATCTTAGATGGAAGAGCAAATAAAAGAAACTGGGGAAGATTACTTTTGCAAAACATTCAACCCTCAAAAAAAATTAACTATATGCTACCTTTTGATTAGGTTATGATTTTGTAAATAACTAAAGAAATATGGGAGAAGCAAAAAGACGTAAAAAACTTGGTTTACCTCCAAAAAAAAATAATGCTAAAACTAAAATTGATGAGTCTCCAAGATTATTTGAATGGCTTCCCTTTACAATCAATCAAAGAGATAACCTAATTAAATTAAGTATTAAGGCCAGTTGGTTTGGAATAGGAGGGTTAGTTATCTTATGGATTGTAGTTAGATTTATAGGCCCTGCTGCTGGGTGGTGGACTTTAGCTGATTCTTAATAAATCTAAGCTACTGTTTTTATATCATTAACAGCGATTGTATTAGCAGGATTGCTATTTAATGCTTTCATTGAATTAGAACTGACTTCAGTGCCTTCTGTTAATTTCGCTTTAACCATAGATTCTACTTTATTCCTGATTTCTAAGTTTTGATCAAGCCAAATAATTGTATTATCTCTTCCTTGTCCAATATTTTCTCCTTCATAACTATACCAAGCACCTCTCCTTATTATGATATTAGTCTCTTCTGCTAAATCTAATAAACATCCTGTTGTACTAATACCTTTTCCGAAGAGAATATCAAACTCTGCAATTCTAAATGGTGGCGCAACTTTGTTTTTTGCTACTTTCACTTTTGCTCTTATGCCATATTCTTCAGTACCTCTTTTAAGAGTTTGAATTCTTCTGATATCAAGTCTCACTGAGGCATAAAATTTTAATGCATTACCTCCTGTGGTTGTTTCTGGATTGCCGTATGTAACGCCAATTTTTAGGCGTAATTGATTCAGGAATATTACCGTACATCCAGATTTACCAATATTTCCTGTTATTTTCCTCATTGCTTGGCTCATTAGCCTTGCTTGGCTTCCAATTACGTGATCTCCCATCTCTCCTTCTATCTCAGCTCTTGGGGTTAGTGCTGCGACCGAGTCAACAACTACAAGATCTACTGCACTTGATCTTATAAGTTGGTCAACTATTTCCAGAGCCATTTCACCTGTATCTGGTTGTGAAACTAACAAATTTTCAACATCAACTCCTAAAGAGGCTGCATAAACTGGATCGAGTGCATGCTCAGCATCTACAAATGCTGCTACTCCTCCATTTTTTTGGACTTCCGCAATCGCGTGCAGCGTTAATGTAGTTTTTCCTGAACTTTCTGGTCCGTAAACTTCTACTACTCTTCCTTTTGGATAGCCTCCTCCTAATGCTAAATCTAAGGTGAGCGCTCCAGTAGATATTGTTTCTACTTTCATTCTTGAGGCGTCACCAAGCCTCATTATTGATCCTCGTCCAAAATTTCTTTCTATTTGACCTAAGACAAGACTCAATGCCTTGTCTTTTTCTTTTGATTCAGTTTTTTTCTTTTCTTCAAGGCTCATTGTTTGATTTATCGGTTAAAGTTCTTGTAATTATTCTAAATTTGGAAATTTTTATTTAAACCAAACTTCATAAATACAAATTATAGTACATCTGTACTTTAGCTGATTATCTTTAAACTGCAACTAATTCCTCAAGGTTACCTAATTTTAATAATTTGATTTCATTACTTAAAGTGTACTTATCTGATACTTTCAAATATCCCCAATCAGCTAGGAAGCATGGAATGTGAGAAGTTACTGAATTTTGTTTAATATCTATTAGAGTTTTTTTTCTATCTTCTATAAAGCCTAAAATTTCGTAAGTTTGTGTAAGCTTTTCAGCTATTTTGACTTTTGTTCCGGATTCATAACCAAAAATAAATTCTGGAAAAATATTTAATTGTTTAAGAATTTTTTCTGCAAATATTTTACCTTTAGTTGTTATAACTCCAGTTTTTATACCTCTTTTCCTTAATTC
>CACGJI010000024.1 GCA_902573335.1 uncultured Synechococcaceae cyanobacterium | reverse complement strand
CTTATACCAACCACACATTACTACCAGAAGCTTTAGAGAAATGGGATTTAGGTTTATTTAACGATCTTCTTCCTCGTCATCTAGAAATTATTTATGAAATTAATTGGAGATTTTTACAGCAATTAAGACTACGTTATCCTGGAGATGACAAGATCCTTCAAAAACTTTCAATAATTGATGAAGAAGGCTCCAAATCAGTTCGGATGGCCCACTTGGCTACAATTGGAGCCCATCATATAAATGGTGTTGCAGCTCTTCACTCAGATCTTATAAAAAGACAACTTCTTCCTGAATTCGCAGAATTATGGCCTGAAAAATTTACAAATGTAACTAATGGGGTTACTCCAAGAAGATGGGTTGCCTTATCTAATCCATCATTATCTAACCTTCTTGAACAAGAAGTTGGTCCAAATTGGATAACAAATATGGAACTTCTTAAGAAGTTAGAAGAAAAAAAAGATGACAACAATTTTTTACAAAAATTTGAGGAAACTAAACTAAATGGCAAAAGAAAATTAGCTAGTTTTATCCATTCAAAAACTGGAATACTTGTAGACCCATCAAGTTTATTTGATGTTCAAGTAAAAAGAATACATCAATATAAAAGGCAACATTTAAACGCTCTTCAAATTATTGCTCAATATTTAAGAATCAAAAATGGTACAAACAATTATGAAGTACCAAGAACAATAATATTTGGAGGTAAAGCTGCACCAGGCTACTTTATGGCAAAGCTGATGATTCGATTTATAAATGGTATTGCTGACGTAGTCAATTCCGATCCAGATATGGACGGTCTATTAAGAGTTGTTTTTCTACCAGACTACAACGTTAAACTTGGTGAAATAGTTTATCCTGCAACAGATCTTTCAGAACAAATTTCGACTGCTGGAAAAGAAGCATCTGGAACTGGAAATATGAAATTTGCAATGAACGGAGCGTTAACTATTGGAACCTTAGATGGAGCTAATGTTGAATTAAGAGATCTTGTGAAAAAAGAGAATTTCTTCCTTTTTGGTAAAACTGAAAGCGAAATTATGGACTTAAAAAATAATAACTACTCTCCCAAAACTTTTATTGATCAATGTCCGGAGCTCAAAGAGGTTATACGCCTGATTGAAATTGGTCACTTTAGCAATGGGGATAAAGAATTATTTAAACCTTTATTAAATAGCCTTACAGGACATGACCCATTTTTTGTTATGGCTGACTTTGAAGATTACTTAAATAAACAAGATGTGGTCAGTGAATGCTGGAATAATAAAAAATCTTGGAATAAAATGGCATTATTAAATACGGCTAGATCAGGATATTTTTCTTCAGATAGATCTATTAGAGAGTACTGCAAATCTATTTGGAAGGTATCTCCAATGCCTGTTGAAATTACTTGCGACGTCGAAGAATTAACTAATTAATATTTTTTTTATCTGGTGAATCTGGGGTTTGATGAAATAATCTATTCAAAATTAATCTGTCCATATTTAATGGGTCTGGGGCTAATTCTTTGGCAATTTCCTTAAATTTTAATTCGATATTGTTTGAAATTTTTGTATCAAATATTCTTTCCATTAATGCTTCAATTGAATATAAATACGCATTAACACTTTCCAGTTCATCTAAAGCTTCAGTAATTTCTGTATCAGAAATAT
The DNA here is from genome assembly GCA_902573335.1 of uncultured Synechococcaceae cyanobacterium. GTDB lineage: Bacteria > Cyanobacteriota > Cyanobacteriia > PCC-6307 > Cyanobiaceae > Prochlorococcus_A. Next base: position 14,633 of record CACGJI010000024.1, on the reverse strand, counting down.
GTTTTTCTTTTAGACTGGTATCTTCATTCGATTCTCTTTCAGATAATTCTCTCTGCAACTCATCAGTAACCTTTGTACAAAGAGTTCTGAACGATTGAATAGATGCCCAATTCAATTCTTGTTGCTGTTTAAAAGTAGGAAATTCTCTAATTAAACGATCATGCTCTTTATAAAATCTCTGACAATCAGAGCATTGACATGGTTCTTCAGTCAAAAGAAAAAATAACTCTTTCTATATCATCTCACTATTTGGGTAAAGTTGTAGGGCCATCCAATAATTCGTCATTTTCATCTAGTGAATCCGGACTATCTGGCAAAGGTATCTCAATACTAGTAACCAAATTAATTACATCTCTAAGTCTCATTGAATCAGCAAACCATCCCATTGCTTGCTCGGCATCGCCTCTTTTTTCTGCATCATTTGCTTGATCTTCGTGAGCTTCCGCCAATAAAGCAAGCCAGCACAAGCATCTTGCTTGAACTATTGAAAGATCTAAATCATTAGGTTGGGATTTAGAAATACGTTCATGCTCTTGTTGAATTAGGAGCTTTAAACGCATATCATGCAACTTAGCCATAAAAGATTTATTACTAACTATACGCTAGCTAGAGAGTAGCAAGTTTGCACACATACTACATATAGTTTTTTATTTTACGGGACTGGCGGGAGTCGAACCCACGACCTACGGTTTAGGAAACCGTTGCTCTATCCTGCTGAGCTACAGCCCCAATAGATGATTTTTGGAGTATTAAGCATTATGCTAAATGAAAGCAGGAGAGGCAATCGCAAGAAAGTTTTATTTTGTTTCCAAAATAAAACTTTCTTGAGGAAAGTCCGGGCTCCCACATGGTCAGGCTTGCTGGGTAATTCCCAGTGCGGGCAACCGTGAGGATAGTGCCACAGAAACATACCGCCTAATACTTTATGTATGGCAAGGGTGCAAGGGTGTGGTAAGAGCGCACCAGCAACATTGAGAAGTGTTGGCTAGGTAAACCCCGGCTGGGTGCAAGGCTTAGTAGATTTATGACCATTACACAATCTACTTATAAGCGCCGCTTGAGACTGTGAAGTAATTCCAGTTCTAGATAGATGATTGCCCATCTTATTATTTAAGATGAACAGAACCCGGCTTATGACCTGCTTTCTAAATTGTTGTGATTATTCAAATAAGATGACAAATATAATTAACGCAAAGAGGATTAATCAAATAACTACTTTTTTAAAGTCTTTAAATATTAAATCAAAAAGATTTTCTGAAATAATTAGAACTCAAAATATTTCAATTATTCAAGATTTTAATCAAGCATTTATCCACTCCTCCGAGGACAAAATTTTAAATTATGAAAAACTAGAATTTTTCGGAGATGCAGTCCTCAGATTAGCAGCTTCTAATTTTATTGAAAAAAAATATCCCCAAATGAGTGTTGGAGAAAGATCAGAGCTAAGAGCACAAATTGTAAGTGATGAATGGTTAACTAAATTAGGGGAAAAAATTGATATAGAAAAATTAATAATTAAAGGACCTAAAGCTCTTGGTGATGAAAATTCAAAAAATACTATTATAGGTGAAGCTACAGAAGCTTTAATCGGTGCTGTTTACAAGTGCTTTGATTCCATTAAGGAAGTAAATCTTTGGTTAGATGATATTTGGGAGGAAGATTCAGAAATATTTTTAAAAGCTCCATATAAATTCAAATCTAAAACAGTTTTGCAAGAGTGGTGTCAAAGTCAAGGTTTTGATTTGCCAGTCTATAAAATAATTGAAGTCTCAAAAAAAATGGCGACCCTAAAAGATTTTCTTGCGATATTTTTATCGAAGGACTAAAAGAATCATCTGCATTCGGCAAGTCCCATAAACAAGCAGAAACAAATGCGGCTAGAATTTTGATAGAAAAATTTATTACTATAGGTAAAATATAATTTTTATACTATTTCTAAATTGGTTAGCTGAAAAGTTATGAGTTTATCCCAATTACCTCCTTCAAAAAGAACCGCTGCTCTTTTTTTTGTAACTCTTTGTACAAACCCTTTATATCCTCTATAGATAGAATTGGTGTCTTTTACAACAACAAAAGATCCAGGGAGTATGGGTTTAGTTGATAATTCCATAAAAGACTCTTACTAATACAATATATGATAAATAAAAATGAATGGTTAACTGTTGGATTGATAACATCATGTCATGGAATTAATGGACAGGTAAGGGTTAAATCTCTAAGTGATTTTGAAGAAAGATTTTTAAAACCGGGCAATAGATGGTTACAAAAAGAAAATGAACCTCCTTCAAAAATAGAACTTATATCTGGTTTCAGACAGCCTGGGAAAGAAACCTTCATAGTTAAGTTCCAAGGAATAAATACAAGAAATCATGCAGAACAACTGAAAAAATTTAAAATTCTTGTAAAAGCCGATACTCTACCCAAATTGCAAAAGGAAGAATTCCACTTGTTAGAACTCATAAATCTCGAGGTGAAGACTTTAGAAAATGATGTATTAAAAAAAATTGGGAAAGTTATCAATTTAGAAAATGAGAGCAATAATTTACTTGTTATTGAACTATTTAAAAATCAAAAAAAAGTTCTTATACCATTTGTTAAAGAAATAGTCCCATTAGTAGATATAAAAAATAATTTTCTAATCATCAATCCTCCTAATGGACTTTTAGAGCTATAAATTAAAAATATAAAAATTAACAAGAGACTTATTATTCAACAGTTACACTTTTAGCCAAATTTCTTGGTTGATCCACGTCAAGTCCCCTATGAGCTGCAATATGGTAACTCAATAATTGTAGAGGCAGTATATTAAGTAGAGGTGAAATCCATTCATTAGAGGAAGGAACTTTCATTAAATAATCAAAAATTTCCGTTCCATTACATTCAGGAGCAATCCCAATCAAATATGAATCTCTAGCTTTTGCTTCTTGAGCATTACTGATAACTTTATCAAAAACCTCACCAGGGGAGGCAATAGAAATTACAGGTACTTTTTTATCTAACAAAGCTATTGGACCATGTTTCATTTCACCAGCAGGATATCCAGCTGCATGAATGTAACTAATTTCTTTAAGTTTTAACGCGCCTTCAAGGGCAATAGGATAATTTATTCCTCTCCCTAAAAAAATAACATCTTTAATATTAAAAAAGTCATGTGCTAGCTTTTCTGAGGTTTTATTATGTTTCTCTAAGAGATCTTCAAGTAATGGCGGAAGTTTTATAAGTTCGTTTATTAATTTACCTATCTCATCAGGACTTTGATTGCCTTTAATTTGAGCAAATTTTATGGCTAATCCATAAAAAGAAAGTAATTGAGCAAAAAAAGTTTTTGTTGCTGCCACTCCAACTTCTATTCCTGCACAGATATCAATTATATTTGAGACTTGCCTTCCTATGGAACTCTCTTTTCTATTTGTTATTGCAATAAGATTAGGTTTAAATTTTACATTTTCAATTGAAGATCGTCTTTTAATTTCCATATCGATAGCAGCGATTGTATCAGCAGTTTCTCCGGATTGAGTGACTCCAATAGTCAATGTATTTGGCAATAATGGAGGTGGTGAATATCTAAATTCGCTTGCATAAAAGACATTTGTAGGGATACCTGAAAATTGTTCTAATAAAAAGCTACCAACCATTGCAGCATGTTTACTTGTACCACAAGCAATAATTTCAATTCTTTCTATTGATTCAAAAAACTCTGTATCAAATGAATAATTAATTTGATATTGACCATTATCTGAGTTCTTAATTAAATAATTTTCCAACCAGTTTTTTGCAGTCTGTGGTTGATCATATATCTCTTTCAACATGTAGTGTTTGAAATCCATCTTATCCAATATTTGCTCTGAGAATTTTAAAGAAAGTGGATTTCTATATTGTCTTTCGTTGCTTGAGTCATATATTTCAATTCCAAGAGGAGTCAACAAAGCTATTTCTTCATCTTCCATAGGCAAAATAATATTTGTAAAGTTTGCAATGGCTGGAGTATCACTAGCACAAATAAATTCTCCTTCACCCAAACCAATTATCAAGGGCGCTTGTCTTCTTGCAACTACCAAAGAGGTTGGAGCACCAGACCATAAAACTGCTAAAGCATAAGATCCTTCTAAATCCGATAATACATTTCTCACAGCTACTAATAATGTTGACCCATTATTATCAAGATTAAGTTTACTTAGAGTATTTAACTCTCTTTGAATTAGATGGGGAATTACCTCGGTATCTGTATCAGAATTAAAAATAATGCCCTCTTCCTCTAATTTATTTTTTAAATCTTGGAAATTTTCAATAATGCCATTTTGAACAACTGCTATATTGCCTGAACTATCGGTGTGAGGATGTGCATTTTTAACCTCAGGTTTTCCATGAGTTGCCCATCTGGTATGACCTATACCCACAGTTCCAGGAATATTATGATCATTAAGATTACTTATTAAATTCTTAAGTTTTCCTTCTGCTTTATTACAAGAAATACAATTTGTTTCGGAATTTATTATTGCAATACCTGCAGAATCATAACCTCTATATTCAAGTTTTTCTAAACCATTAATTAATAATGGTAAAGCTTTTTTATATCCAGTTACAGCAACTATTCCACACATACGAATTTTTTTTTCAATTATATTGAAATAAAATGCGTATTTACTAAAACATGGACTCTCTTAAAACTGCACTATAAACATTAATAGGCTAAACCCATGCTCCTAGAAGTCTCATCTCCTAAATAAACACGAATACTTAAGAAATCTGTGGGACATGCTGTTTCACATCTTTTGCAACCTACACAATCTTCTGTCCTAGGAGATGAAGCTATTTGGCCAGCTTTACAGCCGTCCCAAGGAACCATCTCTAAAACATCAAGTGGGCAAGCCCTTACACATTGGGTACAACCAATGCAAGTGTCATAAATTTTAACTGCGTGTGACATTTAAAAATTGTCTTTTGAACCTCGTTTTATAATACTATTGTCTTACAAAGAAATTAAAAAAATTAAGATATGCTTCACTCTTGTTAACTCTAGGGCATAAAATCATATAGATAATTAGTAATTTCCATAAACTATGTCACAAGAAATCCTCGAAAAAGTCTGTTCTATTGTTTCAGAACAATTAAGCGTTGAAGCAGGAGAAGTCAAATCAGATTCAAATTTCCAAAATGATTTAGGTGCAGATTCCCTAGATACTGTTGAATTAGTAATGGCTCTTGAAGAAGCATTTGATATTGAAATTCCTGATGAAGCAGCTGAAGGAATAGCAACTGTTGGCGATGCAGTAAAATTCATCGAAGAAAAAAAAGGTTAGTATAGGATGCCAAATTTCCATCGAGTAGTTATTACTGGTATCGGAGCAGTAACTCCAATTGGTAATAACATTGATGAATATTTAGTCGGTCTTCAAACAGGTACTAATGGGGTTTCAGATATTACTCTCTTTGATCCTGAACAACATCCCTGCAAATTTGCTGCAGAAGTAAAAAATCTTCAATCTGAAAATTTTATTGAAGCTAAAGAATCTAAAAGATGGGATCGTTTTTCCCAGTTTGGAGTTATTGCTGCAAAGCAAGCCTTTAATGATTCTGGACTTGAAATTACTGAAGCTAATGCATCAAGAATTGGAGTGATTATTGGTTCTGGTGTTGGAGGCTTACTAACTATGGAAAGTCAAGCTCAAATATTGAGTCATAAAGGGCCTAAAAGAGTAAGTCCATTTACAGTCCCAATGATGATTCCAAACATGGCCACTGGATTGGCTGCAATCGCTTTGGGTGCAAAAGGACCAAGTTCTTCTGTTTCCACAGCTTGCGCTGCCGGTTCAAATGCAATTGGTGATTCTTTTAGATTACTCCAACTTGGAAAAGCAGATGCAATGATCTGTGGGGGAGCAGAAGCAAGTATTACGCCTCTCGGAGTAGCTGGTTTTGCCAGTGCCAAAGCTCTTTCTTCCAGAAATGAAAGCCCTCAAACTGCTAGCAGACCTTTTGATGCAGAAAGAGATGGATTTGTTATTGGAGAGGGATCTGGAATTCTTGTTTTAGAAACTTTAGAAAATGCACAAAAAAGAAATGCGAGAATTTATGCAGAAATAGTTGGTTATGGAACAACATGTGATGCTCATCATATAACTGCTCCATCTCCAGGTGGGATTGGAGGCGCCGAAGCTATCAAATTAGCAATTGAAGATGCTTGTCTTAGCCTTGAAAAAGTTGATTACATCAATGCTCATGGAACAAGTACATCAGCTAATGATAAAAATGAAACTTCTGCAATTAAATCTATTTTTAGAGACAGATCTTACCTCATTCCTGTAAGCTCTACTAAGTCGATGACAGGTCATCTCTTAGGAGGCTCAGGAGGTATAGAAGCTGTTGCTTGTATACTTTCTTTGACACATAATTTTATCCCTCCTACAATTAACTACGTCAATCGAGATCCTGAATGTGATCTTGATTATGTACCAAATAATGCAAGAGAAGCTCAAGTAGGAGTTGCTCTTTCTAATTCTTTCGGCTTTGGTGGTCACAATGTTTGCCTTGCTTTCAGCAAGGTGAACTAAAGACAACCAATTCTATATTTCCAACTTAACTTATTTAAAACAATGGTCGCTGCATCTGTTTCATTAGAATCACTTTGTGTAAATAGTATAAGAATGCTTGCTGTAGATGCAGTAAATAAATCTAATAGTGGACATCCTGGATTGCCAATGGGATGTGCTCCTATGGGTTATGCATTATGGCAAAACATACTTAATCACAACCCTAATAACCCAAAATGGTTCAATAGAGACCGTTTTGTATTATCAGCTGGTCATGGCTGTATGCTTTTATATTCCTTACTTCATTTGACAGGATATAAATCAGTTTCTATAGAAGATATTAAAGAATTTAGGCAATGGGGATCAAAAACTCCTGGACATCCAGAAACATTCGAAACTGAAGGTGTTGAAGTTACAGCTGGGCCTCTTGGAGCGGGAATTTCAAATGCAGTTGGTTTAGCAATAGCTGAAACACACTTAGCAGCTAAATTTAATAAGCCTGATTGCAATATCGTTGATCATTATACTTACGTAATAATGGGTGATGGCTGTAATCAAGAAGGTATTGCATCAGAGGCCTGCTCATTAGCTGGTCATCTTAAGCTTGGAAAATTAATTGCACTTTATGACGATAATCAAATTACAATTGATGGTCGAACCGACGTTTCTTTTACCGAAGATGTCTTAAAAAGATATGAAGCATATGGATGGCATGTACAACACGTTGAAGATGGTAATCATGATGTCAAAGGAATCACTGAAGCTATCGAAAAAGCAAAATTAATTACAGACAAGCCTTCAATTATAAAAATTTCTACAACCATAGGTTATGGTTCTCCTAATAAATCAGATACTGCTGGAATTCATGGAGCAGCTGTTGGAGAAGAAGAAGCTGCATTAACTAGAGAGTTTCTAAATTGGGAATATCCTCCATTCGAAATACCCAATGAAGTATATTCGCATTTTAGAAAATCGTTAAACAAAGGTGAAAGTTTAGAGAAAGAATGGGATTCTAAATTTGAACAATATCAAAAAAAATATCCCTCTGAAGGAGCCGAGTTAAAAAGAATGCTAGAGGGTCAATTACCTGAGAATTGGGACTCAGATCTTCCCTCTTATTCGCCAGATGATAAAGGGTTAGCGACCAGAAAGCATTCACAAATATGTTTGGGTGCTCTAGGTCCTAACCTACCTGAATTAATTGGCGGATCTGCAGATTTAACTCACTCTAATTACACAGATATAAAAGGAGAAAGTGGATCATTCCAGCCACATAGCCCTGAAAAAAGATATTTACATTTTGGCGTACGAGAACATGCAATGGCAGCTGTACTTAATGGTATTGCCTATCACAATAGTGGTCTTATCCCTTATGGTGGAACCTTCCTTGTTTTTGCCGATTATATGAGGGGCTCAATGAGACTTTCAGCACTTAGCGAATTAGGAGTAATCTATGTCTTAACTCACGATTCAATTGGTGTAGGAGAAGATGGTCCAACACATCAACCCATTGAAACTATCCCTTCTCTACGAGCCATGCCTAACATGCTAGTTTTCAGACCTGGCGATGGCAACGAGACGAGCGGAGCTTATAAGCTTGCTATTCAAAATCGAAAAAGACCTTCTGCCCTTTGTTTAAGTAGACAAGGTATGCCAAATCAAGAAAATACTTCGATCGACAAAGTTGCTCTAGGGGGATATGTAGTTTCCGATTGTGAAGGAACACCAGATCTAATATTTATTGGTACTGGAAGCGAACTGAATCTTTGCATTGAAGCAAGTAAGGAAATTTCAAGCTTAGGTAAAAAAATAAGAGTTGTTTCTATGCCTTGTGTAGAACTTTTTGAAGAGCAAGAAGAATCTTATAAAGAAAGTGTTTTACCTAGTAGTGTGAAAAAAAGAGTTGTAGTAGAAGCTGCCCATTCATTTGGTTGGCATAAATATACAGGTTTTGATGGAATTTGTATTACTATGGACAGATTTGGTGCATCAGCACCAGGTGGAGAATGTATGAAAAATTTTGGATTTACAGTCGAAAACGTAGTTAATAAGACGAAAGAAATTCTATAACTACTAATTGATAACTACACTGAAGTATTGCATTCTTCAAGCTTATCTTTTAACTGATCAAGAGATTCATCAGAAATCTTTGAATTCATTGGACAATGTTTAGGGCCACACATTGAACAAAACTCTGCCTTTTTAAAGATTTCTTCAGGCAGTGTTTCATCATGGTACTGCTTTGCTCTTTCCGGATCTAATGAAAGTTCGAATTGTTTATTCCAATCAAAGTTATACCTTGCATGACTAAGTTCATCATCTCGATCACGAGCTCCAGCTCTATGTCTTGCTATATCAGCAGCGTGAGCAGCTATTTTATAAGCAATTAAGCCTTCTCTCACATCTTCTGCATTTGGTAGACCTAGATGTTCTTTTGGCGTTACATAACATAACATAGAGGTCCCATACCATCCAGCCATCGCCGCCCCAATAGCACTTGATATATGGTCATAACCAGGTGATATATCTGTCACTAATGGACCAAGCACATAAAATGGGGCTTCTGAACATTCTTCCATTTGCTTTCTTACATTAAACTCAATTTGATCCATAGGTACATGACCAGGACCTTCAACCATTACTTGAACATTATGTTTCCATGCTCTTCTAGTAAGCTCGCCTAAGGTCTTCAATTCAGCTAGCTGAGCATCATCAGAAGCATCATGCAAACATCCAGGCCTTAGTGAATCTCCTAAAGAAAAAGTACAATCGTATTTCTTGAAAATCTCACAGATATCATCAAACCTTGTATAGAGAGGATTTTGTTTAAAATGATGTAACATCCATTGGGCTAAAATACCTCCCCCTCTACTGACAATTCCAGTAATTCTTCCTTTAACTTTTGGCAAATGCTCTATTAATAGACCAGCATGAATAGTTTGATAATCTACGCCCTGCTGACAATGTTTTTCAATAATATGAAGAAAATCGTCTTCTGTTAGTCTATCTATTGAACCATGAACACTTTCTAAAGCTTGATAAACAGGAACAGTTCCTATGGGAACAGGAGATTCTTGAATAATTGCTTGTCGGACTTCATCTAAATTTACTCCTCCCGTAGAAAGATCCATAACCGTATCAGCACCATATTTAACAGCAAGTTTGAGCTTTTCTACTTCTTCATTGATATCACTTGCATTAGGGGAAGCACCAATATTGGCATTAACTTTGCATCTAGAAGCAATACCTATAGACATTGGCTCAAGATTCAAATGATTAATATTAGCTGGAATAATTAATCTTCCTCTTGCCACTTCTTCCATTATTAAAGAAGAAGGAAGATTCTCTTTTTTAGCAACAAAATCCATTTCTTCAGTGATATATCCATTTCTCGCAAAGTTCATCTGAGTTACATTGTCTTTCCCAAGGCGAGGCTTAATCCAAGAACTTCTCATAATTTCTTAATTTTTAAAATTGTTATTACTAAAGTTTGATCAAATCTCAACTTCCCTGCATCGAAATTAATGATTCAGGTTCAAAGGGTATGATCTCAGCTAAGTTAAATTTCTTAGCACCCCTAGTATTTATCTTATTAATAGCTCTTTTCTAAAAATAAGTCATCTCATATTGCGTGAAAATAAATAAAATTGTTTTATTTATTTTTTTGATAAGACTTTATCTTTTTTAAAATATTTTTTCTATCCAATTGTCTGCTCATACCCCTCTCCAAAATAATTACAATCCCCATTAAGCCAATAGGTAAATAAAAAATCTTCTTGGAATTATCCCTAAATATTAATCCGATGGCAGATATAAAAATCATGAAAGGAGCTACAAAAGATAAAATAAATCTTTTATTAATTTTCATTTGCCAATAGTATTAATTTTTTCGTTGTTTAATTTTACTATGGATTCTGTTATCACTTTAATTCCAATAGCAATAGCTCTTTCATCCGGATCAAATTTAGAACTATGAAGAGGAGCACATCCATTGGAACTAGAAACCCCAAGCCTAAACATAGCTCCAGGAATTTCATTTAAGAATTCGGCGAAATCCTCAGCTCCTAACGATGGTTTTTGTAATTCGATTACATTTTCTTGACCCAAAACCTTAATTCCCGAATCTCTGAGGACTCTATTAATTTCAGGATTATTATTAACTGCCGGAGTGATTTCTCTAAATATTACTTTTGCTTCAGCTCCGCAACTATTAGCTAAAGAAGTGATATTTTCATTGAGCCAATTACCAATATTCGTAAATACTTTACGATTAGTGCATCTAACAGTACCAATTAAATTAACCTTTTCTGCGAGAACATTGAATGCATTGCCACCATTTATTTTCCCAAAAGTTATTACTACTGGATCTAGAGGATCTAACTTCCGTGTTATTGATTCTTGAATTCCCGAGATAACTTTTGAGGCCGCCCAAATAGCATCAACTCCTTCATGAGGTCGAGCACCATGGCCTGATTTTCCTTTAATCTCAACATTAAGTTCTCCAGCAGCTGCAGTTAAACTTCCCTCTTTAATGCCAATAGTCCCTACGGATAAATCGGGGTAGACATGAACTCCCAAAATATGGGTTAAACCATTAGTTGCACCATCCTTAATCATCCATCTAGCTCCACTCGCAATTTCTTCAGCAGGCTGAAAAATTATCCGAGTCCCAAAATTTAGTTTTAAATCCTTAATAATTTTTGCGACACCCAATCCAATCGAGATATGCAAATCGTGACCACAGGCATGCATAACACCATCTACTTTTGAAGAAAAACTTAATTTAGTTTCCTCAAATATTGGCAAAGCATCCATATCCACTCTTAAACCTATAATACCTTTATCTAGGGGGCCAAAATCAGCTATAACTCCAGTCCTACCTATAGATTCTCTAACATTCCAACCAATATCTTTTAAAAAACCACTAATCAAGATCGCTGTTTGATTTTCAAGTCCACTTAATTCCGGATGTTCATGAATATGTCTTCTTAAGTTAATTAGTTCATCATTAAACGAATCAATTTTTTTATGTAAGTGATCTCTATTCATTACTTATTTTAAATCGATAAAATTCATTAAATCTTTAATTGGTTGAGGAGGCCATCTTCTTATTTTTTTTAACCATTCTTCATCACTATATCTAGGATCTAATTCAGTTACCGCTATCCAATTACTCTCTGCTTTACCAGCTTCACCATTAGACCAATTCAAAGCTGTTAAAGCTGCCCTAGCATCTGCAAAAGTTGGATAACGTCTAATTAACTTTATTAATTCTTTTTCAGCTTCATCAATATTTCCCAACTGGAAATCTGCTAACGCCAAACTTGACCTAGCCATAGCAAATCCTGGATTATATAAAGCAGCTTTTGAGAATAAATCTCTTGCTTTATCCCAATGGGATGTAGATCCTTCGACGTTAGCTAAATTATATAATGCAGAGAAATTTTTACTATCTAGGGAAATAACGAACATATAATCCTTTTTCGCTTGCGACCATAAACCCAATGCTTCCTCAGCAATCCCCCTGTTAATGTAAGGATCTATTTCACTAGGATTCAAACTTATTGCCTTATTTTGGTCATCTATTGATCCCTTAACATCTCCTAAAACAAGTCTTACATTTCCTCTATTGCTAAAACCTGCAGCATCATCAGGATAAGAATCGAGATATTGATTCCATTCTTGTAAAGCGAGATTAAATTTTCCGCCTGAACTAAGATCTAACGCATTTTTAAACAAATCCTCTCTCGAAGATAATGAATAGCATGGTGCAATATAAAAAATATTGAAAAAAATTAAAATTAATAAAAAACAAACCTTAACTTTTTTAAAAGTTATCATCTTTTGAATCAATATACTTTTTTCCTAAAGCAGTAAGCAATCTTCCTCGAGGAGTTCTCGTGAGAAAACCAATTTTAATAAGATATGGCTCAACAACAAATTCTAACATTGAAGAATCATCGCCCAACCCAGATGCAATTGAATCAAGGCCAGTTGGAATATTATTGTTTTGGTTAAGAAAAGATAAATAGTGTCTATCTAAAGAATCCAATCCTTTTTCGTCTATTTGGTAAGAATTTAAAGCTTTTTTTATTAAATTCACTGAGATAGTATTAGTTTTCATAACAACTTGAGCATAATCTCTAACTCGTCTTAATAATCTTAAAGCAATTCTTGGAGTCCCTCGAGATATCTTTGCCAAATCATAAGATGCTTCATCTTCTAAATTGAGGTTTATTAATCGGGAGAAATTAACAATAATTTGTTTTAATTCATCACATGTATAGAATTCAATTTTCTGAGATATCCCAAATCTATCTCTTAGAGGTGAACTTATTGAGGCTAATTTAGTTGTCGCGCCAATCAGAGTAAACCTAGGAAGATTAATTGTTCTGCAACGGGCTCCTCTATTAGCTCCCATAGTTAAGTCAAGTCTAAAATCCTCCATTGCAGAATATAACAACTCTTCAGTTAACCTATTTAAGCGATGTATCTCATCGATAAATAAAACTTCACCTTCTTTTAATCCAAGAAGTAAACCTACAATATCTCTTGGTCTTTCAATTGCTGGTGCAGTCGCAATCCTACATTTTGTATTCAATTCATGGGCTATCAAAAAAGCAAGAGTAGTCTTACCTAGACCAGGCTGTCCATATAAAAGAGTATGCTCCAAAGGTTCTTTTCTAATAATTGAAGCATCTATAGCTATTCTTAAAGAAGATTTAAGTTGTTCTTGGCCAATAAATTCTTTTAAATTAAGAGGCCGGGCTAAGTTCAAATTATTATTTCTCTTTTCTTCTGGAATGTTTTTTGAATCAACTAGCCTAAGTTCTTTTTTACGAAAAGAAAAGTCATTATCGCCTATATTGGAAGAAATTATTGCCATAATGAAAGGTTAATTGCAATTGTTCTGAGTAGAAAGATTTTTTACAACTAAAATGGCAAAAAATTCAAACAAAGTTAAAAAAAATACTAATAAAGCAAATAATTTTAAACTTCTAGCTGATAATAGATATGCAAAATTTCAATATGCAATATCTGAAACAATCGAAGCTGGAATTGAGCTTTTAGGGACTGAAGTAAAGTCCATTAGAAACGGAAAAGCAAATTTAAGAGACGGATACTGTTCATTCAGAGATGGTGAGATCTTATTATTAAATGTTCACATTTCACCACATAAAAATGTGGGGTCTTTCTTTAATCATGATCCACTAAGAAATAGAAAGTTGCTACTACATAAAAAAGAAATAATAAAAATGAAATCTAATACTGAAAAAAAAGGAATGACTATTGTTCCATTATCTCTTTATCTAAAAGGCTCATGGATAAAACTAACTATTGGAGTTGGTAAAGGGAAAAAATTACATGACAAACGACAAGATGAAAAACAAAAAAGCATAAAGAAAGAAATCAACTCTGCACTAAAAAGATAAAAGATAAGTCAGAATTATTGAAAGTATCAATCTAAACTTACTGAAGTTGGAGGTGGGGAAGGATCTGGATCTGCAATTAGCATATGCTGCAATACAGTTTCTGGCCTCTCGCTATCTCTCCAGCGAATTTTGTATGCAGGCATTTTTGTACCTCTACTTGTAGTCTGCTCTACTGGTTCAATAACCCATCCCCTTCTTGACCGGCCTTGAGGATTTCTTTTTACTACTGCATCCGCGTGTTTGAAACGGAAACCAACACGTTCACCACTCATTTAAAAAATTTCGTATTGGATTAATTTAACTATTTTACTTCATTCGAGGGTAATTTTTAACTTTTTTTAGAAGTCATTTCTGGTTTTAACAATGGGAAAGGGATTACATCTCTAATCGATGCGCTATTAGTAATTAACATAATTAGCCTATCAATGCCTATACCTAATCCTCCCGTAGGCGGCATGCCAATCTCTAAAGCATTTAAAAAATCTTCATCTATACAGTGAGCCTCAAGATCTCCTTCATCTCTAAGAGATTGCTGTAATTGCATTCTTCCTCTTTGATCTACTGGATCTATCAACTCACTAAACGCATTTGCCAGTTCTCGACCAACAATGAATAATTCAAATCTCTGAACTATTTCTTTATTATCATGATGAGGCCTAGCTAAAGGAGA
>CACGJI010000023.1 GCA_902573335.1 uncultured Synechococcaceae cyanobacterium | reverse complement strand
AAGGTTTTAGTGTTTGCATATTAGATTCATTAGTAAATAGTTCAATTAAAACAATATCTAAAATAGAGGAAATTTTTAAGAACAATAATAAAAATATAAAAGGTAAATTGTTTTTCAGGAAAGGAGATTTAAGAGATAAAATTTTTTTAGAAAATGTTTTTACTGAATTTGAAAAAAAGATACAACCTTTTAATTTTGTAATACACTTTGCTGGTCTTAAAGCTGTAAATGACTCTATTAAAAACCCCTTAAAGTATTGGGATGTAAACATTAATTCAACGGTTAATCTTTTAAAAACTATGGATAAGTTTGAATGTAATAATCTTGTTTTTAGTAGTAGCGCTACAATTTATAATTCTAAATTAGGATTGAAACTATCTGAAGACTCACCTGTAGGACCTATCAATGCTTATGGAAAAACAAAATTGGCTATTGAAAATATATTAGAAGATTTATTTAATAGTAATAATAAGAAATTAAAAATAGCTAATCTAAGATACTTTAATCCTGTTGGAGCTCATATATCTGGACTAATAGGAGAGAATCCTAATAGCAAACCGACAAATCTATTCCCGTTAATATCTAATGTTGCAAAAGGGGAAACAGAATATTTATCAATATTTGGTAAGGATTGGCCTACAAAAGATGGTACTTGTATAAGGGATTATATTCACGTTATGGACTTGGCTGATGCTCATTTGGCAGCATTAGATTATCTAAAAAATAATGAAAATAGAGTTTTTCTATCAATAAACGTTGGAACTGGTCAGGGAACAAGTGTCTTAGAAATAGTAAATAAATTTTCTGAAATAAATAAAATTTCTGTTCCTTTTGTTTTCGCAGATAGAAGAGAAGGTGATCAAGCTATAGTTATTGCCGATAATAATCTGGCTTTAAAAATTCTTGATTGGTACCCTAGGCGTGGTATCAGTGAAATGTGTTTAGATACTTGGAGATGGCTTAATTCCAGTTGAAATTTCTTATAGCTCCTTAATCAATTTTCAAAAAAGTTATTTTATAAATTATTTAAAGACACTTTTATCTCAATTAAATTTAATTAGGATTTACTTATTTGTTAATTTCTTAAATTCATAAATTCATTGATAGTCTTTTTTATACCTTCATCTAATCCTATTAAAGGTTTCCATCCCAATTTTTTTATTGCATTAGTATTTAAGAGTTTTCTTGGTGTTCCATCAGGTTTGCTTTGATCCCAAATAATTTTGCCTTTAAAACCTACTTCTAAGGCGATTTTATTGGAAAGTTCTTTTATTGAGATTTCTTTGCCAGTTCCTACATTTAAAAAAGTCAAAGGATTTTTATTATTATCAGTAGGTGCAGTCCCTAAATCAGGGTTCCAATATTCTAGAGAAAAAATAATTGCTCTTGCAAGATCATCAACATGCATAAATTCTCTAAGTGCATTACCAGTTCCCCAACAAATTACTTCCTTTTCAGAGAATTTTTTTGCAGTACAAAATTTTTTTATTAAAGCAGGCATTACATGACTGTTCTGGGGGTGATAATTATCTCCAGTACCATATAAATTTGTTGGCATTAATGAAATTGCATCAAAATTATATTGATACCTCAAAGCTTCACATAGTTTTATTCCAGATATTTTAGAAATTGCATAAAATTCATTAGTTGGTTCTAAAGGACCAGTTAATAAAGATTCTTCTTTAATAGGTTGTTCGGCATGCTTTGGATATATGCAACTACTGCCAAGGAAAAGTAAACGTTTAACTTTATGTTTCCAAGAAGTTTCTATAATATTTGTCTGTATTTTTAAATTTTGATAGATAAAATCGGCAGGATATGTTGCATTAGCAAATATACCTCCAACTTTTGCTGCCGCTATTATTACAACTGTAGGTTTATTAATTTTAAACCAACTTATTAGTTGATCTGAATTAAGTAGATTTAATTCGCTTTTGGATGGATTAAAAATTCGCCCACCATTTTCGATAGATCCATATCCCTCTTTTCTTAGAATTCTACATACTGACGAACCCACCATCCCATTTGCTCCAGCTACAAAAATTTTTTCATTCAAATTTATTAGCTTTGTATTATCCATTTTTCTTTAAGAATCTAAAGATTCAATTACTTTAAATCCCTTACTTTTTAGATGAACCTCTTTCCTTGCTAAATTCAGATCATTTTCTATCATTTCTTCTATCATTTTTTCTAAGCTTATAGAAGGTTCCCATCCTAATTTTTTTCTTGCCTTTGATGCATCTCCACATAGCTCGTCTACTTCTGTTGGCCTAAAATATCTTGGGTCAATTTTGATAACAATTTCTTTTGTATCTGCTCTTTTACCTATCTCATTAATACCTTCACCCTCCCAAATTATTGAGGGATTATCTTTCCCGTCCCCCCAACTAAGTTGAGTAGCAGCTAACTCTACAAATCTTCTAATCGTTTCCATTCTGCCTGTTGCAATTACATAATCTTCTGGGGACTTTTGCTGCAGCATTAGCCATTGCATTTCTACATAATCTTTTGCGTGACCCCAGTCTCTTTTCGCATCAAGATTGCCTAAGTATATGAATTCATCTAATCCACAGTCAATTCTTGCGAGCCCCCTTGTTATTTTTCTGGTAACGAAAGTTTCTCCTCTTCTTTTGCTTTCATGATTAAAAAGAATACCATTGCATGCAAACATTCCATATGCTTCTCTGAAATTTACGGTTATCCAATATGCATATAATTTTGCTACTCCATAAGGACTCCTAGGATAAAACGGTGTTAACTCATTTTGAGGTATTACTTTTGAATTCCCAAATAATTCACTTGTACTTGCTTGATATAATTTTGTTTTTTTTGATAAACCTAATATTCTTATTGCTTCTAAAATTCTTAATGTCCCCAAGGCATCACTATTAGCTGTATATTCTGGACTCTCGAAACTTACCGCCACATGACTTTGAGCTCCTAAATTGTAAATCTCGTCAGGTTGTATTTGCTGAATTATTCTTATTAAGTTTGTGCTATCGGTAAGATCTCCATGATGTAAAACTAGATTTGTGAAACGGTTATGTGGATCTTGATATAAATGATCAATTCTTGCGGTATTAAAACTACTACTTCTTCTTTTAAGACCATGTACTTTATAACCTTTGGAGATTAAAAACTCTGCAAGATAACTCCCATCTTGACCTGTTATGCCTGTAATAAAAGCTGTCTTCATTTTATTAAAAACTTACTTAATTTAAACATTATAAAATTCTCTGAACCATGATACAAACTCGGATACCCCCTTAGAAATGGGAGTATTAGGTTTAAAATCTATCCAATTTTCAAGAGAGGTTGTGTCGGCAAATGTAGCTTCAACATCACCTTTTTGCATTGGTAAGAAATTTATGGCAGCTTTTTTATTTAAAGAAGATTCAATAGTATTGATATAGTCTATAAGTTTTGTAGGATTAGAATTTCCAATATTAAATATACGAAAAGGTGACCAACTAAATGAGGGTTTTAGATTATTTTTATCTATTGAATTTAAAGATTTGGGTGATTTATCTATTAGTCTCAATAAACTTTCAGTTATATCATCTATATAAGTAAAGTCTCTTGTCATGTCCCCATTATTAAAAACATTTATTGGCTTGTCTTCTAAGATCGCTTTAACAAATAAAAATAATGCCATATCTGGCCTCCCCCAAGGACCATAAACAGTAAAAAAA
The DNA here is from genome assembly GCA_902573335.1 of uncultured Synechococcaceae cyanobacterium. Classification (GTDB taxonomy): domain Bacteria; phylum Cyanobacteriota; class Cyanobacteriia; order PCC-6307; family Cyanobiaceae; genus Prochlorococcus_A. Next base: position 12,708 of record CACGJI010000023.1, on the reverse strand, counting down.
CGTAATCCAGTGGTTGGGAGTTGATATAGATGACTATAAGTATGTGCCATAAGTTCGTTAGATCTTTTGCTAGCCGCATATAAACTTATGGGATGATCTACCGCATCATTCTCTGAAAAGGGCATCTTTGTATTTCCTCCATAAACGGAGCTGCTACTTGCATAAATAAGATGTTTTATCTGATATTTTCTACAACACTCAAGAATATTACCAAATCCAACTAAATTTGATTGAATATAAGCACTTGGATTTTTTATTGAGTATCTAACTCCTGCTTGGGCAGCTAAATTTATTACTATAGATATATTATGTTTTGAAAAAATATTTTCTAATTTTTCATTATTTTCTAAATTTTCTTTGTAGAAATCTATTTTGATATTATTTTCTTGAGATATTTTTAATAGTTTTTTATAGCGTGCTTCCTTTAATTTGGGATCATAATAAGAATTGAAATTATCTAAACCAATTATTTTTTTGCCATTCTCAATTATTTTTTTGCTAAGATTAAAACCTATAAATCCTGCTGCTCCAGTAATGAGTATTGACATATAAAAAAATTTTAATTAAATTTCATTTGTTTTGGTTCAATTAATCTTAATGCTAATTATTAACGATATTGATTAAGAGAAATCACTTGTAATACATGATTAATTTATATTTCCTAGAACAATAAAAAGCTTAAATTTAGTTTCTAAAAAAATATGGTTGAGAATCAATAATAAATCTTTTAGTCAGTTATTTAGAAGGTTGTAGTTGGCATTTAGACAATATGAATGGTTAAAATAATTAGATATACAATATTTAAATTTCCACTATTTTTGGTAGATAAACTTTATGAAAAAAACAAGGCTTCTACCTGTAATTTTGTGTGGTGGAAAGGGTACAAGATTATGGCCATTATCAAGAGCAAGTTATCCAAAACAATATTTAGAAATCGATTCAAACGAGGCATTATCTTTTCTTCAATGCACAATTAATAGAATTAAAAGTTTTAAGAAAATTTATAATCCAATTGTTATTTGTAATGAAGAACATAGATTTATAGTGGCAGAACAATTGCGCAATATTGATATAAAAACTAACTCTATTTTATTAGAACCAGTTGGAAGGAATACTGCTCCTGCAGTGATTATTTCTTGTTTGAAGGCTATTAAATGCCATGAAGACCCGTTGATTTTAGTTTTACCTGCTGATCATATTATTAAGAATAAGGATTCTTTTTTTAATGTTATAAATAAAGCTCTAATACATGCTGATAAAGGTAAAATCGTAACTTTTGGTATTACACCAAATAAAGCCGAAATAGGATTTGGATATATTGAATCGAAAAATGAACTAGATACAAAAAAAATCAATGCTGAGCCAATTTTAAGATTTATAGAAAAGCCTGATAAAGCTACTGCAGAAAAATTAATTCTTGATAAAAGATTTTCTTGGAATAGCGGAATATTTTTATTTAAAGCTAGCGCGTTCTTAAATGAGGCATTAACTTACTGTCCTGAAATTTATAAATTATGCGAAAAATCTTTTTTAAATATAAAACTTGACCTCGAGTTTCAAAGACTAGACAGGGAAACCTTCGAATTATGTGAATCTATTTCCATAGATAAAGCAATTATGGAAAAGACAAAAAAAGGGTTAGTACTTCCCTTGGATGCAGGTTGGGATGATATAGGAAATTGGGAATCTATGTGGAAAGTTTCTAGTAAAACCAATTCTGGCAATGTGGAATTAGGTAAAGTAGTTACGAGTGATGTTAAAAATTCCTATATTAGAGCTCAAGAAAAATTAATAGTCGGTATAGGTTTAGAAAATCTAATTATAGTTGAATCTAATGATGCAGTGCTTGTGGTAGATAAAAAATCCTCCCAGGATGTTAAAAATATAGTTGAATATCTTGAAAAAAATGGTGATCCTTCAGCCACCATTCACAAAACAATATTGAGACCATGGGGAAAATATACTTCAATTGCAGAGGGATCTAACTGGCAAGTAAAAAAAATAATTGTTAAACCACGAGAATCTTTATCTCTACAACTACATACCAAGAGAGCCGAACATTGGATTATAGTAAGTGGTACTGCTCTAGTTGAAGTAAATGAGAATGAAAAAACTCTAAATAAAAATGAAAGTACATATATTCCACTTGGATGTAAGCATAGATTAACAAATCCAGGGAAAGAGCCTTTAGTTTTGATAGAGGTTCAAAGTGGCGATTATTTAGGAGAAGATGATATACTCCGATTTGAAGACAAATATGGAAGAATAATTTAATAAAATGTGGGCTCTAAAAATAATTTTAAAGATTATATTTTCTCGATTAAATATCCCTTATTCTCTTTGGAAAAAATTTAATATTTTCAAACATGGCCAAATGGAAAGTTTTGAATACTCAAAAAAGATTTTTGAACTTCACTTTAAAGAGATGTTAAAAGTAAAAAAAATTGATAATCCAGTAATTATGGAAATAGGTCCAGGAGATAGTCTATTTAGCATGGTTTATTCAAGGAAATATTCAGAAGAAAAATTTTATTTTTTAGATGTAAATGATTTTGCTTCAAAAGATTTAAATCTATATTTTAAATTACAAAAAAAACTAGAGAAAGAGAATTATTTTTTTAAAAAGAAAAAAAGAAAACTTGAAAGTTTTGAAGCTCTTTTGAAAAATTATAATACTAAGTATTTAATATCAGGTATAGAAAGTTTAAAAACAATAGAGGATCTATCTATTGATTATATATTTTCTCATTCTGTAATGGAACATATCAGAAAAAATGAATTAAATACTCTTATAGAAGAAATGTATAGAATATTAAAACCTAATGGTGTAATTTCGCATAACATAAACTATAAAGATCATCTAGGAGAATCTCTAAATAATTTAAGATTTAGTGAAAAAATATGGGAGTCAAATCTTTTTGCTAAATCAGGTTTTTATACAAATAGAGTTCCTGCGGTAGAAATGCATGAATATTTTAAAAAGGGGGGCTTTAATTTAGTGCAGGAAGATTTTGGTAGATGGGATAAACTACCCATCTCAAGAAATTATTTGTCTAAAGAATTCAGGAAATTTAGTAATGAAGAATTAGCGAGACCTACATCAAGATTTATCGCAATCAAATAAACTTGGTTTTATTTCTGTTATAGTTTTTAGACTAATTTAATTTTTATGTTGAATAGAATAGCTAATAAAGTATTTAAGACTTTTGGTTATGAGCTAGTTAAAAAAAATCCTCAATCACGTTTTCCAATTGAAATAAGCGTTGATGAAATGAAATTCATTTCAGAAATACTATATCCAAAAAGGAATTCTTCTAATTCAATACCATTGAGTATGGTTACGATAAAAAGACTTTGGGCAGTTATATCTGCCACTAAATACATTGTAGAAAATAATATTGAGGGGGATTTGGTTGAATGTGGAGTTTGGAGAGGAGGCTGTTCTATTGCAATAGCAAGAACTTTAGAAAAATTAGGCTCTGAAAAAAAAGTATATTTATTTGATACTTTCGAAGGGATGACTGAACCTACTACTTTTGATAGAAAGGCCTCTGGGAACCTAGATGCGCATGAAAAGTTTAGAGAATTACAAAAAGATAATTACAATGAATGGTGTTATGCTTCGTTGGAAGATGTCAAGAACTCTTTTTCAAAATATAATCTTCTCAGTCATGCTGAATTTATAAAAGGTGATGTTAAAAAAACACTAAAAAAAATAAATAATGTTCCCCAAAAAATTTCATTATTAAGATTAGATACTGATTGGTATGAAAGTACAAAGATAGAGTTAGAAATTTTATACCCTTTGCTTCAGTCTAAAGGTGTTCTTTTAATTGATGATTATGGTTCTTGGGAGGGTGCCCGAAAAGCAGTTGATGAATATATGAATAATTTAGATTTCACCAATAAACCAATGCAGTGGGTTTTGGATAGTTCTGGAAGGGGCTATATAAAGTAAATGCGTTCAGTTAAAAAATATTTATTATTATTTTTTTCCAATTTTTTGGACTTTTGATATATTGTTAGAAAAGTTTTAGATTAAAAACTTGGTTAGAAATATTGTTACTGGCGGAGCAGGTTTCCTAGGATCCCATTTAATTGATCAATTAATGAAGAATGGAGAAAATGTTATTTGTATAGATAACTTTTTTACAGGAAATAAAAAAAATATAAAACAATGGCAAGGTAATTCAAGTTTTGAATTAATTAGACACGATATAATCAACCCAATATTATTAGAAGCCGATAAGATTTGGCACTTGGCTTGTCCCGCGTCACCATTTCACTATCAATACAATCCAATAGAAACATCTAAAACAAGCTTCTTAGGTACTTTAAATATGTTGGACCTTGCAAAAAAAATTAATGCAAGGTTTTTGTTTGCTTCAACAAGTGAGGTATATGGTAACCCTAAAGAACATCCTCAAAAGGAGAGCTATCTAGGTTATGTAAATCCAATTGGTATTAGAAGTTGCTACGAGGAAGGTAAAAGAATAGCTGAAACTCTATGTTTTGACTATCAAAGAGTTCATAATATAGATATTAGGCTTGTTCGTATTTTTAATACTTATGGCCCGCGAATGATGGAAAATGATGGGAGAGTAATTAGTAATTTTATTGTACAAGCTCTGAAAAACAAAGACCTGACAATATATGGAGATGGATCTCAAACTAGAAGTTTTTGTTATGTAGATGATTTAATAAACGGCTTGATAAAAGTTATGGATGGGGATTTTATAGGACCTGTGAATATTGGTCATATAAATGAAATTTCTGTTAAAGAACTTGCTTTTGTAATAAAAAATAAGATTAACAAAGAGCTCAAAATAATTTATAAAGATATTCCTCAAGATGACCCTTTCAGAAGAAAACCATCAATAGATCTAGCTAATCAGAAATATAATTGGGAACCAAAAGTAGATCTTGATAATGGTTTAGAAAGGACAATTGAATTTTTTAGCAAAAATATAAATTAGTTTTTATAAAGCATATTTGGAGATAATAAATCCAAAAAATAGTATTACAGAAGAAAGCATAGTTGCTAATAGATATACACCATCATTAATTGAAGCTAATCCAATAGTTATAACAGCAACCCACTGAGATAAACTATAAAATAGAACAACAGTTCCTAATTCAGTAAATCCTGAATCTATAAGCTTATGATGAAAATGACTTCTATCAGATACAAACGGTGATACTCTTTTAAATAGTCTTCTTATTATGACTACTAGCATATCCATTAGCGGAATTATTAATAAGAAAAAAGGAATAAATATACCAATGGGATTTACCTCTAAGCTTGTACTCATTATGCTAACTATGGCTAAAGAGAAGCCAAGAAAATATGAACCACTGTCTCCCATTAATATCTTTGCAGGATAAAAATTAAATCTTAAAAAACCGAAACTGCAACCAGATAAAGTTACTGCAATTAATGGAACTAAAAATTGTCCGTTTTGGTAAGAAATTACTGCTAAGCCCAATGAAGCAAATCCAACTATTCCCGAGGCAAGTCCATCAACCCCATCCAACCAATTGATGGCATTTATTAGGCCTACTATCCAAAAAGATGTAACAAGTATACTTAAAATTTTTGGAAGATAAATTGAATCAATATTAATCCAAGCCAAGTTAATTTGTTGAATATTAATTCCTGATTCGGCTATAAATATAGCAATTGCAAATTGAATTAAAAGTCTTAAAAATGGAGATAATGATCTTATATCATCAAATAATCCTAATAGAAATAGGACTAAAGAACTCAATATCAGGAGAACAAAAAATTTAGTTTGATATAAACTATCAATAGAAAAGTTGTTTAAAGACCAGATAAAAAATAAGGATGTAAAAAAACCAAATATTATTGCTACCCCTCCTATTCTTACTAGTGGAGATTGCTTTTGTTTCCTATGATCAGGAGTATCTTTCATATTGAAATATTCCCCTATTTTATTTACAAAAGGCAATACCAAAAATGTAGCCATAAATGATATTATTAAACTTGCTAAATTTATTTCAAGTGTAGTAAAGTTAAAAAACATATATTTTTGTATAAGGAATTCTTTTAATAATAAAAACTTTTAATAATTTTACTATCGTTAATATGTAAGTTTACTAAATGGCTAATTTAAAAATTTTTTAATGAGAAAGAGAAAAATAAACTATATAGAAGAGCAAAACTCTTTTATTTTATTGATTGAATTATTTAAGGTTTTTAATGCGAAAAGAAAAAGACAAGTTTTTGTTAGTTTTTTAATAATAATATTAGCCTCAATATCTGAGATCTTTACCATATATTTAATAATGCCATTTACATTATTATTATTATTTAATGACAAAAGTAATTATGATAGAAATCTTTTATCTAAATTTTTTTCCAATATAGATTATAACTATCAAGAATCTATCTATTTATTGGGTTCCTTTTTGATTTTCTTTATAATTTGCTCTTTATGCTTAAGACTTCTAAATTTTTGGATAAATTTAAACATTACACAGAGAATTTCAGGAGAGCTTAGTTATGAATCATATAAAAAAACATTATATAGACCATACTCTTTTCATATAAATAAAAATAGTTCTGCCATAATTTCATCTCTAGATAAAAGTATTGAAGGCACTTCTATTGCTATAGATGCTGCTTTGCAACTTGTTTCATCAGTAACTATTATATTTTCAATTTTGATAGGTTTGGCAATAATTAATCTTAAAATAACAATAATTGCATTAATTATTTTTCTTATTCTCTATTTATTTTTATTTTTATTTTCGAGGAATATTTTATTTGCTAATAGCAGATTAAATGTAAAAAATTATTCTTTAAGACTAAAATCATTGGCTGAAGGACTCTCATCTATTAGGGAAATTATATTAGATGGAAATCAAGGTTATTTTGTAAGAAATTTCTCAATTTTAGATAGACAAATAAGAAATAAAATGATTCAAAATAACTTCATAATTGGTTATCCAAGATATTTCTTTGAAAGCATTTTATTGATTCTTATTATTTCCAGCTCATTTTTTTTTGATAATAATAATATTCCATACGATTCAGTTTCATACTTAGCAACATTCGCACTTGGAGCTCAAAAGATATTACCTTTAATTCAAACTATTTATAGAATGATATCCAATATAAGGTCAAAGAAGTTTGAGGTTCTGGATATCATAAATATGATGAACACTAAAGTTAAAATAACTCCAAAGTTTAATAAAGTTTTTAACTTTAAAAACTCTATTAAATTATTAGATATTAATTTTTCTTATGATAATAATATTGCTGTTTTAAAAAATATAAATTTAACTATCAATAAAGGAGATAAAATTGCCATTATTGGATCTACTGGCAGCGGAAAGTCTACTTTGCTAGATATTATAATGGGCCTTTTGAGACCCACTAGTGGAGAGATTCTCGTTGATGGAATTAGTTTAGATAATACATCTAAAAAGAATTATATTAATAAGTGGCGTACATGCATCTCTCATGTACCTCAGAATATTTTTATTGCAGATGCTTCATTTGCAGAAAATGTAGCTTTTGGTTTATCTCATGATCAAATTGATATGGATAAGGTAAAGGAGTCTTCTAAGAAAGCAATGATAGATGATTTTATTATTAATACTGAAAAAAAATACTTTACTAATCTTGGAGAAGCTGGTGTTAAATTAAGTGGAGGACAAAGACAAAGAATAGGAATAGCAAGAGCTTTTTATAAAAATTCAAATATATTAGTTTTAGATGAGGCAACAAGTGCCCTAGATAATAAAACGGAAAAAGAAGTAATGGAAACTATTAAAAATCTTACTGATGTTACTATTCTTATAGTGACACATAGACAAAGTACGATTAAATATTGTGATAAAGTTATAAAGATTGATAAAGGTTTTATAGTTAATTAAATATTAGATAAAAATCCATCTTTTTAAAAAATTATGAATAAATTTAAAAAGTGAAATTCTAAAAAAATTGAGGAAATGAAATTGAACCATTTTTTATATCATGAACTAATCTTCTAAAACTTGTTTTAAAAAAATGAATAATTGTTCTTATAGGATTGGATAATAAAAGATTTATTAAAATGGATATACATTTAATATAATTTCTTTGAAAATAATTAAATCTTAATTTGCACCATAAAATTGAATGCTTAAATAAACCTTTTTCAGTTAAGTAATTTTTATACTTATTTATAAGTACAATTTCAGAATTGTAGTTTTCTTGGCTAGATTGATTTGTAAATTTATTTGCTTTTTGAGTAACCATTATTTTTTTGACAGATAAAAATATAACATTACCTAAAGATAATCTTATAGTTAAGTCCATATCTTCTACTCTTTTGAGATTTAAATCAAATTTACCAAATTTTTTAAAGCAAAATTTTGATATCATTAGACTGCAAGTTGGAAGACCAAACCCATAATCGACCCCATTTTTTTGTTCAAAAAATAAAAGAAAGTTTGCTAATTCTTTGCTATTGGGCAAAGAACCATTTGTCCCCATTGGGAAAAAATTTCTAGAATATCCGTTGCTATATTCTTTTCTTAATCCAGTACAACAAGCCATATATTTGTTGTTAGGAAATCCATTTGATAAAAACTCTCTAACTTGTAAAGTTACTCTTTGAGAATCTGAATAATCGTCATCATCCATAAAACAAATTAAATTTCCTTTTGCAACTTCTATAATTTTATTTCTTGAAAATGAAGTCCCTTTGTTGGATATATTCTTTAGGAAAATTATGTTGTTATTAGATATGGTCTTCTCAATTATTTTTTGACTTCTATCTATAGAGCCATCATCTATGATTATTATTTCTTTATTATCCCAGTCTTGATTTAAAGCACAAAGAATTGCTCTTTTTATAGTTTTTTCTGCATTAAAACATGTAATCCCTATAGTTACACAAATATTATCAAAGGATTGATGCATCTTTATATATAATTTTTAATAGTTCTATAATGAATTTTTGAAAATATCACATGATTCTATTTCATTATAATTGAAGATATAATTATGAAAGCCAAAATAACTAAATTTAAAAAAACAAAAACAAAAAAATTTGTTATCGCTTTTATTTGTACAAGCCTTAATAATGTAGCAGGAGGATTAGAAAGACAATTAGTAAGAGTTGCGAATCAATTAAGTAAATATGAATTTAAAGTATTAATTTTGAGCTATGATAACGAACCTTCAGTTTCTTTTTATAAGATTTCTGATAATGTTACTTGGATTAAATGTGGTAATGGTTTGGTGCCTCATAATTCAGCTAATTTATTTGCAAGAGTCAAACAAATATATAATTTAAGAAAAATATTAATTCAAAATTCAATTACTCATTTAATAACATTTCATCATGGCTTATTCCCTAGATCTTTTCTAGCATGTTTATTCTTGCCAATAATAAAAATTGTATCTGAAAGAAATTCACTTCAAAATTATCAATATATAAAACTTAGAAAATATAATTCTGGTTTTCTTTCTTTATTTTTTGCAGATAAGATAACAGTACAAATAAAATCTTACATAAAAGATTATCCAAAATATATAAGACATAAAATTAAAGTGGTTCCTAATCTTCTTTTAAAAAAAAATTTATACGAGGAACCCTTACTAAATGAATCAATAATTTCTATGCTGGGTAGATTATGTCCTCAAAAAAATTTTACACCTCTTTTAGATCAATGCTTAGAGAATATAAATGAAATTAAAAATTTAAAGATTAAGATTGCTGGTGATGGGGAATATAGAGAATTATTTGAAAAAAAATATAGATTACTAATCACCAATGGCATACTTGAATTGCTTGGAAATATAAAAAATACGGAGAAATTTTTAAAGGAATCTACAATTTTTTGTTTCCCTTCATTATGGGAGGGATATCCTAACTCGTTAGTAGAGGCTTTGAGTTATGGATTGCCAATTATATTATCTTCAAGATTAAAAAATTTAAACGATTTCGTAGAAAATGATAGTAATGGAAAAATAGTTGATGATGCTGAATACTTGAGTACAATTATTAAAATGTTGAATAATAAGAATAAATTGAAATTAATGAGTTTAAAAAGTTTTTCAAAATATAATTCACTTCGAAGAAAGTCTTCAATAGATAATTGGATAAATATAATAAAATAGATTTAGAAAATGTCTGATATTCTTGTTACTTGTGGATTTACTACTTTTAATTCAGAAAAAACAATTAATCTTGCTTTGAAGTCGGCTTTAGAACAAGACTATAAAGATATCGAGATTTTAATAGTTGATGATAATTCATCTGACTCCACTATAAATAAAATTCATTCTTTTCTTTCTCAAAAAGAAATTAACTATAGATTAATTAAACATAGTTCAAATTTGGGTGTAGCAGAAGCAAGAAATTCCCTATTAAAAAAATGCTAAAGGTGAATTTCTAGCTTTCTTTGATAGTGATGACATTAGCTATTCGAATCGAATTTCGCATCAAGTATCTCGAATTAAAGAATTTGAGGTTCAATATTTAAAAAAAAATAGTTCTAATTACAGTTCACCTCTTTGTTATTGCGATAGAGAAATCTTTTTCGAAAAAAAAGTTAAGATTTATTGTAAAGCAATGCATATAAATATTATTGACTTTAGTAAATTTAGAGAAAAAATAATTAGCTCACTTTTGTTTTGTAACTCTTTTCCTAAGAATTCAGATACTGGAAGTACTGCAACTTGTATGCTCTGTGCAAGAATTAAAACTTTAAAAGCTTTGAATGGATTTAATCCTACTCTAAGAAGATATGAGGATCTTGATCTAACAATTAGAGCAATTATGCAGAAAATTCCAATATGTAAAATCAATAAATCACTTGTTAAACAGTATTATAAAAATCGTGAATATAAAAAAAACGAATATATATATGAAAAGAGATTAATTTATATTCATAGAAATTGGTTAAAGAAAAAAAATTTATATAAACCCGCCTTTTATTTTGTCTCCCTAAAGAAAAGTATATTAAATTTTAAAATTAGAAAATCTTTATATTATTTTTTCATACTATTTATACATAATCCTTCTATTTTATATGAAAGGATAATATCTTCATTTAATACTCTTTTTTTTACAATAAAAACAATAATAATTAAAAATAAATTTTAAATTTATGAGACATATAGTAGCTATTGATATGCGATATGTGGAGAATCTGCATTCTGGTTTAAGTAGATTTTCACTTAATATATTTTACAATTTAATTAAATATTCATCTTACGAAGACTTACATTTCATTATTTTAATGCCTCCCAAAAATATTTCTAAAGATTTGAATTTAATTAATGGTTTGGATTTAAGAAAAGTAAAGATTATCTACTCTAAAAATAAAAGAGGATTAAGGTGGAAAATCCCATTCTTTATTTTTGATCTAACACTTTATTCAAAATTAAGAAGCGAAAATGTCGAATTCTTCTTGTCACCATATATTGATCCTCCTTTTCTTCCTGGAATAAAAGTAGTTTCTACTATTCATGATTTAATATTCATTAGAGTAAAAAACTATTTTAATCATTTAAGATTATTTAAAAGATTTTTAGCTGAACTTAGAATAATACTTACTCTTTTATATTCTGATAATATTCTTACGGTTTCCAGAACTACTAAAGATATATTAATTTCTAGGTACCAATTTTTACCATTTGCAAAAGAAAAGTTGAATAATATTACGGTAATTTTTAATGGAATAACAACATTAACGGACTCAAAAAAAAGATATCAAAAAAAATCATTTTGTTTTAATAATGAATATTTCTTATATGTAGGCGATAGACGAAATCATAAAAATCTTTTTTATACTATTAAGCTAATTAAAAATTATAATTTGAAATTTAAAAAAAATTTTAAGCTGATTATTGCTGGTTCCGATAGTTATAAGAATTACAAACTAAAAAATTTTATTAAAGCTAATTTATTTGTAAAAGAAATTATTAATCCAGATGATTTCGTCCTTGATGAGTTATATCAAAGTTGTACTGCTTTAATATTATTATCTTTTGATGAGGGATTTGGCATTCCGGTAATTGAAGCAGCATCAAGGTCAAAAAAAATCATCCTAAGTGATATAAAAATTTTTAAGGAAATTGCACCTTCTCATTCTTTAATATTAGATCTTAAACAAGAAAGTCAACATGTAAAATTGTTACATGATTATATTAATAAAGAAGTTAAAGTTAACCCTCAAATTATATTAAAAAAATGGTCTTGGAAGTATTCTTCTTTAAAATTAAAGAAAATGTTGCTATCTAACTTAATTTAAAACTACAAAATTTATATTAATGAAAAAGGGAAAAGTATTATTATTTGCTAATACTTTATGGTTTATAAATCGTTTTAAGTCTTCACTAATTGTTGATCTTTTAAAAAGAAATTATGAAGTTAATGTTATCTATTTTAGAAAGGGGCCTATAAAAGATTTAAAAAAAATAAATTTAAAAAATTATTCAATAAAAATTCAAAATTTTATTAATTTTCTTATAGATCAGCTTTTAAAAAAAAACAAAAATAATAGTTCAAATACGATACTTCTAAGTTTTACTATAGGACCCATATTATTATCATCTTTGCCTATTTTTAATAGATATAAAAGATTTGCCACACTTGAGGGTCTAGGAAGAATATTTACTTCTAAAAATCTAATTTTATCTTGCATAAGGTTTTTCGTAAGAAAATATTATAAATTTATTTTTTATAG
>CACGJI010000022.1 GCA_902573335.1 uncultured Synechococcaceae cyanobacterium | reverse complement strand
ATTTATAAGAAATTAGAAACAGCATAAAAAAGGTGCTAATTACCTCTTATTTTAGTTTGAATTTCAATTAAAAGTAGCTCGAAATAACAGTTGAATCGTAAATATGACCTGCACTCTCAATTAATGGTTTCACTAATGGATCTTCAAAAATGGGCAATTAAAACTATTTATTTTCAGTAATTATTTTTTTTGCTAGTAATAGAAAGCCAATAACAATTAAAAAATAAAATGCTTTATGTTCAGCATTGGTCATTTAAGGCCGGATATCATCAAAAAGGTGCAGAAAAATTTCTTGGTGGTGGGGGAGATTATCCTGGAGTTGTGATGATTGGAAGATATCACGCACCCGGTTCTTTAGAGGGTTGGATAGTTTTAAAGACTGATGATCCAAAAGCAATATATCAACATGCCGCTGAATGGGGTGAATTTCTCAATTGGGAAACCACACCTGTATTTACTGATGAAGAAGCTGGTCCAATAGTTGCCAAAGTCTATTCATAAATCGAGATTGACAGTCGATTTAAAATAAGGGGCAAATAGCTCCTTTTTTTAATGAACACTCTCATCATCTCAACTTTTAGCTGTACATTTGAAGAATTTAAAAATGATGTAACGACATTATTTCTTGAAGAAATGTGCAAAGAGTTTGTAACTGATTATGAGTTTGTAAAAGTTAATGAACACAAATCTCATTTATTAATGAAATGTACCGATTTAGAAAAATTAGGTACAGAGATGCAATCTCCTTTCGCAAAGGAATGGGATAAAAAAAATAATTGTAAGGATGTCGTATATTCGATTAAACTTGTTGCTTAAATATAACGCTTACTAATTTTCTATAATGCCCGCTACTTTTTCTTCCGCTAGTCGTTTTTTTAGAATTGAATAATTTTGTGAAGCCCATTTTCGAGAAATATCAAATTCAGTATTTAGATTCTCTATAAGTAATTTGCAAATTTTAAATACCTCTACGAAGCCTAGATAAATTATTACCAACACCTTAGTTATGTTTACTGTAACAGCTGCTATCTTTTCAATTTTTTGATCTTGCATTTGAATTTATTGAAGCCCACTAAAATTACCAGTTGTAAGAAATTATGCAAATTAATTAGAGAAAAATCTTATGGATGTTATCCTCATTGGGAAATAGCTATGAAGTATTGAAGGTATTTTTAAAGGAGTTTTGGCAGAATCACCACGACCCATACCATGCAATTTATGGAATAGTTGGGGTAATAGTATTGTTGGTAATTTATAACCGATTACTAAATAAATATCAGTAACAAGAAACCCTTCCAGAAATTCCAACTACTGAAAGGGTTATTAAATCGACTCGCAACTATATAGAGTCAATTTATGTCTTGCAGCAAACGTAGAGTGTGCTGACGAGGTTTGGCCTCAATTAATTTATAGCAAAAGAATATCAAATAAACTTATTTAAACTTCCCAATCTATGTCATAGTTGTCATCAATATCTTTTTCATAAACCCTCGCAAGTTCTCGAAGTAAAGTTTTTACTTCCATATCTGTAGCTCCAGATTGGTTTTGGAACTTGGTGCAAATTGCCTTTAGTTCTTCATAAGCTTGTTCTAGCAATATTGTTTTTTGATCTGGATTTGCCATTTAATTTTTGTCAACTACTTCTCCGCCATACTCTCTTGCTATTACATCTAAGCATCTAAGAATATCCTTGTTTTTTAATAGATCTGTTTTCTCTAAATAATTAAGAAGAGTTCTTATTTGTTCGATAGTATTTTCTTCTAATTCCTTCATAAGTCTCTTTCTATTAACTCTATCTTATATCTAACAGGAGCCTCTCCGAACGCTAAGACTCTTGATATTGTTGCATTTGTTTTTTCTTCAGTCTTTCGTATTCAACTATTAAAAATATCTCCTATAAGGTCTTCTAAAAATTGGCAGTTTTTAATGAAATTTGCTTTTATGAGAGTAGAGTTATTTTTATTATGCAAATCTCATTTTTTGCAAAAGTAGTTTTGTTTTTAACTCTTTATTGTATTTCTGATTTATCAATTAAAAATAATATTTTGAGAAAAGTTATGAATAGAGCTTATAGAGCTAAAAAAATTTAAATTTCCCAATCAGTGGAATTTTTAACTGATTTTTGGAATAATCAACCCACTACAGTTATGGGAATAGGTGTAGCAATATTTGTATTATTAGGAATTTATATATCTTTACTCCAGACATATCAATAAATTAGTTAATTATTTTTTTAATTTTTTCTAGATTCCATTTATCAAATATTAATTTCATTTCTCTTTCGTAGTATCTTACTTTCTTCGCAAAAGGCAGTTGTTGAATAATTATCCCAAAGGGAAATCTAAAAAAAGAAGAGACATAAATAATATAGAACTCGACAAAAGAAGGTTTTGGTGGGAGAGGTAAATTTTTTATATATGCCCAATCAATGCAAGGTTTTAGTTGCTTATCACTTGCGATAATATTTTTTTTACATCTCCACCAAGAGAATAGATAAATGCAAATAAAAATCGGTAATGGAAGAATTCGCAACATTAATTAAAAAGGTATTTCTTCAGGGATTATTGATTCAGGATAACCAAGCCTTAATTTACCTGCGGTGCAAGTAGTAAGCGTTTTATTTATTCCCAAGTTTTCATATCAGTAGTTCCTTGTGATCTTTGCATCCAGGCATATTTCCATGTACCGTTTTCATTTTTAAAAATGCAAGTGTAAGTTGAAAGATCTATATTTTGATTTCCTTTATAACTGAAGATTTCATTCAAAGTGAAAACCGCGTATGCTATTTCACCGTAAATTTCAATTTTGTGGGTTTTGATTAATTCTGAGGATTCTGCAATTAAGTCTTTACTATCAAACATTCCTACTAATCCCTGAACAGAGATTGGATTTCCACTTGGCCTTACAGCGAAAAAATCTTCAGTTGCATTCGGTATTAGAAAAGAAGAATCTTCACTGGTTGCATAACCATTAATTAAATTTTCTATGGCTTGAGTACTTGACATTAAAAGAGAAGATAATTACCCCTTAATTGTAGATCGACTTTCAAAAAAATAAATTTGGAGAACTGAAATTTTAAGAAAATCTCTAATTGACATCAAATTGGCTTTAAAAGGTCAATTGTTATTAAAATTTTGTAAATGCTGGAACGAAGTCTCCTGAATTAGCAAATACAGGCTGGTTAACTAGACCTCTGTCCCAATTACCTCCTCCCTCAATCATTAATCCTGCTCCAGTAATACTAAATTGAATTTCTAAACCATTAGTATCATCATTAATAACAAGAGGATTAGTAGCTTTAAAAGCACCAACCAATCTGGTTACTCCACTACAAGAAGTTTGTGTGTTAAAAAGGTCATTAGTTAATACTGCTCTCACAACTCCTTGATTAGAACCGGTAGAAACAGTTCTTTGATAAGAATAGCTACAAGATCCTCTAGGACTGAATCCAAGAGAACTATCAAATGCACTTGTAAAAAATTGAGCGGAAGATAAGCTTTTATCAAATTCTCCATCTGTATCAACTGTTGCAGCTGGTTTCGTATAAAAAGTTCCGCCATTTGTAGTATCTGTTGTAGTGTAGGACCCTTTCAATTTTATATTTGGATTCATAACAATAAGAAAATGCTTGTAAGTTCCTGATGGCGGCCTTGTTTTTGCTGAGGGTAAAGAAAGAGCCTGGTTTAAATTTGATCCTAAGTCAACAACACTTCCTGAATCAGATTCCATCGTCCATACGCAACCATTATCAGTAGTGAAATCAAGATCAACAGCATCATTATTTTCGTCGAAGGGATTTTTTGTGCACATTCCAATCTTAAACAAAGTTATTTCATAACCTTCAGGGGTTCCCAAACAAGATTTATGAGGATTGGTTTCAGAAGAAGTTATTGAAAAGGGCTGAGAATGATCTACCCCCACTGCAGCATTACTCATATCTTGATGACCTGTAGTACAAGAAACCATTGCCGGATTTTCTGACCATTCAGCAGATCTTGAGGGTTTTGCATTTAAGATCAGTCCAACAATGCTGAGGGGCAATAAAAATTTTTTTGTTAATTTTGAGTAATTCATGAGTAAGATTTAAACTCCTTTAGCTCTGTTTTGGAAAGTACCAGCGGATCTCTCTAGGAGAACATCATACTTGCGTTTTACCGGTTGTGTCATTTGTGTAATCATATTTTTCTTATAGTTTTTCTTTGAGAAAATTATCGGGCTTCCAGTCAAATTCATTCTCAAACCAAAGAAGGTCTCATCTGTTCCAGGAAGTTTTGAATTAAGTTTGGTCGAAGCTGCTGATATCTCATTAGAAACCCAAGCTTCCAGGCCAACATGTGGTGTAGCTTGCCAACTAATAGAACCTTCTAATCCTGAATTATCTTGTGTATGTTTATAGTCCCAGTTAAATCCTCTTACAAAAAGAGCAAGTTGCGGATTATTTGGAAGTCTGTAGCCTAATTCTACATCCCAGCCAGGAACAACTCTTTCTTTATATGATGCACCCTTTACAGTTACGTCTTTTTCATCAGTAATAGCCATATAGAAGTTGTTTCTAAACTCAAAATCTTTCCATAAATATTCTCCACCTAATCCAAGTCTGCTATGGGCATCACTATAATTAGTCATTCTATAATCCCAGAAAGCATTAGCTCCAACCATAGATGCATCACTAGGACGATGCCTTATTCCTAAACCTAAGTTTGTTGTTGAGCCATCGGCGTTCGTGGCAGTTGCAAATCTTGCTTGAGAAAAAGCAAGTGTTTTAAGATCTCCTTCTTCATCTTTGCCAAGTTCACCAAGCTTCATCAAACTATTTATTGAGAAACTTGTATCTGATTCAGTTCCACCAGAAATATTTACGGAAGTTTGCGCAAAAAATGGGATTTTTTGGATCTCACTATTTGCTGTTGAATTTACAAAATTAAATCCAGTGTCAACCAATAATTTTTTAAAATCATCAGTCATAGTTCGGGTATATTCACTTCCTTCTGCCCCATCATTCATTAAAGGTACAAATTTGGTTGAGTAATTTGCTCCTTTGATTATGTATTCATCTAATTTGTCTTTTGGCTCATATATATCTTGCTTAGTTTCAACTTGGTCAAATTTGATATCTTCAAATTTGTATTCATTAGCTGAGACAGAAAGAATTGATCCAAAAGTAAGAGAAATTAAAGAAAAAGATTTAAATAATGACACTTATTAAAAAATATTATTTCTAATATATCACTCATATATATATTCAGAGAATTTCAATTCATGATTCAACATTAAAGTGCATTTTGGGTGCATTTTAGGTGCAGTCTTTTTTGGGTGTAATTTATTATTAACTAAGACTTACTGCTATAACTGATTGGGGCGACAGGATTCGAACCTGCGACCTAGTGCTCCCAAAGCACTTAATAGCTCTAGTGCAGCACTAGGTTTTCAAGCTATATCTGACTTTTTACTTGGTTCTGCGAAGTTTGTCATGACAAATAAAGCAATATTTGTCCGCAATTTGTCCGCAAAATATTAGTTAAGAAAAATTTGAATAACATTTAATACAAGATATTGATCTATTTAAATCAATAAAAATTTGAGAGATGGAATATAGTTTTTGTGAATTACGAGCAAAAATTTTGGAATCATTTGATTACTTCGAATATCTAAATTCAATATCATTTCATCCACCTGTAATGATAATAACTACTTTAGTATTCTTTTATATAAGAAGAAAAATTTTATTAACTGGTAAAAAACATTAGCAATCTATTTAATATTTATATTTTTGAATGAGTCAAAAATTAAATAAACAAAGCAAGTAATAAAAACAATTACATATATAGATTCCATTTAACTTACCGTTGTTATTGAACTGCTTAATCCATAAGTGAGAAAAATAAAACTTGCAAAAGTAACTCCAATCATTACTGTTGTGTAGAGTTTATTTAGTTTGAAATTACTACTTGCAGATGAAAAGTCTGCAATAACAAAACCTTTCATTGAATATTTATCTCTATTTCTGAAATTATTACTGTTAACCAAACTGCCTAAAATTGGATCTGTTGAAACTTTTATTTCTTGATTGATAACAGAATTTAAACCTTTATCTTCATTGAAGAATCTTGAAAACATGTATGCATGCCATAAAGCTATTATTGCCACCCAGAAAACTACACTAACCCCTGCAAAACCAAAAAGTAAGAATCTAAAGGTTTCCATATTTGTTTTTTAATTAACTAAAATCTACATCAAAAAAAATATCTAAATATCTCAATCAAAAAAAATATACTTTAAATAATTTAATTAATCATTACATGATGTTACTAATGATTATAAACAACGTTATTAGGGGTTTTTCTTTAAATATAAGTTAATGATCAAATCATTTATTTAACTAAAAAAGACAAAATAATAATTAAATTTAATATTACTTTTTAGAAATGGATTTCAGGATTTTACTTGTTATTACACCAATAATATTCTCATGGATATTTACAGTCTTTTGGTTAGGTAGATGGGATGTATTTAGATTAACGCCACTAGGATTACCAAAGAAGGGAGTAACTCCTTTTAAAAATTATCAAGTATGGGAAGATTCAGCATTAATTCCTGATGTTGGCAGACCAGCAGAAGGTTATCCAGTATTTACTGTGAGAACCGCAGCAGTTAATGCCCTAGGGATTCCAACTGTTTTCTTCCTTGGAGCAATATTGGCAATGCAGTTTAAATCTTATTAATAGGAAATTTTGATGGACATTAGATTTTTAATTGTTGGAGCACCATTTTTAATTGCATTTTTTTATACCTTATTTTGGCTAAAAAAATGGGGTGCTTTTAATTCTACGAATAATAATTTGCCAAAAAATATTTCTCTTAAAAATGAATCAATAGAACAAAGTTATATTTTAGAGAATATCTTTTTAACAAAAAATTGATCAAATTTTTCTCACCCCTTAATTAATACCTTGACATGATTCCCATAGAACAGTATTTATTTTTTGCAGTTTCTCTTTATGCATTTCTTTATCTTTCAATAACTATAGTTAATGCATTAATTAGTTTTTCCTAAGCAATAATTACATAAAATATTAAACACTTATTTGTATAAAATTAATCTTCCACTATTTTAAATCTCATTATATAAATATGTAAGTAGATATTAGGGCAATCTACTAACCGTTAGCTTTGATAAAGCGGTTCGTAATGAGAAACTCCCTTTGACCTCATTTTCTTTTTCGCAATCTTAGAAAATGAGGTTTAAATAATTTTTATTAGTAGGAATATTAAAGTTAATTTTCTATAGAAATCCAGTCATTAAATTTTATTCATGGTTATGTATATTATTTACTTTTTAAAAAAGAGTTTTTTCTTTATAAAGAATATGTAGATATTTGGCGAATCTGCAACGGTATAGATTCCGTCTTTATGAACCTAGCCAACGAAAATATTCTTAACTACGTTTTAGTTATTTTAGTAGTTAGGAATATTTTTATTTTAAGGTTAATTTTTTCTTAAAAACAAATGATCAATAAATCACAAAAAGTATCCTCATTAGAAAATATCTACAAGAATTTGGAATCTGGAATGCCAGAGAATAAATCTATTAAAGAATATGCCCTCCCTAATGCGAGACAGTGGTTAGGTGGAAGATATTTAGCCCTTTGGGTATTACCTATTTATTTAATTAGAAAAATTGCAAAATTCGCAGCTTCCTCTGCATTTATAAAACCATATTCTCCAATTAAAAATGGCCCTTCATATAAAAGACCAGAAACTTTGTACACCTCTTTAAAAAGTGTTTTTAAAGGAGAAGACCATTTAAGATTTTTTGATCATAGGTTTATCGCTATTTGGGTATTGCCTATTGCTTTGACTGGAATTGTTTTTGAAGTGCTTTTTATATCTCCTACTAAGAATACTTTTCCTTTCAATTAAACATCTTTTGTCCGCAATTTGTCCGCAATCATTGAGGACAGAATTTAAATAATAAAAAAGACAGGCTGGCTTACCTTTCTATGACTTGGATAATTAGAGTCGGGGCGACAGGATTCGAACCTGCGACCTAGTGCTCCCAAAGCACTGGGCGTAATTTTTAAGAAAACCTTGAGACTTCTGTTATAGCCTAGACTAACTGTAGAGAGTGGAACGAGTTTGAGACAGCTTATTGCTAAATCTTCGAAGATCATACAAGATGTTTATAGAACTTAGCGCTCCCCCTAGCGCTCCCCTCTACGACCTAGTGCCCTCTTTTAAATAGGTCGGAGATTTGATAGTTTTTTCAAAAAGTCGAACTACAATAAGGTGCAATTAACTTTTTTTTTATGTCGTGCTCTGTTACCTCTGTGTTTACTTTTAAGATTGAAAGTACTTTCGATGAATGGGCTTCGATATTTGATAGTTCAGAGGCAGATAAAAGACATTCTGAATTTGATATTAAGCCGCTTTTTAGAGGAGTAAGCAAGGAAGATCCTCAAAAAGTTATTGTTATTCATCAGGCTCCAGAAGGAAATGTTCAAAAGTTTGTGGAAGCAAACGGTGACTGGATGGCAACTCATAGAGTTGACTTATCAACGATGAAGGAATCTTCTTGGACTGTTTCATTAACCAAAGACAGTTGTTGTGATTAACAAATGAAACGCTTACTACTTCCACTAGTAGCTGCTTTAGCTTTGCCCACGGCTATAAATGCCGGTGTTGACCCCAAAGCACTTAACAACCCTAGTAGGGCACTATGTCTACAGACCATGACTAAATAGTTGCAGGGAATTGCAATGATTATCCTGTCAAAATAAGCAACATTTGTTGGCTATTTGTTGGCCACTATGAGCCAACAAGTAAAAGCAATAAAAAAGCGAGTCTGGGTAACTCGCTAGTATGACTTGGTTTTGATTGAGTCGGGGCGACAGGATTCGAACCTGCGACCTAGTGCTCCCAAAGCACTCGATCTATCAAACGTAAAAATTCAATATTTCCTTACTATAACTAGGGTATAGGTAAGTGGTGCGAGTGGGTTTGAGTCTCAATATTGCACAAAGTATATAGTTCTACATACAAGGTATATAGCCTCAGCTACCCCTACAGCTACCCCCTGACCGACCTAGTGCCTTCCATGAAATATGTCTCCAAGATTCAAGGCGATACATCATTGGAGACAATCTAAAAAATAATTAAAAAGGTTTAAGGGGAAATTAAAAAGGAAATAAGATCGAATAAAAAATAAGTATTGAATGTAAAGCAAATATGAAATAATTACATCAAATAATTTTGATTATATAAAATAAAATTGTTATAACTTTCAATGGCTATTAAAGATCATAAAAGTTTGCAAGACTCAAGAATTCTTCTTGTAGAGGATGATAAGAGTATTAGGCTTACAGTCAGTGAAACCTTGAGCAGCGAAGGTTTTAGAGTATCAAGTTTCAAAGACGGTTTAAGTGCCTTAGATTTTATTAATAATGATATTAAAAAAGATGTTGACCTAATAATTCTAGATTTAATGTTGCCAGGACTAAATGGATTAGAGTTATGTAGAAAAATAAGAAATGATGAAGACTATACACCTATACTAATTTTGAGTGCTAAAGATAATGAATCAGACAGGGTTCTTGGATTAGAGGTTGGTGCAGATGATTATTTAACAAAACCTTTTGGTTTAAATGAATTAATTGCTAGATCTAGAGCCTTAATAAGAAGATCTAAACGTAATAAAAAATATATAGAAAAATCAAAAACTGTTCTCGAGTTTAATCATATAAAAATGTTTTTGGAAGAATGTAGGGTAACTTCTTTTGATAGAGAAATAACATTATCTCCAAAAGAATTTAAATTATTAGAGTTATTTATGAAAAATCCAAAAAGGGTATGGTCAAGAGATTTAATACTTGAAAAAATTTGGGAAATTGACTTTATTGGTGATACTAAAACTGTAGATGTTCATGTTAGGTGGCTCAGAGAGAAATTAGAAGAAGATCCCTCAGCTCCAAAGTTTCTTAAAACTGTAAGAGGTTTTGGATATAAGTTTGGATGAAAATGAAAACACTACAAGAAGTATTATTTTTTTTACATCAGAAGTGGAAAATAAAAGTCAAGCATTTTTCTCAATCAAAAGAAAAAAAATTTGAAGTTGATAAAAATAAGTATAAAAAAACTATTGATTTCCCATTTGATAAAATTAGACCTCAAGAAGTGTTGTCTTGGTTAGATTATTCATCGCAAGGGTGGATAATCTTATCATCTGATCTAACAATAAAATTTATCAATCAGAAAGCTTTATCTCTTATTAGGGTTATCAAATATAAAGATGTTATTGGAAAAGCAATTAATGATATTAATGAGCTTGAAGTACTTAGTAATAAAATTCTATATTTAAGAAAAAAAGATTTCCCATTCAACCTTGATTTCACAATTGCGGGAGTACCCATTTCGGTAAATATTGTTAGAGGAAGGAAAAAGAATTATTTAATATTATTGGAAAGTAAATTATCAATTGAATCGATAAAAAAACGACAAAATCAATTAATTAATGATGTGTCTCATGAACTGAAAACACCTCTTACATCACTTATTTTAATTGGGGAAAGACTTGAATCAGTAGTATCAAAAAAGGATAGGTATCTTGTTAAAAGACTTAAGAAAGAGTCAAAAAGATTAAGAAAAATGGCCGAAGAGACTTTAGAGCTTTCTAAGCTAGAAAGTAGCGAAGATTTTAATAAAAACAAAAAAATATCTATTTCAGATTTGGTTATGGAATCTTGGCAAACCTTAAAACCGCTTGCAGAAAAAAAAGATATAAAAATAAATTTATTTATACCAACAAAATATTATATATCTGGTGATATTGAAAATTTAAAGAGAGCATTTATAAATATTTTAGATAATTCTATTCGTTACTCCCCAACAAATGAGGACATACAAATTGAAATTTTTAAGAGAGATAGCTCTGTTGTTACAAGAGTTAGAGATAAAGGTATTGGATTAGAAGAAAATGAATCAAATGACATTTTTTCTCGTTTTTATCGTGGGGATCCATCAAGGACTAAATTTAAGAAAAGTGGAAGTGGTTTAGGTCTTTCAATTACAAAAAAAATAATTAATAACAATAAAGGTTTCATAAAGGCATTTAATCATAAAGATGGTGGAGCGATTATTGAAACTATCTTTCCTTGTCTTAATACAGATTTATAGGATGGTAAGAATAAAAAGCAAATATAGAATTTTAAAGAGAGTTTAAACATCTCTTAAATTAAAAAAAAATTGTCTATGTATTTTGAGATTTTTTTGTAAAAAAGTTAAAAATTAATCTATTTTTATCCTCAAATATTTTTAAATCCAAACGAAAAAAGCTCTAATCAAGATTTAGTTTAAGAGAGGGTTAAGAACTAATTAATTAAAAGATAAACTTTTAATTAAAGAGTATTTGTGTTCAAATTAAGTGCTATAAATGTGTTGTCTTTCGTTAATTCATGAAATCAATGAACATAGCTAAGAAAGCTTTGGTCTTTACATCTGTAGTTGCCATTGCTGCTGGCACAAGTGTTTCGGCAAGAACAAGATTAAGTGGTGCTGGAGCATCATTCCCTGCCAAAATCTACACTCGATGGTTTTTTGATCTAGCAAAATCAGGTGGACCAAGAGTTAATTACCAAGCAGTTGGTTCTGGTTCTGGAAGAAAAGCATTTATTGATCAGACTGTTAACTTCGGTGCTTCAGATGATCCAATGAAAGATAAAGATATTGCAAAAGTTACTAGAGGATTAGTACAGATACCTATGGTTGGAGGAACTATTGCATTTGGTTATAACTATGATTGCGATTTAAAACTTTCCCAAGAGAAAGCAGTACAAGTTGCTATGGGAATGATTAAAGATTGGAAAGAATTAGGTTGTAAACCAGGGAAATTGACTTGGACTCATCGTTCTGATGGATCAGGAACTACTAAGGCTTTCACAAACTCTATGGAAGCGTTTTCAAAAACCTGGACATTAGGCACAGGTAAGTCTGTAAAATGGCCGGCAGGTGTTGGAGCAAAAGGTAATTCTGGTGTTGCAGGTGTTATTCAAAACACTCCAGGCGCAATTGGTTATGTTAACCAGTCTTACATAAAAGGTAATGTCAAAGCTGCAGCACTTCAGAATCTTTCAGGTGAGTTTCTAAAACCATCTGTAGAAGCAGGAGCTAAGGCTCTTAATGGTATTACTCTAGATGAAAATCTTGCTGGTAAAAATCCTAATCCAACTGCAAAAGGAGCATACCCTATAGCTTCATTAACATGGATACTTGCTTATGAAGAGGGTAATGGTAGAAACACTAAAGCTATCAAACAAGCCTTTAATACATTATTAAGTGATGAGTATCAAGATAAAGCTCCATCACTTGGATTTGTCCCCTTAAAAGGAGATATTCTTGAGAAGTCAAGAGCTGCTGTAAAAAGAATCGGTAAATAAACCGTAAGATAATATTTAAAAGGAGGAATTTATTTCCTCCTTTTTTTTATGCAAAAAAATATTTTGACAAGCCTAATATTAAAGAAAAAAGAATGAGTATGTATGTTGGAACTATTTTTAAAAAAGATAATAGTGTGGAGATTAAAACTATAAAAATAGAGCTAATTAAAAAGAATTTTGATGAAAAACTATCTTCAATTAAATTAAATCCAGAGAAAATAACTGCTCCAGGAATTGTATTGATCACTCCTTCGATAAAGTAATTAATTGATTTAATTCTGTTTTTTATAAAGCCTTTTCCAAAAACAAAAATCAATATAAAACTTGGTAAAAAAATTGCAAAAGTTGATATAAATGAATACTTTAAAGCTTCATTTATTCCTCCGATCGAAAACCCTGCTTTATATCCAATAAAACTTGTAATTAATAAGACAGGCCCAGGTGTTATTTGGCTAATCATTATTCCATCTATAAATTCATTATTTGTTAACCATTCTTGCGAGATAACATAATCACTCATAAGAGGAATGATTACTAATCCACCTCCAAAAATAAAAAGTCCCGATTTAAAGAAGAAAAAAAACAGATTAAGGTAATCTACTAAAAACTTTGAGGTTATAGACTCTCTTAAAAATTTATAAAACTTTGATATATCTAAAAAGACCGAGCTAATCAAAAATGAGGTTGTTGAAAATATAGATAAAGGGACCAAGCTATAAAAAATATTTTTGAATTTCTTTAAAAATATATTTATCAATCCTGCAATACTAAGAATTGTTATGAGTGGAAATTGAATACTATTATATTTAGCAAATATAAGTAGAAATAATATTGAGCTGGAGAATAATATTCGATCAAACTTTAATCTTTTTTTTAATAGAACTAATGAGAATGAAAAAATTATTCCTGCAATAATAGGCGGATTAAAATAAATTAAATCTGTTAAGAATTTTGATCCAGAACCAATTTGCCAAAAAAAACTAAGAGCTAATACCGAAATGAATCCTGGGATAATGAAACTTATACCTGATATCAATCCACCAAGATAACCATTTAATTTAAGACCTATATATATTGCCAATTGAGTAGATATTGGTCCTGGAAGTATTTGACATAATCCAATACCTTTTTCAAAAGATTGATTTGATATCAATTTTTTATTATTTATAAGTTCATCTTCGAATAAGGAAATATGAGCATAGGGTCCTCCAAAACTTAAAATACCAATTTTTAGGAAAGTTTTTGCAAGTTCAATTAAGGATATTTTTGCCATTAAAATATTCTAATTCCTAAAAATTAGTCTTTATGGAGCTGATAAGCTTTGTTTGATTGATGGTAATTTAAGACTCGAAATCCAAGATAAGAATATTAAAAGTGATGAAAAATAAAGACAATATTGAAGACCAATACTCGGATTTCTCCCAATCATAAATAGTAAGCCAGATAGTAATGTTCCAACTAGTCTTCCAGCAGCATTTGCCATGTAATAGAAGCCAACATTTAAACTGACTTTTACATTATCAGAGTAGGCCAAAATCATATAAGAATGTGTAGAGGAATTCATTGCAAAAACAAATCCAAAAATAGTAAGTCCTAAAATTATTGCTATTGATGGAGAACTTTCTCTCCATAATGCGACTCCTATCAAAGATGGTATTACCATTAATACGGCACTCCAAAATTGGATAGCTTTACGATCTGGACTTTCTTTCTGGCCCCATATCTTTCTAATTGCTGGAGCAGAAGCCTGAACAATTCCATAACCTATTACCCAGGCCCCAAGAAATAATCCTATTTCCATGTAGTCCCAACCAAATGCCATATCTAGGAATACTGGAAGAGCTACAACAAACCAAACATCTCTTGCTCCAAAAAGAAAGAATCTTGCTGCAGAAAGAATATTTATGGCATTTGATTTTGAAAAAAGATCATTAAAAGCTGGTTTGGTTTTCATCTTGCCAATTTCTCCAGGTAAAATTAATGTCAATAAAAAGGCTAAGCAGAGTCCAAAACCCATAATTCCTACAGCATTATTGAATCCAAATAACTTATATAAAAGTCCACCCAAGAAAAAGCCAACTCCCTTAAGAGCATTTTTAGATCCAGTTAAAATAGCAACCCATTTAAAAAGTTGTTTTTGGCCAGTATCATTGCCATCATTTGTCTCTGGGACTACTGTCTTAACAGCACTTTTAGCACTCATTTTGTTTAAATCTTTTGCTATCCCACTAACTGCTTGAGCAACCATAACGTATGCGACACTAAAAATTACCGGCCAATCTTCCTTAACTGGAATAAGCATAAAAAGAGCGATGATTTGCAGGATAGTCCCAATCCATAAAGTAAGCCTTAATCCATATCTTGCTCCTATCCAGCCACCATAAAGATTAGTAATTATTCCAAAAAACTCATAAAAAAGGAAAAGTAAAGCAATTTGTAGAGTTGTGTAACCTAGCTCATGAAAGTGACCAACAACTAATAATCTTAATGCGCCGTCAGTAAGCGTGAACGCCCAATAGTTTGCTGTTACAACACTATATTGTTGAATATTAGATAACTTCATAAAGACATAAATTAAATCTCTTTTTTGATTACATATTCAGTAAGATCTGCAAGTCTGCAGCTGTAACCCCACTCGTTGTCATACCAAGCGTATATCTTTAATAAATTTGAATTAACAACCATCGTTGATAAACTATCAACTATTGAACTTCTAGAGTCATTTACATAATCTGCAGAAACTAAAGGTCTTTCTTCGTAGCCAAGAATTCCTTTTAAATAAGTTTCTGAAGCTTCCTTTAGTGCCAAATTTACTTGTTCAGTTGTCACTTCTTTATTTAATTCAAAAACTGCATCAGTTAAAGAGCCATTAAGTAGAGGAACTCTTACTGCATGCCCATTTAATTTTCCTTTTAATTCTGGAAAGATCTCAGCAATAGCCTTAGCAGATCCAGTGGTAGTAGGGATTAAACTTTGCATACATCCTCTTGCTCTCCTCAAATCACTTTTATAAAAATCTACAGGAACTTGAGTGTTGGTAACATCGTGAATAGTTGTAATAGCGCCGTGCTTAATAGAAAAATTTTCATTGATTACCTTTACTATTGGAGCTAAACAATTTGTAGTGCAGGATGCTGCGGTTACTAATTTATTTTTGGAGGGGTCATAAAGACTTTGATTTATACCGTAAACAATATTAAGTGATTCAGCTTCTGCAACAATTCCTTTGACTGGACAAGCTACTATTACTCTTTTCATCCCAAGAGAATCAAAATAGGGATTTAGTTTGTCTGGCTTTTTATTCTTTCCTGTACATTCCAAAATAATATCTACAGAAGATTTTTCCCAAGGAACATCAAGGTAATTTTTAAACGATGTGTAGGCTAATTTCTTTCCATCAATTATTATTTCTTCTTCGTTAACCTTTATATCTTTCACCCATCTACCATGGACTGAATCGAATTCGAGTAGATGCGCAGCAGCATTCGAATCTCCTGCTATCTCATTTATATGAGTTATTTCTATATCAGCTCTATCCCATAATGCTCTGAAAACTAATCTGCCAATTCTTCCAAAACCATTAATTCCAATTTTCATAACTTTGAAATTTTCTATTGAAATTATACATCAAAATATTTTGATGTATCAAGATCTTGTTTTTAATGAAATCTTTTTTATTTAAGCTATATTTAAGAAAATTTAACTACTTTAAAATTGTTTAAAGAGATTAGCAAAGTAAAAAAAGAAAATATATCTAAGTTGATGGTTTCATTTTCTGATCCTTTTAGGCTAGAAATAATTGACCTAATGATGGATGGAGAAGTTTGTGTATGCGATATTATGAAATTAACTAAGTTATCTCAATCAAGAATTTCATACCACATAAAAATTTTAAAGGAAGCTGGTCTTATCTCAGACAGACAAGAAGGTAGATGGGTCTACTACAGCCTAAATAAAGAATCTCTCTTTTTGATCAAGGAATATATAACTTCTTTGACAGATTATTCTTCAAATAGAAAACGTTGCTGCGAATAAATTATATTTTAGATTTTATTAATTAACTTCTGATTCCCTGTCATAAGTCATTCCTGATTGTTCCATCCACTCAGCTTTAGTTTTGCA
>CACGJI010000021.1 GCA_902573335.1 uncultured Synechococcaceae cyanobacterium | reverse complement strand
ATTTACATTTTTTTAGAGAGAAATTAAAAAGGAATGAACCTCAAATAGAAGATTCATTCCAGAATTAGCATTAGTTTTATCTAGATTTAAATTTTTTACTTTAACTTCTCTGGTGGACTGTCAATCATTAGATCCCTCCTATTCAATAAGTTAAACCTAAGCCTTAATTATAAAGAAAGTAAATCAGTAAAAATGCTGATTTATTATTTTCTAAAATGTTTGAATTAAAGAAGCCAGTTCTGGTGCATCTAATAAAAGTGCAAAAAATGTAAGCACAACTAATAAAAATATGGAAAAGTAGAATTGAATCATGCTTCAAAATTACTTAAAAAAAAATTTCTAAGTTGTATAAAATAATGCTTAGTTTACATTATTAAATATCTCTACCTAAAGAAGTTTAATTAGATAATAATTAAGATGCTTCAGGAGAAAATATCGTCCTATTTTTTTGCCAATACTCACAACCTTTAAGTAAATGATCACCCTGTGGTATGCGTTTTTCGTTTTTTGGACAGATCAAGATAGTAGCAAAAGTTTCTGAAGTGCTGTAGCGAAAGTGATTGCAAGTAATACAAATCTTTGTTCGTTTTCGTTTTAGGGTAGATTCTTTTAGATATTCCCATTTTGACGGATTTGCCTTGATCATAATTACTGGAATTTATTAGTAACAATTTGCCAACCTCCTGAAATTAATTCATTCCATGTTTCACAAGCACACTCAATAGAATGAAGTCTTGAATTTTTAATTTGGGTTGGTTCACCTAATTCATTTGCAAAGAAAAGATGAGTATATACTTTTAAGTTATTAGATACAGATTTCTTATAACTCTCAAAAAAAATTAAAAAACCACTTTTTTTGTTAAACAACCAGCCAGTTGGGGGGTCAATAAGGCTGCCACGATAAAAATAAGTCCGAACATTAGCGACTCCTGAAGTCATAAAGATAATACGCTTGTACTATTAATATAAATGTACTACTCTCGGATGTCAAGTATTCCTCGAAGTGATTATTTAAATACTAAAATTACTTTTCCAGAAATAATCAGCTGTAAACTTCTTATTTGGTAATAGTGTATACAAGTAACACCTTGAAAAGGAAAATAACATTAAAGAGTATATCCAAAAGAATGCAATGTATCGAAATCCCTTCTATTTAGGATGGAATAAAGGTTGGTCTTTTTTATTTTTTTTAGAGGGTGGCATTGCAAAAATTGAAGCAAAAGGTTTTGGTATATCTATTACAACAAAAGTTGAGAAAGGAGAATCACCCCTAGAATCTGCGGATAGATTAGTCTCAAAAGAGCAAAGGATTAGAAAATCAAGATATTATTCTTGGCTTAAATCTATTAATGAAAAAACAATAAACTAAGCAATCCTTCAATTACTAAAGTAATTTGTTGACAATCAATTTAAAATTGAAATTAGTTAATTATTTATTTTTCGTGTCCAATAAATTTTATGAATGGTGGAAAAACCATAGAAAAGTTGTAACCTATGGAGCTTTTATCATTTTGTTTGGTTTTTATTTATCTCCTGTTGTCAAAGAAGCAAAATACAAAAACCAATGTATTAAGTACTCTACTAAGGGAGCCTTAACTAAATTTAATAAGGACGATATAGGAGAAACTTTACTAGAGGAAACAGGATTGAACATTGATGAACTAGCAAAGATTGAAGGTTATAAGAATTGCATTAATTAAAAAGTTCGCAAAAATTAAGCTGAGTTTTTAATGATTAAAGGCATGTTTAAACTTATTTTATTAATATTATTAATAGGATTTATATCAATAAGTCCAAAAACAAGATATTTGTTTGGCATAACTCTAAAAGAAATTTCTTCATTTTTTTTATGGACTGTTAAATATGAAGATAGAGAAAAATGGATCATAGATAAATCAAGTTGGATTCCTAGCCAAAAACTTAAGCCATCGTATTAAATGAAGACTTATTTAGAAGAACGAATTGAATGGTATGACGATAATTATAGAAATGGTAATGCTTTAATCTCTGATAAGCAGTTCGACCAACTTGAAAAAAATTTATTAAGAACAACCCCTAATTGTGATTACTTTAAAAAGAAAAATAAACTAGTTTTACCTTCATTAGAAAAGGATTCAATAGATGAATTTTTGAAAGGATTATTAGCAGATACCAGATTATTAATTGAACCGAAAATTGATGGTTGTGCTGTTGCTTTGCAATATAGGGATGGAACCTTGGAGAAAGCAATTTCAAGAAAAGGGACAGACGTTACTAGTAAACTCATTAAAGTCCAAGACATTCCCAATAATCTCCCTATACGAGGAGTTCTTCAAGTTAGAGGTGAATTATACGGACCCAACCAAAGTCCAAATATCTCCCAGAGACTCTCTTCTGGATTTCTAAGAGCTAAAGAGGGATTTCCTGAAAGTCTTAGCTTCTGCGCATTTCAAATACTCAATTCAACACTTAACCAATATGAGTCCAAAAAGAGTCTTTCAAAGCTAGGCTTCACTATCCTTCAGGATATTTCATGCAACTTTACGAGCCAAGTTGAAGTATTTAGAAAACAATGGCTAGAAGGGAAGCTTTTTAGTAAATATCCAACAGATGGAATAGTAGTAAAAATAAATTCTAGAAAATTACAATTGATTAGAGAAAAATCAAATTTAGATTATCCTTACTGGCAAGTGGCAATAAAACGTTAATGGATTTAATACACCAGATTTTTCCTACTTGGCATATTTACTTGGATATGTTTTTGGTTGGCTTTGCAACCTATGGTTTTCTAAGAATTAAGAAAAAAATAAAAACTAAATAAAGTTTTTAAATCATCCGTGCTACTTAAGCATGGATTTAAGTTGTTCGCTATCTAATTGTTCAAGATAATTTCTCATTGCCAACCAAGATCTTCTGCTTTCTAACTTTCCACTTTGTTTAAATAAATTTGCGGAAACTTGATCTATCAATTCTTTATGAGTCATAATCATATTCTTCATCAAGTTTAATGACAACACCATTAAAAAATTCTGCTAATAATTTTGATGGGTCTTGTATAGATATCTTTCTATCTGCTTTTGATAGTTTCTTTTTGATTGGATTTAAGTTAGTCATACAGATTCAGGTAGTTCAAGTTCTTCAAAAGTCCAACCCTCTAATTGAAGGTCATGCCATTTATCCCAAGCATTATCCAAATACATTTGAGTTGATGATTTAATTGCCATTGGCTCACCAAGATCATTTGCATAATATGTATGAGCAAAAATTCTCATATTATTTCTTGGAGATTTTTTATTCCTTGTAAATAAAATTAATCTGCTGCGGTCTGGGCTAAGCAACCAACCACTTGGGGACTCATTACGATAACCGTAAGAAAAATTAGTCCAAACATTAGCTCCTCCTAAAGTCATTAATTAGTAATACATATGTACTATTAATATAAATACATTGAAAATGGATCGTCAAGTATTTTGGCAAATAAATTATTTACACCAATAGAGAATAAAAACAGCTAAGTTATTCCAAAAAATAAAATACCTACCAAAAGCCTTTTATAGCAAGGATTTTGATAGGTAACACCGGATCCCCGTCAGTTCTCTGCTGCATCGACCTGGAAATACCAGAAGAGGATTCAAAGTGGGCTTTCGTTTCCGATTACGAGATCGGTTTACTACCGCATCACGACAGTCTCCTCATGTCGAAAGAGAGTCAGATCAGAGCACATAAAGAAGAACTTAACCAAAGATCCAGTAACCTAACTCTAACTTATTTTTTTATGCATTTGGAGATGGCCAAATGTCTCTTACCATGGTTAATAAAACTTGAGCTTCATCATATCTTTCTGAATGTGTTTTACCATTTAATAAAAATGTGATGTGAGCCATTTTTCTTCCCAGAATTTCGCGAGATTTGCCATAACAATGAATATTAGAACCCTCAATTTCAGATAACATTTTAATCCTTGTTTCCATTGAAATTGGGAAATTCTTTTTTAACCCCAGTAGATTTATCATAATTGCCCCTTCACAGTTCATTTTGATATCAGGTGGCATTATCCCAGATGAAATGCAAACATATTGATCAAACTGACTTGAAGTACAAGCTTCAATAGAGAAATGAGCTGAGTTATGTGTTCTAGGAGCTATTTCATTAATTAAAAGACCATTATCGCCATAGAAGAATTCAATAGCTAAAACTCCAACGTAATTAAGTTCATTGACTATTGAAGAGAAAATATTTATTGCAAATAAGTTCAAATCATATTCATTTGTTCCAGGTGCAAGAACCCAATCACAAACATGGTTTGATTGGAATGTCTCAACTATTGGAAAGAATCTTATCTTACCGGTCCTATCTCTCGAACCAACAAGAGCCAGTTCTTTTTCATACTCTATCCATTCTTCTATTAACCATTCATCAGAATTATTCTCTGTTAAAAAAGAATCTAAATCTTCTTTTGTCTTTATTTTTCTGTTCCCTTTGCCGTCATATCCACCTTTATTTGATTTTGCCATTAGAGGAAAAGTCCAATTATTGATTTCCTCATCCGAGAGATTTTTAAAATCTTCAATACTTATCCATTTTGGACAGGGAATATTCATTCTATCTATTAATTTTTTTTGAGAAAACCTATCTACTAATGGCTTAATTGCATTAAGGCTTGGAACAAAAATATCTTTATTGCCAATTAAATTTAATTTATCAATTTTTATCCATTCATTTTCAAAAATTATTTTTTCACACTCATTAATTAATGATTTATTACCTCTTATCTTTAAAGGATCAGCTTCTATGACATGATCCGCTTTTAAACCAGCAGGATCATCACAAGATTTTGTTTGCACACATACTTCTAGATCTCTTTTTTTTGCTGCCTCGGTTAACATCAAAGCCAGTTGACCACCTCCAATTATTCCTAGGGAATAATTTTTCTTAATATCGTTTATATTTTTTTTAAAACTCATAGCATGATTTTATTACCATTTCTAATTCTTAACAACTGAATTTTTAAGGATCTAGAGCTTAGATTTTGCTAATATATAAAGTATTTAATACCAAGTATTTATAAATTTTAACTAGGTAATCAATTGTGAATAAGAGAAAAATATTAGTCCCACTAGGTGATAAGTCATACGAAGTAACTCTAGAAGCAGGGATACTGAATAATATCAGCGAAGAACTTTTAAAAATTGGAATAACAAAGAATAGAAAAATACTTGTGATTTCAAATGAAGAAATATCAAATTTGTATGGAGAAAAATTTTTAAATAATTTAAAAGATAATAAATTTCAGGCCAAAATGTTCCTTATCAAGGCTGGAGAATCATATAAAAACTTAAAAACCTTAAGTGAAATATATGATGTAGCATTTGAATTTGGCTTAGATAGAAATTCAATAATTATTGCCCTTGGAGGAGGAATTGTTGGAGATGTAAGTGGTTTTGCAGCTGCGACTTGGCTGAGAGGTATCGAATATATTCAGATTCCAACAACATTATTATCAATGGTTGATTCATCTGTGGGAGGAAAAACAGGAGTAAATCATCCAAAAGGTAAGAATTTAATTGGAGCTTTCAATCAACCTAAAGCAGTTTTTATTGATCCAGAAACTTTAAAAAGTTTGCCCAAAAGAGAATTTAGTGCAGGCATGGCCGAAGTAATAAAATACGGAGTAATAAGAGATAAAGAACTATTCGAATACTTAGAAATTGAAAAAAACAAGAATGAGCTTATAAACCTCAAGAATGAATATCTAATTAAAATAATTGATAGTTCAATAAAAACAAAGTCACATATTGTTTCGCAAGACGAACATGAAAATGGTGTTAGAGCAATATTGAATTATGGTCATTCTTTTGGTCACGTTATTGAAAATTTATGTGGATACGGCAAATTTCTACATGGTGAGGCAATATCAATTGGTATGAATATTGCGGGGAAAATAGCAATTGAGAAAGGGTTATGGTCTCAAGAAGAATTAGAAAGACAGAAGAATCTTTTGAGGAGTTACAATCTTCCTACCGAGATCCCCCAAATAAATAAAGAAGAGGTTCTAACAATACTTATGGGCGACAAGAAAGTTCGTGATGGCAAAATGAGATTCATATTACCGAAAGGAATTGGTGCTGTTGATATATATGATGACGTAGAAGATTCATTATTTTTAAAGTTTTTTTCTTAACGCAAACAAGTTGAATTTATATTCATTTTCTTCTCATTAAACTTTTTTAAGACAAACCACTTAAAATCACCTAAACAAACAGGATCAACGAGTCTAAGTAATGCCTCTCTTCTTAAAAGGGCATTCGATAAATCCTCCTTAAATTCTTTCTGAATCCCATAAAGTCTCTCTGCCAATCCAAGTGCCAACAAAGCCTCTCCTTGTTTAGTTATTCCAACAGTATCAAATCCAAGAGTCTCAGCATCATTAATTAAAGTTTCTATGCACACATGAGATGTTAAATCGCAATTTCCAGGAGAATCTAGGACATTATTCGTCATTTTTTGATTTTCATAAGAAACTATAGTCCCATCAGAATTCTTAGAGGTGTAGTATTTTTTGGATTCTTTAGCGTAATCAATAATCAATAAAATACCATTATTAATTTTTTGATAAATAGCTTTTAACCATTTTGAGTTATCTATATGCCATTCTGTAGTCCATCCTTCAAGAGCATCTTTAGGCGGAATAGTGATTCCCAACTCACTTTTAGCAAGTTCAATACTTTTTCTTAATTCACTTGTAATTGGCATTTCATCAAAATATAATTTATGAGATTTTTTATCTGTAGAAACTGCTTGTCGAAGTAATTTTCCTTTTGAGAAGGTTATTCTCTCTACTGGCAAAGCATCCAAAACCTCATTTGCAAGCACTATTCCATTTATATTATTTTCCTCTATTTCAGCCAAACCTTTCCATAAAATATCAATGCCTAAGTTTAAAAATTCTTCCAATTTATTTTTTTGTTTTTCTACCATCCCTTCATTAGGTTCGATAATTACAAAAGAAACTCCTTCCAAAAAATTCTTGTTATTTTCTAAAAAATATTTAATTAATCCACTCATAAAGCTTCCATCTCCTGCTCCAAATTCAATTACAGCTAATTTCTGATTAGATAAAAAACTATTTTTGAACTGAATCAACCAATCTCCTATTTGTTTACCAACCAAAAAAGCAAAATCATCAGATAAAGAGGGTGATGTAACAAAATCTCCTCGAACGCCTAACTCAGCTTTACCGCTGCCGTAATAACCATTAATAGGATCATTTAATGCGAAATTCATAAAGTCATAAAAACTTATAGTCCCACCCATTTTTATTATTTTTTTTACTAACCAATCTGGATTATTCGCGGGTAAGCTATTCATCGGCGAAAATATAAAAAGACAGAACTTATTTATGCCTTCAAAGATTAACTATTTATTAGGAATATTTCTATCTATATTAGTTTTAATTTCACATAAACCCGTTTTCGCAATAAATAATCCAAATCTCTTACCAGAAGAAAAAACACCAGTAATTGATTTAGCTAAAACATTAAGCCCTAATCAGAAAAAATCTTTAGAGGAAAAGCTCAATAATCTAGAAATTGAAAGTGGGTGGAAAATTAAATATTTATCTCAGTTTGAAAGTTCACCTGGTAGTGCAATAAAGAACTATTGGGATTTAGATGAGACAAGTTTGTTGATAGTTGCGGATCCTAGAGGGGGAAATTTGCTGAACTTTAACGTCGGAGAGGCTTATTTTAATTTTATGCCAAGGTTATTTTGGGTTGAACTTCAAACAAGATTTGGCAACCAATACTATGTTAAAGATCACGGTGAGGATGGTGCAGTATTGGATGCAATTGATTCAGTAAAGATTTGTCTCGAAAGAGGAGGATGCCAAGTTGTCCCTGGCCTACCCAAAGAGCAATATGTATGGACGTTATGTACATCGATTCTTGGAGGTTTAGTAGCAGGTTTTGCATCTGCCCCAAGAAAAGAAGGTCAAGTCATTTCAATTGGATTTTTAGCTCTTCTTTCTCCTTTATGGGGAATGTTATTTGGAATTTTTGGTTTGGCACCGATAATATCCAGAACAAATGATTTATTACCTTTATTTAAAAATGGTTTAGCTTTTACAGCCGCAGGAATTGCAGGTTATATCTTGTCTCAATCATTATTTTCAAGATATGAAAAGCCCAATAATACTTAAAATATGATCAGAGATATTTAATCCTAAAAAAATTTATCTTCTTCACGAATTTCACCAGACTCTGAATACCATCGATGAGAAACATGCCTTAATTCCTCATTTTCAAACTCAATCCATGAAAAGTTAATTAGCAATTTCCCATCTTCATCAGTTTTATATCTTGGTACTACAGCAGTGTTGAAATAAATTGTTCCTTTACTATCAATTTTAAACATCTCTCTTAAACCAAGATTTCTTTTAAGCCGGTTGTGCATATGACCAAAAATTACAAGATCAACTTTTCTTCTCTTTTGTATTTGCGAAATAGCAGCAGACAAATCTCTATCTCCCCAATCTAAAGAGGGTAATTTCCAGTCTTTCCCACAAATGCTTTTAGGTTCTGAACCTAAACCCGAAGGGCCAGCATGAGACATAATTATTAGAGGTATTTCTTCAATAGTCTCTTCTGAACATTTGATAATTTTATTTATTGAATCTTGTTCGGTTATAGGTCCATAAACGCCTTTAACTTCTTTTGAAAGATAATAGCCGCCGCCAGAACTACATGGTCTAGCAGACAATAAATTTATTTGATTATTAAAAACTTTCAAATCCCATGCACAATATTTTTCACCAAGAACACGTATCTGCTTTGAGAGAGTTTCGCCTGTAGAATCTTTCCCTCTATCATGATTTCCTAAAATCACAAAAGTAGGAATTTTGATCTCATTGATTTTTTTAATTATTTTGACACTTCCATCAGAAATATCTCCAACAAATAAAACAATATTTGGTTTGATAATCGATAAAACTTTCAAGTCTAATTCAGACCATTGACCATGACAGTCACCAACAATAGCAATTTTTAAATTTGTCAGAATTTTTTCTGTTTAAAGGCATATAATCTATTTAGAGATATTCTAAATCCTGACCAGTATAACTTCTACCGCAAGACAGAAATCAGTTCAAAACGAAGAGGATTTGATTTCTGAAATAAAGGAGCGTTGCGGAAAAGCTAATGCGATTATTCTTGCGCACTATTATCAAGCTCCAGAGATTCAGGAAATTGCAGATTTTATTGGCGATTCATTAGATCTATCTAGGAAAGCTGCAAATAATGACGCAGATATAATAATTTTTTGCGGTGTGCACTTTATGGCCGAAACCGCAAAAATACTTAGCCCTAATAAAACAGTCCTATTACCAGATATTGACGCAGGATGCTCATTAGCAGACGATTGTCCTTCAGATAAATTTCAAAAATTCAGGGAAGAAAATCCAGATCACTATGTCGTAAGTTATATAAATTGCACTGCAGAAGTAAAAGCTCAAAGTGATCTGATATGTACAAGCAGTAATGCAGTCTCATTAATTAAAAAGATACCTGAAGATAAAAAGATAATATTTGCGCCAGATCAGAACCTTGGGAGATGGGTACAGAAAAATTCAGGCAGAGATCTTAAATTATGGCCTGGCAGCTGCATTGTTCATGAATCATTTAGTGAAGAAGCACTTCTAAAATTAAAATATCAAAATCCAGGATCAAAAGTAATTGCTCATCCTGAATGTAGTCAAAATTTACTAATTCTCTCAGACTTTATTGGATCAACAAGTAAGCTGCTTGATTTCGTAAGTAAAGATCCATCTAAAACTTACATGGTACTTACTGAACCTGGAATAATTCATCAAATGAAAAAGAAAGAACCTAACAAAAATTTTATTGAAGTTCCCGATGTAGAAGGTTGTAAATGTAACGAGTGTCCATATATGAAATTAAATACTTTAGAAAAAATTCTTGATTGTTTGAAAAATAATTCCCCGTCTA
The DNA here is from genome assembly GCA_902573335.1 of uncultured Synechococcaceae cyanobacterium. GTDB lineage: Bacteria > Cyanobacteriota > Cyanobacteriia > PCC-6307 > Cyanobiaceae > Prochlorococcus_A. The sequence continues at coordinate 6,883 of CACGJI010000021.1, read as the reverse complement.
TTGAACTAGACCCAGAAATAATAAAAAGAGCCTATGTGCCAATAAAGAGAATGCTGGATATGAGTAATTAATTTAATGAAAATACTTTATCTTCCTTATTAATTTTTAGGAATGCATTAAGGTTTGTGGTGTCGGGATTAAATTCGCTTATCTGATTCTTTCTATTAATTATATTTATTAGCTCTTTTTCACCAGCTCTATATTGTTTATCTTTTCTAGTTCCAATCTCTCTTTGTAGAATAGGGCTTATATTCATTTTTACTTCTATGTCTGGAATAATTCCAGATTTGTTTATATCAGTGCCGTTCGGAGTTAAATACTTAGCGACTGTAACAGTTAGACCTGAACCATCAACTAAAGTTCTCATGGATTGAACTAGACCTTTACCAAATGTTTTCTTCCCAACTAATTTTCCTCTTTTGTTATCTTTTATTGCACCAGAAACTATTTCACTAGCACTAGCAGAACCCTCATTAACTAAGACAACTAAGGGCTTTTTTGTTAGAGCTTTACCGTTTCCTTTTTTTGTTTCTTTTAAACCATCTTTACTTACTGTACTTACTATTACTCCTTTGTTAATGAAGTGCCTTGAGATATCAATGCTTGATTCTAATAAACCTCCAGGATTACTTCTCAAGTCAAGAACATATCCTGCGACTTTTTTTGTTTCTAAATCCTTAATAGCATCTCTAGTTTCTTTGGATGCATTTGCATTAAATTGTTTAATTCTTACATAGCCAATTGATAAGCCATTTTTGGTTTGATTCACTTTACTTGATACAGATTTTATTTCAATTTTTTCTCTTGATAAAGTCTTAAAAAAGGATTGAGAACCTCTAAGAATTTCAAGCTTTACTTTAGTACCTCTTTGTCCTCTTATTAATTTCACGGCATCCTCAATATTCATACCTTCAGTAGAAATATCATCTATGGATAATATTTTATCTCTAGCTTTAATTCCAGCATCAAATGCAGGGGTGCCCTCTATGGGAGAAATAATTATTAAATCATCAGATTCTTTATCTTTAACTATTTGGATACCAACTCCAGTTAATTCGCCAGAGGTATCAATTCTCATTTGATTAAATTCCTTAGGTTCTAAAAATCTTGTATAAGAATCATCTAAATTAGAAAGCATATCTCTAATCGCATCATATGCTTCATTGCTGTCTGAATATGTTTTTGATAAAACTTCTTTTCTTAGATTAATCCAATTGGACTTTTGAAATTTGCCGTTTGAATCAAGAAAATCTCTATATACAATTTGCCAAACATGATCAATTACTTCTTTATAACTATTATTTAAAACTGTTGCCTCTGCAAAATTATTTAAAAATAACCCAGAAAAGGATGTCGCAAACAGAAATATATATTTTTTTTTAAGCAATTTTCTTATCTTCAAATAATTCGATATTTTTTATTATAAAAAGAATTTATTTATAATTCAAAAATTTGACAAATCCTTAAGGATCAATCCACTTACCATCATCCTTAATAAGTTGGATTAAAGCATTAACACCCTCATCTTCAGGTACTCTTTTTATCTCTTCTTTTCTTCTATATAAGGCAATAGTTCCTTTACCTTTTCCAACATAACCATAATCGGCATCTGCCATTTCTCCTGGCCCATTAACAATACATCCCATTATTGCTATATCTAGACCCGTCAAATGTGAGGTAGCGTTCCTAACTTTATCTACAACTTCTTCTAGATTAAAAAGTGTTCTACCACAACTGGGGCAACTGATGTATTCAACCATTGTTTTTCTTAATCCTAAAGATTGCAAAATTGAATAGCACACTGGTATTTCCTTTTCTGGAGCTTCAGTTAAGGAAACCCTGATGGTATCTCCTAATCCCTCTGCTAAAAGCGTTCCAATTCCAGCAGTACTTTTAATCCTTCCATAATCACCATCACCAGCTTCGGTCACTCCTAAATGTAAGGGATAGTTATATCCTTCTGAGTCAAGCCTATCTGCAATCATTCTGTAAGCTGCCATCATGACCGGAGCCCTAGAAGCTTTCATAGAAATAATTATGTTATGAAAATCAAGCTCATCACAAATTTTGACGAACTCCATCGCAGATTCTGTCATTCCTAATGGCGTATCTCCATAAGTAAAAAGCATCCTCTCAGAAAGAGACCCATGATTAACTCCAATCCTTAGAGCTTTGTTTTCACCCTTTAAAACTTCAACTAAAGGGGTAAATCTTTTAAGTATTGTTTGCTTAATAGTTTCAAATTCCTCATCTGTATATTCAGTTCTTGTAGGGTCTGATTTTTCAAAAACAAACAATCCAGGATTAATTCTTACTTTATCAACATGTTTTGCAACTTCCATTGCAATTTTCATACCATTATGGTGAACATCAGCCACCAAGGGGGTATTGATATTATTTTCTAGTAATTTTGTCTTTATATCTCCTACTGCTTTGGCATGTGCTAAGGAAGGGACAGTTAACCTTACTATTTCACAACCCACATCATGAAGTCTTTTGATAGCTAAGTAAGCATTTTCGACATCCATAGTATCTTCATTTATCATCGATTGAACTCTTACTGGATAATCACTTCCAATAGCTATATCACCCACCATTACTGTTCTAGTTATCCTTCTCTCAATATGAGTTGAATATCTTTTGGAGAGACTATTAACCTCTTTAGATTGAGTTAATGACATTAAAATTCTTGATATTCAAAAAGGATTTCACTAAATTATACGGCATATAGTTTACCACTTACATTCTCTAGGTCTTTCAAAGTTAGATGGTAAGGTTTATTGATTTCTTTTGAAGGAAATCTCAACAAATAAGATGGATGAAAAATTACCATAATTTCTCTCCCATCTTTTTTAATCCATTGACCTCTTAAATTACTTATAGGATCTTTAACTTCTAAAATAGCTCTCATAGCAGTAGAACCAGCAAGTAATATAAATTTTGGATCGACTAACTTTATTTGCTGTAATAACCAAGGTTTATGAATATTAATTTCTCTAGCAGTGGGTTTTCTATTATTTGGTGGACGACATTTAATTACATTACAAAAATAAACATCCTTCTTATAATCAATTCCAGCTTGTATTAATAATTCGTTTAATAACTTACCAGATTTACCTACATAAGGTTTTCCTTCTAAATCTTCCTGGGCTCCAGGTGCCTCACCAATTACTAACAAATCTGCAAATACACTTCCTCTCCCAATTACTAACCTTTTCACCGAAAATAAAACTTTAAATATTTTTATCTTAAGAACTCAAAACATGAAAATAAAATAGATTAAGAAAATGAACTAAATTAAACCATAGTGTGATAGTTTTATTTATTGTTAATTTATGCTTTGTCATTATTAAAAGTCATATTTGAAAAGTCATAGGTCAATGAGTCAAGTTAATTTATCTGATCGGGCACTTTCAATTGAGCCTTCTCTTACATTGCAGATAAGTGCTAAAGCAAATCAATTATCTGCAGAAGGAGTAGATATTTGCAATTTAAGTGCAGGTGAACCTGATTTTGATGCCCCAAAAGAAGTTATAGAGGCTACAAGTAAAGCTATATTTGATGGATTTACAAAGTACGGGCCCGCAGCGGGGAATTTAGATCTCCGAAAAGCAATTGCAAATAAACTTCAAATTCAAAACGATTTAAATTATGAATTTGAAAATGTAATGGTCACAAATGGTGCTAAGCAAGCAATATATAATCTTTTCCAAGTATTGTTAAATACTGGAGACGAAGTTATTATTCCTTCTCCATATTGGTTAAGTTATCCCCAGATGGTTAGATTGGCGGGTGGGAAGCCAATTTTTACAAATTCTTCTGCAGAAGATGGATTCAAAATAAATTTAGAAGATTTGAAGTCTAAAATCTCTTCAAAAACTAAATTTATAATTATCAATTCTCCTAATAACCCTACTGGAAGAGTTATGTCAAAGGAAGAATTATTACAAATTGCCGATTTAGCTAGAGAAAATCCAAATATCAATATTCTTTCTGATGAGATTTACGAACTAATCCTTAAAAAAGAATTTAAACACTACAGTTTATCTTCATTAGCAAATGACTTAAAAGATAGAATTTTTATAATAAATGGGTTTGCAAAAGGATGGGCTATGACTGGCTGGAGGATAGGTTATTTAGTAGGTCCCAAAGATGTAATCAAAGCATCCTCAGCATTACAAAGTCAAAGTACAAGTAATGTTTGTTCTTTTGTTCAAAAAGGTGCTTTAGAGGCTTTAAAAATTAATAATGAGTTTTTCTCAATGATAAATAGCCATTATGATCAAAGAAGAAGACTTCTCTATAAGGGCCTTAATAATATAAATGGGATTTATATCGAAGAACCTAACGGAGCATTTTACGCATTTCCAAAATTACCCAACTCCTCAATTACTTCTGTTGATTTCTGCAATAAAGCTCTTCAAGATTACGGATTAGTTGTTGTACCTGGAAAAGCTTTTGGAGCTGATCAATGTATAAGAATATCTTGTGCAGCTTCAGAAATCAAAATAAAAGATGGACTACAGAGGCTTGAAAAAGCAATCTCTGAATACTATTAATTAAACTAAGTTATGTTTAATTTAAAGAATTTCCTACTAAGTTCATCTCTATTATTTTCTGTATTTTCATCACCTGTATTTTCAAATACCAAAGTTTTAAAAGTTGGAGCCATACCTGATCAAAACCAAGATGTTTTGGACAAAAGATTTAATTTATTTTCAAAAGAATTATCCAAACAACTTGAAGTAGAAGTTAAATACATACCTGTTTTTAATTATGTTGCAGCAGTAACTGGATTTAGAACTAAAGATTTAGATTTAGTTTGGTTTGGCGGTTTATCAGGAGTTCAAGCAAGATTACAAACACCTAATTCAATTGTCATAGCTCAAAGAGATATCGATAAGGAATTTAAGAGTGTTTTTATAGTAAACAAAAATTTAGAAATTAACTCAATTTCAAACATTAAAGGACTTAAAAAACTAAAGAATTTAAGATTTACTTTTGGCTCTGAAAACTCAACTTCTGGAAGATTAATGCCAGAATATTTTTTAAATCAAGCAGGGTTAGAAATTAAACATTTTAAAGGAAAAAAAGCAGGTTTTAGTGGGAGTCATGATGCCACTATAGCTTTAGTTAATAGTGGGGCATTTGATGCTGGAGCTTTAAATAAACAGGTTTGGGAAAACAATCTTAAAAATAATCCCAAAAGAACAAGTAATTTAGAATTATTCTGGATCACACCAGAATATGTTGACTATCATTGGGTAGCTCAAGGTGATCTTGAAAATAGATTCGGAGAAGGGTTTACAAAAGAACTTAAATCAGTAATTCTAAATTTAGATATAAAGCAAAAATCACATAAACAGATATTAGATATGTTCAATGCAAAAAGATTTATAAAGGCAGAATCAAAACAATATAAAAATATAGAGGAAATCGGCAGGAAATTAAATAAAATTAGATGAATAATACTGTCTTAGAATTAGAAAATATATCTTATAAATACAAAAATGATCTGATCCTAAATAAAATAAATTTAAAAATAAATTCTGGGGAAAGAATTGCACTTTTAGGTAAAAGCGGTTCAGGAAAAACTACACTTATATCAGTACTTAATGGCACTATAAAGCCAACTCAAGGTAAGGTTAAATTATTCAATGAAAGTTTCGAGGAATTAGATAGAAAGCAGAAAAGTAAAATAACAACTATATGGCAAGATTTAAGATTAATAGAAGATCTTTCTGCAGAACAAAATGTTAATTGTGGACTACTAGCGGAAAACAATTTTTATTTCGCTTTTAAAAATTTACTAAATGTAAGTTCTTTTAAGAAGGCGCATAAATATATGAAATTATGTAGAATTCATAACTCTATTTACGACAAAAAAATCAGAAAACTATCTGGGGGGCAAAAACAAAGGGTGGCTATAGCTAGATCATTAATTCAAGAATCAAATATATTACTTGCAGATGAGCCTTTTAATAATCTAGATCCCAAATTGATAACAACAATTAAAAACCTTCTGCTAGAAAATCTAGATAAAAATAACACAAAAAAATCCCCAAAGACGGCATTAGTTGCATTACATAGATTAGATTTGCTGAACGATTTCGATAAAGTTATTGGAATAAGAGATGGTAAAATTTTTTTCAATATCAAAAGAAATAACTTAAAGAAGATTCATTTAGAGAAAATATATTAATTAGTTGAACAAATTAAAATTAAACTATACCTCATTATCTTTTCTTCCAATTTTGGTATGCATACCTCTAGGGTATCAATTAATAAACAATATTCATTTTGGAGGATTTAAATTATTACAAGAATTCTTAATTTCTGCATTTAATCCCAAGATCGATAATGAAATTATTATTACCGTAATTAAGCGATTAAATGAAACTTTTTTAATTGGTTTTTTTAGTTGGTTAGTAAGTATTATTTTTGGAGCAATTTTTGGAATAATTTCCTCAAATATTTTTTATAAAATCTTTAATATTCCAAATTTTTTCTACCGCATAATAAGGTTTTTTCTAACAATAATTAGATCTATACACGAAGTGGTTTGGGGAATAATATTAATGCAAATATATGGAATAAATTTTTCGATAGGAATAATAGCTATATGTATACCTTATATTGCTGTAAATTCAAAAGTTTTTGCTGAACAATTAGAAACTATTGACTACAAAAGTTTTGAATCTATAAATCAAATAAATGCACCTAAATTTTCCTCTTTACTAACTTTAATATGGAATCCAATAATAAATACATTTAAAAACTTTGGTTTATATCGATTAGAGTGTTCAATAAGAAGTACTGTGATTTTGGGACTTTTTGGGATTGGAGGAATAGGTACCAGTATTTTTTTATCTTTCCAAACTTT
>CACGJI010000020.1 GCA_902573335.1 uncultured Synechococcaceae cyanobacterium | reverse complement strand
GATACACATATTCACTTTATCTGTCCCCAACAAATTGAGACAGCACTTGCCTCGGGAATTACAACCATGTTGGGAGGCGGTACCGGACCTGCAACTGGCACAAATGCCACTACTTGTACTCCTGGTTCTTTTCATATTTCAAGAATGCTTCAATCTGCAGAAGCATTTCCCATGAATTTAGGTTTTTTTGGAAAAGGAAACTCAACAAACGAGAGCAATCTTATTGATCAGGTTGAAGCTGGTGCATGTGGATTGAAGCTTCATGAGGATTGGGGAACGACTCCATCTACAATAAATTCTTGTCTTAATGTTGCAGATAAGTTTGACGTACAAGTATGTATTCATACTGATACTTTGAATGAGGCAGGTTTTGTTGAAGATACCATCAACGCTATTGCAGGAAGAACTATTCATACCTTTCATACCGAAGGAGCAGGTGGAGGTCATGCACCAGATATTATTAAAATTTGTGGAGAAAAAAATGTTCTTCCAAGTAGTACTAATCCAACAAGACCTTATACCAGGAATACATTAGAAGAACATCTTGACATGTTAATGGTTTGTCATCATTTAGATTCTAAAATCCCAGAAGATATTGCATTTGCTGAATCAAGGATCAGAAGAGAGACTATTGCAGCTGAGGATATCTTGCATGATATAGGTGCTTTTTCAATTATTGCTAGTGATTCTCAAGCCATGGGAAGAGTTGGTGAAGTAATTACAAGAACTTTTCAAACCGCTCACAAAATGAAAGTTCAAAGAGGGCCGCTATCGCAGGATTCTGATAGAAACGATAATTACAGAGTAAAGAGATATATTTCTAAAGTCACAATTAATCCTGCAATAGCTCATGGTATTGATAAACATGTTGGATCTATAGAAAAGGGTAAAATTGCGGATTTTGCATTGTGGAAACCTTCCTTTTTTGCGGTAAAGCCTGAATTAGTTGTTAAAGGAGGATCTATAGTTTGGTCCCAAATGGGAGATGCAAATGCTTCAATTCCTACTCCAGGTCCTGTACATGGTCGACCTATGTTTGCAAGTTTCGGCCAATCTCTAATAAAGAGTTCTTTTACCTTTTTAAGTAAAAATTCAATTGATCAAAATATTCCAAATAAATTAGGCTTACAAAAGAAATGTATTGCTGTTGAAAATACCAGAAATATCAATAAATCAAACTTAAAACTTAATAGTAAACTACCAAATATTTCAGTTGATCCTCAAACTTATGAAGTTTTTTCTGATGGGGAACTTCTTACTTGTGAACCTCTTGATGAAGTCCCAATGGCTCAAAGGTACTTTTTACTTTAGAAATTTTTTATTAATTCTTTTTTAGTTGTTTTTATATCTTGTGAGCCAGCAATTGCCAAATCTTCTTGCAGTTTGTTCTCACAAGATAGAACTCTTGACCAACTTGGTAACTGCTGTGTCGTAGGGCAAGCTAAGTAATCTTCTGTAGCCGGTCTCAATAGTTTCGCAAATTTTTGTACTGATAGCTCTTCTTCATGCCTATCGTATGGAAGTTGATTAACTGCTGAATCTAGTCCAAATTGTTTTACGCGATCTTCCCCAACTCTTTTGTATAGAACTTCTAATGTTGCTAGTTGAGTACTTGTTAAGGTCTCTGCTTGGTGCTCCATGAGACCTCTTAAAACACTTGAAAGTATTTCTTTACACATTTTTTGTAATCCCTCTTTAGAAGAATCGCCAATATTCTTATGTTTATGATCAAACAAACCTAGGTCAACTTGGGCTATTTTGGAGGTTCTTACGTTTCTATAAACCTCTGATAATAAACCTATCTCTAAACCCCAGTCACAAGGAATTCGTAAATTCATAGCAAGGTCTTTAGTGAAAGCAAACTCACCTGCTAATGGATATCTAAATGATTGGAGATATTGTAAAAAGGGACCCTTTCCTACTAATTGCTCAAGACTTGCCAATAAGGGACCCACAAATAATCTTGTTGCTCTACCTTGTAATTGATTGGTCTCTAAGGATAACCTGCTGTAAAAAGCCTTTACATATGATATTCCATATGATTCATCCAGAAGTGGAAGAATCATTCTTGATGGATACAAAGAACTAAAAGTTCTAATGTCAGCATCAAAAAGAGCAACAACTTCTGATTTTCTTGTCGCAACTCCTATACCTTGCCAGACAGCCCATCCTTTACCAGGAGTTCCTAAAAGTTCTAACCCATTTTTTTCTTGGCTTTTTAATAGTTCTATTACAGAGGGAGAATTAGTCCATTGAACATGAACTGGAAATGGCATTGAGTCAAAAAATGATTTTGCTGCGTTAACTTGATCAACAGTTTTTGCAGAGAGAGCAATAACTAATTCATTTAAGCCTGTAAGATCTTTTAAAACTTCTCTTATGTCTTTTAATGCTGGGCGCTCAAACTCTTCATATAAACAAGGTATTAAAATGCTAGTTGATCTTTTTTTAAGACTTTTGTTTAATTCTTTAAGTAAATTTCTTGTAACTCCATATTCATGTATTGTTGTGATTAACCCTTGTTGAAAGTCCATTTTCTAATTGATGTGCAGAATAGTATTAATACTTCGTTGATTTTTTCAAAGTGAAGCAAATTGATTCAGAGAAAAAATTAGATAGATTAAAGATTGATGAATTGTTAAAAACAATTTATTCAAATCTTACTACAGAAGAAATTAATTTTATTTCAAATCAATTATTACAGATTTTAGATGATTTCTCAGAGAAATCTGCTTATGAAGAAAAAAGAGATAAGGAAAGGTGGAATGAATCTCATTCGGTTTTGATAACTTATGCAGATAGTATTTATAAAAATGGCGAAGCAACATTAACTACTCTTAATGAGTTGTTAAGTAAACATTTTGGCAGTCTTTCTAAGGTAGTACATATTCTTCCTTTTTTGAAATCTACAAGTGATGGAGGTTTTGCAGTCTCAAGTTATGATTCCTTAGAAGAAAAATTTGGTGGTTGGGATGATCTCAAAAGTATTTCTAAAAATCATGATTTGATGGCTGATTTAGTCCTAAACCATGTTTCATCATCTCATCCATGGGTTCAACAATTTATTAAATACCAAGAACCGGGAATATCAAATGTTTTTTCACCAAAACAAAATCTTGACTGGTCAAATGTAGTTAGACCAAGAAGTTCATCCTTGTTTTCTCAAATAAATACTGAAGATGGCCCTAAACAAGTTTGGACAACTTTTGGTCCAGATCAAATTGATTTGAATTGGCATAATCCAAAAATGACTCTTGAGTTCTTAAATTTAATTATTACTTATTTATCTAATGGAATTAAATGGTTAAGGCTTGATGCTGTAGGTTTTATTTGGAAGGAATCAGGGACAACATGCTTACATTTGCCGAAAGCACATTCAATTGTAAAACTCTTAAGAGTTCTTTTAAATAATCTTCTTGAGGAAGGAGTTTTAATAACTGAAACTAATGTCCCCCAGAAGGAAAATCTATCTTATCTGATTCCTGATGATGAAGCCCATATGGCATACAATTTCCCATTGCCTCCTCTTCTCCTGGAGGCAATTATTACTTCAAGAGCTGATATTCTAAACTCATGGATTTTTGATTGGCCTATATTACCTAAGGATACTACTTTATTTAATTTCACTGCTTCGCACGATGGTGTTGGATTAAGAGCTCTTGAGGGTTTAATGAATGAGCAGAGAATTAAAGATTTATTAATTAATTGTGAGAAAAGAGGCGGATTGGTAAGTCATAGACGTTTATCAAATGGTGATGATAAACCTTATGAATTGAATATTAGTTGGTGGAGTGCAATGGAAGACTCCAGTAGAGATGCTAAAAGATTTCAATATGAGAGATTTATTTTGAGTCAATTATTAGTAATGGCTCTGAAAGGGGTCCCAGCATTTTATTTGCCAGCATTACTAGCTTCAGAAAATGATATCAAAAGTTTTTCTATGACAGGTCAAAGAAGAGATCTTAATAGAGAAAAGTTTAAATCAGAAAATCTTTTAGCCGTTTTAAATAATTCTGAATCTAATGCTAATAAAAACTTAAAATATCTTCGCAATGCTATGGATGTCAGATCAAAATTAAAGCAATTTCACCCTCGTTCACAAATGAAATGTTTGTCTAAAGGTAGAAGTGATATTGTTGTAATCAAAAGAGGTAAAGGTCCTGAGTCAGTTTTTGCAATTCATAACATGACTGAAAATAAAATTAATTATCAATTGAATGATAATGATTTACCAAAAATAATTGATAATGATTTCAATACTTATGATTTTTTAACTTCTACTAAATACAATTGCAAAAATATTAGTCTTGATCCTTTTCAAGTACTTTGGCTTAGTGCTTTATAAAAATGATAGAAAATTCCTCTATTTGGGTAGTAAGTGATGTAGATGGTACTTTAATGGATCACTCATATGATTTATCACCTGCTAAAGAAACTATTAAAAAACTACAAAAATTATCTATACCGGTAATTCTTTGTACAAGTAAAACCGCTTCTGAAGTAAAAGTTATTAGAAAGGAACTTAACTTGACGGATCCTTATATTGTTGAAAATGGTGCAGCAATATATGGTGAATCTCTTAAAAGAGTAAATGGAGAAATTATTCTTGGAATAAAATACGAACTTCTTGAAGAAATCTTAAATTTTATTTCTAATGAAATCGATTATATACTTACGCCTCTCAATAATCTCACTGATCAAGAAGCTACTCAGCTTACAGGTTTAGAAGGTAACTCATTGAACTTAATGCGTGATAGGCACTGGAGCATGCCTTTTTTAAATCCGCCAAGTTATTTAGAAGAGAAAATTAATATCTGTTGTAAAAAATTCAATGTTGATATTTTTAAGGGAAATAGAATGAGTCACTTATTATCTACAAAATCGAATAAAGGTAAAGCAATAAACGCACTTAAAGAATATTCAAATGTTCAAAATATTGAAATTATAGGTTTAGGCGATTCTCCAAATGATTTGCCTCTACTTTTAAACTCAGATATTAAAGTTGTTATTCCTGGAATAGATGGACCTAACTTAAATTTATTAGATCAATTAAAAGATTTGGAATTTACTTTAGCTTCTGAACCAAATGGATTTGGTTGGAAAAATGAAATCAATAAATTGATAAATATGCGAGAACTAATTTAGAAAGATGAAAGATTTAGATATTAATTTTCCTGTTGATAAATTTGAAAAATTAATTATCGATATTGGTTGGGAATCCTTGGATGATTGGTTCTATTTTTGGAATAATAAAAGAAACATTCTTTCAATTGATCAATATTGGAACAATAAAGTAAATGATGATTGGATTTGGGGTTTGGCATTACCTCTTTTATCTCAGGCTTATAAATTTCAAAATAATTTTTCTGATAGAAAAATTATTGGAATCTCAGCTTTACCTGGTACAGGTAAAACAACACTAGGTAAATGGCTCGAAGCCATATCGTTAAAATTAAACTTCAAAATTGCGGTTATTTCAATTGACGACTTTTATCTCCCATCAAATGAAATGAAATTAGCAATTAAGAATAACCCTTGGAATGTTTCAAGAGGGTTTCCTGGTAGTCACTCAGTAAAATTAATGCATGAAAAATTATTAAATTGGAAGATGAATGGAGAATTAAATGTACCAGTTTTCGACAAATCTTTAAGAAATGGTTTAGGAGATAGATCTCATTGGAGATTAGAATACCCTGATTTATTAATTCTTGAGGGATGGTTTTTGGGAATAAAACCCTATTCTAATGACATAAATGATCGACCTACAAATACAACAAATTTAAGTCTTGATGAATCATCTTATGTATTAAAAATTCAAAATAACCTAAACGAATATTTAGATATTTGGACTTTAATAGACAATATTTGGCACTTAAAGCCCTTGAAGATTGAATATATGAATATATGGAAAACAAATCAGGAAAAAGAAATGTTTTTACAGAAAGGTAATGCCCTTAAAGATGAAAAATTATCTAATTTCTTGAGAATGCTTAATGTCTCAATTCCTCATGAAAGTTTTGATGTTATAAAATCTTACGCGCTTTTATTAATTGATCAACAAAGAAATTTAGTTGAGGCTGGATTGAATTTATAGTATTTTCTAATTTTCTTTTTTTTCAGTAATTTTTTATACATTTTTTTTAGCTCTTAATAGTGTTTAATTTAATATATTTTTCTTGCTTAGAGATGGTTGAGTTTTCTTACAAAAATGAAGGCTGTAGGATGGTTGTCTTGAGATGTATTGGTCCATCAAATTTTTTCTTAGAGAGAGTTTTATTTCCAACTGACATCCTTACTTTTAAGGCCCCGAATGATTCAAGAGTTGAAATCTGGGGAAATGAATTATATGGCCCTAAGTTGGAAGAGAGATTAAGAATTTCTGCAGATAACGAAGATTCAACTTTAGTGGCATAGAACAGAAATTATCTAATTGTCTTCGAGTCAAAATTTTTTACAAATACCTATTTTTTATTGATATTATCAAACTAGTTTTAGTCTTATAGATGTATTATTTTTCTTCCTTTGCAATAGGAGGTTTTGTTCCTTCTGCAGCTATCGCTGGAGTTTTAGTTTTAGTTGGTTTAGGAGCCTTCTTTTATCTTGGTATTAAAGGTCCCACAGATTATTAAACATGAGTTAATCAACAAATTGTAATTTTAATTTTTCATAACCTTTCGAATAAGTTAACACTATGGATTTAACAACTATTTTATTTATATTAAGCTTACCCTTCGTTTTGTTAACAGTTTATTTTGGTACAAAAAATGATTTTTACGAGAGTGAAAACTATAAAGGAGATGGTTGTGCTCACGATGTTAAAAGGTAACTTTATTACTAATCACCCCTAAATACACAGGTCCATTTACTATCAAATTGCCAAACAGGTTTGTATATTTCATTAGAAATTTTTTCGCCTGCCTTATTACAAGTATCTAAATCATTCATGGGAATAGAATGTAATGAAGGACTTGTTATTCCACTAACCTCTGGCCTTCCTCCCGGTCCTTGTCTATAAGTTCCAATTATTAACCAATAGTTAGCTTTCGCAGAACCAGAAAAGATTAAGAAAAGAAGAAAATTTAATAATAAAATAGATTTTTTTTTCATTTTTCTATACTAGCTTTTAATTTTTAAATGTAAATTGCTATTAATTAATTAGGTAATTTAATAATTTTTGGAATATTTAAAATTTGTTTTATATGGTTTAATTCAAGGGTTGACGGAATTTATTCCTGTAAGTAGTACAGCTCATTTAAAAATTTTATCTCTATTTTTAGGTATTGATGATCCTGGAGCATCTTTGTCGGCTACTATTCAACTCGGCAGTGTTCTAGCCATAGCTTGGTATTTTAGAAATGATATTTTTAATTTTAGAAGTCTATCTTCCAAAAAATTTCTTGAATATCTCTTACATGAAAGATTATTAAAGTCTATTTTGATTGGTACTCTACCAATTGTTTTGCTTGGTGGGAGTATAAAAATATTTATCCCTTCTTTTTTTGAAAACGTTCTTCGTTCAAATTTTTCAATAGCATTGGTCTCATTTCTAATGGCTTTTTTTATGTACTTGGCAGATAGTTCGAAAAGAGGTTCTATTAATATTAAAAATCATAATTATTCAAATAGTTTTTTGATAGGTATCTTTCAAGCATTTGCAATTATTCCTGGTGTTTCAAGATCGGGTGTTACTATTTCTAGCGCTTTAATATCAGGATGGGAAAGAGGCGATGCTGCGAAATTTTCTTTTCTTTTAGGGATGCCAGCTATTTCTCTTGCTGCGATTGTTGAGTTTATTTCTTCTTTTAATGATTTTTTTTCATTAGGTTTTTTCCCTCTTTTTGTTAGTCTTATTACGACATTTGTGTCCTCTTTAGTAGCAATAGATTTCTTATTAAGGTATTTTTCTTCAAATGGGTTGAAAATATTTATAATCTATCGAGTAATTTTTGGTGTTGTAATTCTTTTGAATTTATAATTAGATATGAAAAAAATTTTTTTTGCAATTGTGTTAATGTTTTAAAAAATCTCTCTAATGAACATTTTTATATCATTCCAATTAGGTGAAGTTGAAGTTTCAAATCTTACTATATTGGTTTTAGCTTTTTTTTCTTCTTTTACATTCATAGCAGTAGGCATAAGTTCATATAAACTATACAAATCCCTTATAAATGAAGACGATAAGTAATCGGAACGGCGGGATTTGAACCCACGACCCCCACTACCCCAAAGTGGTGCGCTACCAAACTGCGCTACGCCCCGTTTCTTTACTATAAAGATTAGATTGATTTAAAGGTTATTCTTTATAGGATTGTTATCAGATCTCAATACACACTTGTCAATTTCCCAATTAAAGTTTTCCCATATGTGGTCTTCTAATTTATAGTTGCTTCCAGTAAAAACTCCTAACTTAACTTTTGTAGGTGAAGCGGAACAATATTGCCTGCTTCCAGCTGATGCAAGATATTGTTGATGGTATTCTTCCGCATAAAAATATGAATCAATCATTTTTATTTCCGTTTCAATTAAACTAAGATTTTTTTTGCGTAGTTCCGTTTGATATTGTTCCTTACTGGCTAATATAGTATTAATATTATTTTCATTTTTGTAATATATTGCTGATCTATATTGGGTACCAATATCATTACCTTGCCTGTTTTTTTGAGTAGGGTCATGACATTCCCAAAACATTTTTAATAAATCACTTACATCTATTTCCCTTCTATCCCAAATAACTCTTACAACTTCTGAATGACCAGTTAAGCCGGAACATACTTCATTATAAGTTGGATTGTTTTTTTCACCTCCAGCATAACCTACAGAAGTTGTGACCACTCCAGGAAGTTTCCAAAAACATTTTTCAGCTCCCCAGAAACAACCACATCCAAAAATTATTTCATCTTCTTCTACATTAGGATCTTTTTTGATATCTGTTTTTAATATTCTATGTAATGAATAAGCATCATTAGTTAAAATAACCTCTTCATTATTCATAATGTTTTTCAGAAACTTAAACATAATTTAAATCTATTTATTATAAGTAAAAAAATTACTTTTAGCTCTCAACAATTCTGTTAGCTAGTTCTCTTTCCCAAAGTTGTTTATATAGCCCATTCACTTTTACTAAATCTTTATGAGCCCCTTCTTGAACTATTTCTCCTTTATCCATCACTAAAACCCTATCACAGGTTGCTGCAACAGAAAGTTGGTGACTAATCATTATGATTGTTTTATTACTTCTCTCACTCATTTCTTCTATTATTTTTGATGCTGTTTTATTATCTACGCTTGCTAAAGCATCATCAAGAACAACAATAGGAGAATTAACAAGTAGTGCTCTTCCTAGTGCTGTTCTTTGTCTTTGCCCACCACTTAATGTAATACCTCTCTCACCAACAATAGTTTTAAACCTTTGTGGAAAACTATTGATATCATCAATTAATCCAGCTTTTGTAGCACTTTCTTTAACTAAATATTTAGGAGCTTTGGGTTCTCCAAAACTTAGGTTTTCTGAAATTGTAGAAGTAAATAAGAATGCTTCTTGAGGAACGATTGAAATATTTTTTCTGAGATCGCTTAATTTTAAAGTTTTTATATCAATTTCATCTAAAAATAATTGATTGTCTGGTATTTCAATAGTCCGTCCTAGAGACTTTGCTAGTGTTGTCTTACCACAACCTACTGGGCCAACTATTGCAATAAGTTCTCCAGGATAAATTTTAAAATTGAGACTATTTAATGAATTAAATTTTGATCCTGTGTACTTTATTGTTAAATTTTTTGCTTCTAGGAATCCTTCAACCTTTCTTTTTAAAAATTTAGTTTCTGCTCTATCTACAATATTTGGGTTGTTCTGAAAAATTTCTTCCACACGATCTAAACTTACTTGACCAAGTTGAAAAGTATTTAAGGTAAAACCTAATAGAGCTGTTGGGAAGACAAGTCTTTCAACGTAAAGAATTAAAGCTACTAAACCACCTATCGAAATAAATCCACTCTCTAATTGGAAAGTTCCTAATGATAATAAAATCAATAATGAAATTGAGGAAATCCCTTGTAACAAAGGGAATAGGGTACTCGCTGTTCTTGCAAGTTTTATCGCTGAATTTCGATATTCATTATTATAAATGTCAAATTCTTTTTTCTCAGCATTCTCTTGGGCATAAATTTTAATGGCGCTTATACCTGATAGATCTTCTTGTATTAAATCACTAAGTTTTGATAATGATTCTTGTTGAGCTTTTCTTTGTTTAACCATTCTGCCGCCAAATAGACTTACAATTCCAAGGATTAATGGAAATATCATTAAAGCTGATATTGTTAATATTTTATTAATCGAAAACATTGAAGGAATAGTGAATGAATAAGCTAAGACAATGTTGCACAAGCTTAAAACTGTAAAACCTAAAAGTCTTCTTATGTTTTCAACATCGCTTGTAGCTCTACTAATAATGTCTCCACTACCTTTTTTTTGAATCCATTCTGGATCTTGAATAAGTAAATGGTCAAAAAGTTTTTGACGAAGGTTTACTTCTACTTTTCTACCTATGCCGAAGACAATCTGTCTTGAAAATAATCTTATTAATCCCATACAAGTTGCTAAAAATATTAACCATAAGGATTTAGAAATAATAAAATCCGAAGAAAACCCATTTTGTAATTGGTCAATTATATTTTTTACTTCTAATGGTATTACAACACTTAGTATATTTACTATTAAGAGAGCTAAAGCTCCATATAAGAATTCTTTTTTGTAAGGTCTTAGGTATTTAAATATAACTTTTATCTTTAAATTTTTCATTTTATTTTGCCGATATGATTAAGATAATGTTTCATTTTTGAATATGTGAGCTAATTTTATAAATGATTCAGTATTTATTTATGGGTAACGAGCAAACTCATCCATTACATGAAACAGACAAGAGCATTATAGATTCCCTTATCACTAAAAAAACACCAGAAGATCTTGACTATATAAATTTAGCTAGATTAATAAATCGTTATTCTAATTTCCCAGGAGAAATTGAAATTAAAAACGATATTGAAAAAATTTTAAATTTTTGGAAGATCACTAAAAATGAACTTTTTTCAAAAACAAAAAATATTTGGTCAAAAAGCTTCAGGCCTTCTAATACAAATAAAGACTTAGTTGGCTCAGGTTTTGATACCTCAAATTAAATTTTATCTGCATAATTTTTCTTTTATAAATAAATGTCTTCTAATCTATCAAACTCTGAAATCCTGAATAATTTGTTAAATGGAAGGAACCTTGATGATTTAACTTCTAGATCCTTAATGCAAAGATGGCTTAATGATGAAATCTCAGATGTTGAAACGGGAGCTTTTTTGAGTGCTTTGAGAGCTAAGAGTTCTACGGGCGTGGAACTAAGTTCTATGGCGGAAGAACTTTTAAATGTTTGCGAATTGCCTGTAGCAAGACCAAATTTGTATTTGGTAGACACTTGTGGAACAGGGGGAGATGGAGCTAATACTTTTAATATTTCAACTGCAGTAGCATTTGTAGCTGCATCTTGTGGAGTTAATATTGCAAAACATGGAAATAGAAGTGCTAGTGGAAAAGTTGGCTCTGCTGATGTTTTGTCTAATCTTGGCTTGGATTTAAATTGTTCATTAGAAAGAGTAATCAAAGCCGTAAGTGAAGTTGGAATAACTTTTTTGTTCGCACCTGTTTGGCATAAATCTTTAATAAAACTTGCGCCATTAAGAAAGACCCTTGGAATAAGGACAGTATTTAATCAACTTGGGCCATTAGTAAATCCTTTAAGACCCAATGCACAAGTTTTGGGTGTTGCTTCTGAGGAACTTTTAAAACCTATGGGAAACGCGCTTTTGAAAATGGGAATGAATAGAGCAATAGTCGTTCATGGTTCTGGCGGGCTTGATGAGGCTTCGCTTCAAGGAGAAAATAAATTGGTATTTGTTGAAAATGGTGAATTACGGTTTTCAGAAATAAATATTTCAGGTTTTAATCATGAAAATATCTCTAACGAAAAGCTTGTAGTTTCTGATATTGACTCTAGCGAGGAAATATTAAAGTCTGTTTTAAATGGTTCTGGACAAAAATGTCATATGGATGTAGTTGCTTTGAACTCTGCTTTAGTGCTTTGGGCAGCTGGAATTGAGGATGATTTAAATGAAGGATTTAATAAAGCTTTATTTTCTATTAAGCAAGGAGATCCTTGGAAGAAGTTTTTACTTTTAAAAAATTATTTATCCGCAAATTAGTTAATTTCAAATTGATGATTAATCCATATAAGAAAAACGCGAAGTTAGTATTAAGTAATGGAATTGTTTTCCCAGGTTTCTTTTTTGGTGCTTCTGGTACAGCCATTGGTGAAATAGTTTTTAATACGGGAATGACCGGATATCAGGAAGTTATTACTGATCCAAGTTATTATGGACAGTTATTAACATTCACTTATCCAGAGATTGGAAATACTGGTATTAATTTTGAAGATTCAGAATCTAATATAAATGTCAAAGGCATAATTGTTAGAAATTTTTCATCTAATAGCAGCAATTGGAGATCTAAAAAGAATTTTAATCAATGGTTAGTTGAGAAAAATATCATAGGTCTATATGGAATTGATACAAGAGCTCTTGTTAAAATTATAAGATCTAGTGGTGCGATGAATGGAGTTATTACCTCTCTAGATAAAACTGATGAAAGTTGTTTAAGGATAATTCGTGATACCCCAAAGATGGAAGGTTTAAATTTATCAAAAGTTGTTACAACAAAGCAACAATATTTATGGAAAAGTCATACGCAAACAATTTTTGATTTAAGAAAAAGATGTGATGAATCTTCTAAAAAGTTAAAAATAGTAGCAATTGATTTTGGAATTAAAAATTCAATCCTAAATAGACTTGTATCCCATGGTTGTGAAGTTTTGGTTTTACCTTCTCGATCTTCTCTAAATGATGTTCTGTCTAACAAGCCGGATGGTATATTCTTCTCAAATGGTCCAGGCGATCCTTCTTCTGTTTCTGAAGGTATAGACTTAGCAAAATCACTCATTGAATATGGTGAAATACCTATGTTTGGTATTTGCCTTGGCCACCAAATATTTGGATTAGCATTAGGAGGTGCAACTTATAAATTACCTTTTGGACATCGTGGTTTAAATCATCCTTGTGGTGAAAATAATAAAATTGAGATTACTAGTCAGAATCATGGTTTTGCTATTGATCCCAATTCTCTCTCAAAGGACATAGTTAAAATTACCCATTATAATCTTAACGATAATACTGTGGCTGGCCTAGAGGTTTATAATAAGCCTATATTTAGTGTGCAATATCATCCAGAAGCAGGACCTGGCCCACATGATTCAGATTATTTATTTAAAAAATTTGTTTCTCTAATGTTAGAAAGATGTTGACATATTGTTTTCTTTTGATTTGATAATTACATTTGATATATTAATTTTTTGGAGGAATTAGATCATAGACGATTTCCAGAAGTTAACCGTTTCTTTAAGAGGAAACCTAGAGGTTAAAACAAACATTATGGTTTTTACTTTTAAAGGCCAACTTGATGCTTTCTCAGAAAAACAATTTAAGACTTTTGTTACTAATAATTTAAAAAATGATCTTCCATTCGTTATTGATCTTACAAAAATTGATTTTTTAGATTCCTCTGGTCTTGGAGCACTTGTTCAAACTGCAAAAGAATGCAAAAAGTCGAAACTTGGGTTCTCTGTCGTTGGCAATTCGAGAGTGGCCCAAACAATTAAACTCGTTCGTTTAGGGGATTTTCTTAACTTGAAGTCATGCCTTGAAGATGCATTAAATTATTTAAAGAATTGAATTATTGGATTCAAAACTTGGTTCCATATGGATCTCCCGAGGATATAGGTGTTATTCAACTTGCTTGGCTTGGAGATTCGGTATGGGAGCTTCACCAACGACTAAGGCATGTTCATTTCCCTTTGAAATCTAAAGATCTCCATTTATCTGTAGTAAACGAAGTAAAAGCAAAATCTCAGTCAAAATCATTAAGTCAAATTGAACATTTATTAAATTCAAATGAAATGGATCTAATTAGGCGTGCTAGAAATAAAACAAAGAGATATCCAAAATCTTCAGACCCTACCATATACTCAAGAGCAACTGGTTTTGAAACTCTTATTGGCTGGCTATTTTTAAAAGATCCACAAAGATTATCAACACTTTTTGAATATTTAGAATTAAAAATGAATTAAATCAATGAAAAACTCCTCAAATAAATTTCGCGGAAAAAATAATAAAGAGTACAAAAAAAATTCAGATTTTGGTTACTACTCAAAAAATACAAATCGTTCAGAAAAAAATGATAGATTTTTGAACAATTCTGCTAAAAATAAGAAAGTTGAAAATTTAAAAAAAAATGATGAAAATAGTACTTTTTCGTCTTTAAAAAGAAGAAATCCAAGATTTGAATCTAATACAGAATTTCCTAATAAAAATTCTGACAAGCATCAAGAGTTTATTAATAAGAAAAATTTTGATGATTGGATATGGGGCAAACATTCTGTTTATGAGACTCTTAGTAGGGAAAGAGCGATTAATAGGATTTGGTGTACTTCCGAAATTTTTTCTTCAGACAAATTCTATATTTTGCTAAAGGATCTTAAATCAAAAGGAGTTCTTATTGAAGAAGTTTCTTGGAACAGGCTTTCACAATTGACATATGGTGCTTCACATCAAGGTGTCGCATTACAATTAGCATGCTCTAAAACAATATCTCTAGAACAATTAATCGATTTTTCTAAACACAATTGTTCAAATCCTATATTAGTCGCATTAGACGGTATAACTGATCCTCATAATGTTGGTGCGATTATAAGATCAGCTGAAGCATTTGATTGCAAGGGTGTAATTATTCCTCAGAGAAGGTCTGCAGGATTGACAGGAACAGTCGCCAAGGTAGCTGCAGGAGCCTTAGAACACCTTCATGTAAGTAGAGTTGTTAACTTAAATAGAGCACTTGATGAACTTAAGAAAAATGGTTTTCTTGTTGTAGGTTTATCTGGTGATGGTCAAATATCTATTTCAAATTTTCAAGAAAAAGCACCTTTGGTTGTTGTAGTTGGCTCTGAAGATAAAGGTATTTCTTTGCTTACTCAAAAAAAATGCGATTTTATATTAAGTATTTCTCTTAAAGGTAAGACTTCAAGTTTAAATGCTTCTGTGGCGGCCGCCATATCTCTATTTCACTTGACAGGTAAATAATTTTATTGTTAATTATCACTGTTTTTAAAGACCGCTAAAATGTTGTTGTTTCAATATATTTATATTTTTAATAAATATTTATTGAATATTCACTACAAAATTGTATAGAATTTAACAAGAATTGATGGTCTTTCAGGCCAATAAAATTGATTAGAAACTTTGGGAACAAACTCGGATTAGCCTGGTGGGCTAAAATAGAGACAGATCAACCTAGTACTACATACTGGTTTGGTCCATTTATTACTAAACGTAGTTTAAAAGAAAATATATCTTCTTTTATTAAAGATCTTTCTGATGAAGGGTCTAAAAATATTAAACATAGTTTGGTTCGCTGCAAAAAAGAAGAACCATTAACTTTTTGACAATTTTTAATTCAAGATATAAATAATGACATGAATTTTAATTCTTTAAGAAAGGAAATTATTAGCAATAATACTACTGTTAAGGAATTAGTTAATGATTTATTTGCAAAAATCGATCATAAAGACCCTGAAATTAACTCATATATTTGTACTACAAAAGAAAATGCAATCGTGCAAGCAGAGAATATTGATAAACTTATCCAAAATAAAGAAAAACTTCCCCCTCTGGCGGGGATACCAATAGCAATAAAGGATAATATTTGTACTAAAGGAGTTTTAACTACTTGTGCAAGTAAAATGCTCAAGAGTTTTGTTGCGCCTTATGAATCCACAGCTTCTAGTAAATTATGGTCTTCGGGTGGAATTTGTTTAGGAAAAACAAATTTAGACGAATTTGCAATGGGTAGTTCAACGGAAACTTCTGTATTTGGTGTTACTTCAAATCCCTGGGATATTAATAGAGTGCCAGGAGGCAGTTCAGGCGGGAGTGCTGCTTCAGTAGCTGCTGGATTTTGTGCAGCGGCTATTGGTTCTGATACAGGAGGATCAATAAGGCAACCAGCTTCTTTTTGTGGCGTCGTAGGTCTTAAACCTACTTATGGCAGAGTTAGCAGATGGGGACTTGTAGCATTTGCTAGCTCTCTTGATCAAATTGGTCCAATTACTAATACCGTCTCAGATGCAGCCGAAATTCTTTATTCAATATCTGGTAAAGACCCCTTTGACTCAACATGTCTTGACAAGCCAGTACCAAATTATTTGACTGACTTAAATAAATCTATAAAGGGTTTAAAAATTGGAATCATTAAAGAATGTTTTGAACACCCAGGGCTTAATCCAGAAGTTAAGGAATCTGTTCTTTCTGGAGTTGATAGATTCCATGCCTTAGGAGCTGAAATTATCGAAGTTGAATGTCCTAGATTTAACGATGGAATTGCGACATATTATGTCATTGCACCATCTGAAGCCTCCGCAAATTTAGCTAGATATGATGGAGTTAAATATGGCTACAGATCGAATGAAGGTTCAAATCTTATAGACATGACTTCAAAAAGTAGAGCTGAAGGTTTTGGAGATGAGGTACAAAGAAGAATTTTGATAGGTACTTATGCTTTGTCAGCTGGATACAGTGATGCCTACTACAAGAAGGCACAAAAAGTTAGGACACTTATAAGTAAAGATTTTGAAAATGCTTTTGAGAAAGTAGATGTTTTATTAACTCCAACTTGCCCTACCACTGCTTTTTTAAAGGGAGATTTTGTCAATGATCCACTTTCAATGTATTTGTCTGATCTATTAACTGTTCCTGCTAATTTAGCAGGCCTCCCAGCAATCAGTATCCCTTGTGGTTTTGATAAGAAAGGATTACCTATAGGAATGCAATTAATAGGC
>CACGJI010000019.1 GCA_902573335.1 uncultured Synechococcaceae cyanobacterium | reverse complement strand
GTGAAAATTGTTATCCAATGGTTCCTCCTGGTAAAAGTAATGCTCAAATGGTTGGATATGTTAATTGTGAAGACTAATTTTTTTTAAATTCGTCATTTTAAAAAATTAACTTTAAGATAATTTAAAAACTTAGATATTTCTGAATTGAAAAAATTATCAAAAATTCTAATTATAGTTTGCTTGATTGTTCTAAATCCTGTAATAGTTAAATCGGCCGAAATTCTTCAAATTAAAAGTTCAAATACTATTTTGGTGGGGGATCAAAATAGGAATTTAACGATTGGACTGTTTTGTGTAGATGTAAATGAAAAGGATGAGCTTGAAGCAACTAATCTACTTAAGAGCGAATTCCCAAGGGGAAGCAAAGTGAAAATAAAACCTTTTGGTTTCAAAGAGAATGTTTTGTTAGCTAAAGTTTTTAATATTAAAGGTACTAAGGAGATGACCGAATTATTAGTCGCTAAAGACTTAACTAGTGAAATTTGTCCAAGTTAATTATCCCTGTGAGCAAATAAAATTCCATTGTCTCGAGAAAGTTTTGCTCTTTCTCCAAGAATTAAATTCATTTTTTAATTTGTATGTGCATAAATTTGAAATATCTATATTTGTATTAGGAATGTTCTCACTTAAAAGTTGTCTATAGGCAGATCTTTTGAGATCAAGTTGATTTAAGTTTTGATTTTTGAAGTGATTTGAATCATTAAAACAAAGATCTTTTTCAGTTTTAATGAAATTCACTGTTATTTTTTTGTTTTCGGCCTTTCTATAAAATTCCTTGAGTGTAAATTGATCAACTAGATAATGTTCCTTAGAAATAGCTGGTCCTATGGCAACAAGTAAGTCATCTCTAGATGTCCCAAAATTATCGAAAATTTTTAATAGATTTTTTATTATTTTTTTTTCTAAACCTTTTCTTCCACAATGTAAGGCTGCCACATTTCGCGTCCTTTTATCTGCAAAAAATATTGGCATGCAATCAGCTGTATAAATCCATAAGTTTTGATTGCATTTATTACAAATAAGACCATCTGCATCAGTCTTACTACCTTCTTGCGAAAGTGATCCAAGGGCTATCATATTACCGTGAATTTGATTAGTAACACAATTTATGTAATTTTCATTAAAGTGATTTCCCAATAATTGAAGAATTTTCTCAGAGCTAGACTTCGTGAAATATGCATGTTTGAAATTATATTGACTAAGGATAGGTGATGAATAATACTCAAATTTTTTGTTTTGAATAAAAATTTCAGCTTTTGAGAAATATATTTCTTTGTATGGAATAGTTCCCTCTCCTAAGCTGAATTTATGGAATTAATTCAATATCTCTCAAGATCCAGAATCCTGCAAATTTTTCGATGTATGGCGTTGACTGTATGGAAATAAATTGATAACCAAAAGAATTCTTTTTATTTTCTAAAAATTTTGTACTCAGAATGTTTGCATCTTTTTCTGGTAAATCAGTTACCAGCCACTTATCGTCTTCTGAAGCTTCAAGTATGAGTTGGTTCTTATTGATGACTAATTTAATAGGTTCTAAACAACTGAACCATGCTGAAAGTGCTAAAGATCTATCTTTGCTAAAAAGTCTTAATCCTGGGACTAAGTAGTTGTTATCTAAATCTTGCTGGATTGGG
Organism: uncultured Synechococcaceae cyanobacterium; assembly: GCA_902573335.1. GTDB lineage: Bacteria > Cyanobacteriota > Cyanobacteriia > PCC-6307 > Cyanobiaceae > Prochlorococcus_A. Next base: position 15,546 of record CACGJI010000019.1, on the reverse strand, counting down.
AAAATATCTCCAAATTCCATAGGCCAATTTTCTGCTGATTTTAATTCGCCAATTGATATTTCAGAGATAGTTAAAGCATCACCCCTTACAGCTTCTGGTAGAGGTTGAGGAGGGTTTTCCATTTTAGAAGTAAAAGTGGGAGCTAATACACCTCTTACATAACCTTTTTCCTTTGGATAAATCTCTTTTTCAAGAAATTCAATTCTATCTAATAAATCGTAAGTTCTTCTACTTACGAGAGCCTCAATACTTATGGCCTCCAGAGATTTCTTAATTATCGATTTCATTGACGACCTCCAGAATCGAACTATTGAAGGTTTCGACCACCCTTGTTTTCTTGCTTCATTTATTGCTTCATTTAGTGCCTTTGTAAGCCATACTGAATTAACTTCATTGGCAGGACATTTTTTATTCCAAAAAAAAATATCTTCTGTCTTATAAGTTCTTCTAGAGCAAATAATTAAATCCCACCTTTTTTTTCCATTTGATTCAATAATTGGTCTTGAGTAAAAGTCTAATTCCCAATCTGAAATTTTTAATTTAAGACTCGACTCCATTTCTTTATTGATGTTCATTTATCTTGTTCTTTTTTATCGAAGAGTGCTTTAGTTTTTAGTGCTCTTTCTGTAGCTTCTTGCATAACTTTTTGCTTATCAATAATTAATTCTCCCGCAGAGTTTTCTAGGAGTGCTGTATTGAGACCAATGCGACCTTTTTCGAGGTCAATTTCAGATATTAAAGCTTTTATAATTTCCCCTTCTCTAAAAACTTCTCTTAAAGAACGAATCGATCCATTTGTTAGTGAGGATTGATGAAGAAGTCCACTAGCTCCCCCTAAGTCAATAAAAAAGCCATATGGTTTTACAGCTAAAACTTCTCCTTCGACTAATTGTCCTAATTCTAGACTTGTAAGTTTAGAAACTAATGATGCTTTCTTTTCAGAGAGAACTAATTTTCTGGATTCTGGATTAACCTCAAGAAACGCGGCTTTTAGATTTTTGCCAACAAAAGATTGATAATCTTGACCATCTTCAAGTTGAGATCTTGGGATGAATCCTCTTAATCCATCTACATCACAAGTAAGCCCACCTCTGTTAAATCCATTAATTAAAACGTTAATTAATTCTCCATTTTTTGCGGAACTTGATACCTTCTCCCAACTTTGCCTGAGAATTAATGCCCGAGCGCTAACTGTTACCATCCCATCAGCATTTTGTTCTTTGATAACCAAAACTTCCATTTCAAGGCCTATAGAAAACTTTTCTTTAAAGTTAGTTATGACACCAAGACCACATTCTTTTTTGGGCATATAACCAGGAGCTTTTCCACCAATGTCAACATATAATCCATCACTTTCGATTGCTATAACCTTACCTGAAATTGTTTCTCCAGTAGCCCCAATTGGCTCATTTGCATTTAAAGCCTCCAAAAAAGCACTTTCATCAAAATCGAATTCATCAACTGTTCTTTCTAATTGAAGATCTGTGTTTTGTTCAGAAAAATTAAGGGGTCTATTTAAGTCTTGTTGAGTTAAATCTTGTTGAGATATGTCAAAATTCTTGGTCTTTTCATTACTGTACTCAATTTCTTTTATTGAATCATCTTTAATAATTTGAGGTTTTATTGCAATATTTTCTTTTTTAATATCTTCTTGCGAATTGGTTTGCTCATTATGTATTTCTTGAGATCGTTTTTGAGAATCTTTCTTGCTTATGTGAAGTACCTGAAGAGGTTTTTTATTGCCCTTTGGTTGGATATTATCTTGGGCATTTTTATTACTGACTCCCATTGTAGGTAAAATAAGAATAATTAATTATTAACATACTCTAAATGTTAGTACTCAAAATTAAAATTAATGAACTTTAAACCAATATCTAATAAATTTGAATATTTAAATTGGCAAGAAATTGAGAGTATTGCAAAAGAAAAAAGATCAACAGTGATTTGGCCATTTGGTGCTGTTGAGCAACATGGACCTCATTTGCCTCTTGCAACAGATAGTATTTTTGTTGATGACATCATTAGCGAAGTTTTTAAATTATTACCTGCCGATATTCCATTAAAAAAACTTCCAACTCAATATATTGGGTTTTCTCCAGAACATAAAGGTTTTGCTGGGACAATTTCACTTTCCTCAAATTTAATAACCTCAATGATTAAGGAAGTCGGAGGTCAATTATCTGAAATGGGTTTTAAAAGATTGATATTAATAAATGGACATGGAGGTCAAATCTCACTACTAAATACAGCGGCAAGAGAGCTAAGAAGTTTCTCTCCAGGGATTTCAGTTTTCCCTTGTTTTTTATGGAGTGGTGTTAATGGATTAAGTGAATTGTTAACAAAAACTGAAATCGAGGATGGGCTTCATGCCTCTTTAGCTGAAACAAGTTTGATGCTCGCTTTGAAACCAGAATTAGTAGGTGATGAACGCCCAAATGAGGGCATTAAAGGACAAATCCCAGAAGGCTGGAGTTTAGAGGGGAATGCGCCTACTGCTTGGCTTACTGACGACTTCAGTAAATCAGGTGTTATAGGGGATAGCAGAGGAGCAAATGAGTCTTTAGGAAAAAATTTAAAGGAATTATTGATTAATCATTGGTTCAAATTGATTATGAATCTGATGCAATCAGATTGGCCAAACAATTCCTAAATAAGTTTAAGTAAAAAATGTGACTTAACAATTGAAACTATTTTCATGATATTTAAATAAACTCTCTATAATCATGTAATATTCATGCATAATGAGCTAAAGATTACTGACATGCAAACTCTAGAATCAAATAAAAAAACTATTGAAGAATCGATTAATCCGATTTCTTTAGATTTACCCGACTTCACTACAGATTCTTATAAGGATGCATACAGCAGAATAAATGCAATTGTTATAGAGGGAGAGCAGGAGGCTCATGATAATTACATTTCAATAGCAACTTTAATTCCAAATGAGTTAGAGGAATTAACTAAATTGGCGAGAATGGAAATGAAACATAAAAAAGGCTTTACTGCATGTGGAAGAAATCTTGGTGTAGTGGCTGATATGGATTTTGCTAAAAAATTCTTTTCTAAATTACATGGTAATTTTCAAGTTGCTCTTGAAAAAGGAAATTTAACAACATGTCTTTTAATACAAGCAATCTTAATTGAAGCATTTGCAATTTCTGCTTACAACGTCTACATAAGAGTTGCGGATCCTTTTGCAAAAAAAATAACAGAGGGAGTGGTTAAAGATGAATATCTTCATTTAAATTACGGTCAAGAGTGGCTTAAAGAGAATCTTTCAACTTGTAAAGAGGAATTAATGGAAGCTAATAAGGTTAATCTTCCTTTAATTAAAAAGATGTTAGATGAAGTAGCAGATGACGCATCAGTTTTAGCTATGGATAGAGAAGAATTGATGGAAGAATTTATGATTGCTTATCAAGATACATTGATGGAAATAGGTCTAGATAATAGAGAAATTGCAAGAATGGCTATGGCAGCTATTGTCTAATTACATTTCTAATTAATTAAGGCTTTTAATAATTAATCAAACCTATTTAAGTAGTTACCTCTGTGCTATTGTTCATAACATTGTATAGAAACCATTTATAAATTTTAAATGTTTGGGTTAATAGGCCACTCAACCAGTTTTGAAGATGCAAAAAGAAAAGCTTCGATGCTAGGCTTTGATCATATTGCTGATGGCGACTTGGATGTTTGGTGTACTGCTCCTCCTCAGCTTGTTGAAAATGTCGAAGTTAAGAGTGCAACTGGAATATCTATTGAAGGTTCTTATATTGATTCTTGCTTTGTTCCTGAAATGCTTTCTAGGTTTAAAACCGCTAGAAGAAAAGTTCTAAATGCTATGGAACTAGCTCAGAAAAAAGGGATTAATATTACCGCTTTAGGAGGATTTACTTCTATTATTTTTGAGAATTTTAATCTTCTACAGCATAAACAAATAAGAAATACTTCATTAGAGTGGGAAAGGTTTACTACTGGCAATACTCATACCGCCTGGGTTATTTGTAAGCAACTGGAAATAAATGCTCCTCGCATTGGGATAGACCTTAAAAAAGCAACTGTTGCTGTAATTGGTGCTACAGGTGATATTGGCAGTGCTGTTTGTAGGTGGCTTATCAATAAAACTGGGATTTCAGAGCTTCTTATGGTAGCAAGACAACAAGAACCTCTAGCGCTGTTACAAAAAGAATTAGATGGTGGCACCATAACAAGTTTGGATGAGGCATTGCCTCAGGCGGATATTGTTGTGTGGGTTGCAAGTATGCCTAAAACTATTGAAATTGATACTGACAACTTAAAAAAACCATGTTTAATGATTGATGGTGGATACCCCAAAAATCTTGATGAGAAATTTCAGGGTGAAAATATTTATGTTTTAAAAGGAGGTATAGTAGAGTTTTTCAATGATATTGGTTGGAACATGATGGAACTTGCAGAGATGCAAAACCCTCAGCGAGAGATGTTTGCTTGCTTTGCAGAAGCTATGATTTTAGAATTTGAAAAGTGTCATACAAACTTTAGTTGGGGAAGAAATAACATTTCCCTTGAAAAGATGGAATTTATTGGAGCAGCTTCTTTAAAGCATGGGTTTTCAGCCATTGGACTTGATAAGCAGCCTAAAGTATTAACTGTCTAAATCATGGCCAAACGTTACCTTCTTGATTTTGAAAAGCCTCTTGTGGAACTTGAGAAGCAGATAGAGCAAATTAAAGAATTAGCTCGAGACTCAGAGGTAGATGTTAGTCAACAGCTTCTACAGCTTGAAACCTTAGCTGCTAGAAGAAGAGAAGAAATATTTAAATCTCTCACCCCTGCTCAAAAGATTCAGGTAGCTAGACATCCCCAAAGACCAAGTACTTTGGACTTTGTTCAAATGTTTTGTGATGACTGGATCGAATTACATGGAGACAGAAATGGTGGCGATGATATGGCATTAATTGGGGGGATAGGTTCGATAAATAATAGACCAGTTTTGATGTTAGGGCATCAAAAAGGAAGGGATACAAAAGAAAATGTAGTAAGAAACTTTGGGATGGCAAAACCAGGAGGTTACAGAAAAGCTCTTAGATTAATGCAGCATGCAAATAGATTCGCTTTGCCAATTCTTACATTTATTGATACTCCTGGAGCTTATGCTGGTTTAAAAGCTGAAGAACAAGGTCAAGGTGAAGCTATTGCAAGAAACCTTCGAGAGATGTTTGGATTGAAAGTTCCAATTATTGCTACTGTCATTGGAGAAGGAGGTTCAGGAGGCGCACTTGGAATAGGTGTCGCCGATAGGTTACTAATGTTTGAACACAGTGTTTACACGGTTGCTAGTCCAGAAGCATGTGCATCAATTTTGTGGAGAGATGCTGCGAAGGCACCAGAAGCTGCATCAGCACTTAAAATTACAGGCAAAGATTTACTTAAATTAGGTATTATAGATGAGGTTTTACCAGAACCTTCTGGTGGGAATAATTGGGCTCCTTTAGATGCTGGTAATACACTAAAAGAGGCTATTGAGAAACACCTGAATGCTCTACTTCAAATGTCTGAAGACCAATTAATTGAGGAAAGATATAAAAAGTTCAGGGTTTTAGGTAAATTTATCGAAGCAAATAATATTGAAGAGATTTATAGTGAAATCCCCCAAAAAACTGAATAACTTGAAACTAGCTTTTATAACGGGTGCTACGAAAGGTATTGGTAGATCTACCGCAATTACTTTTGCTAATGCTGGCTGGGATTTAATTTTACTTTCCAGGAATATGGATTTAATGGAGAAACTAAAGAACGAACTGTTGACTACTAAATCAAAAATTAACCTAATTAAATGTGATTTATCTAATCCTCCAGAAATAGAGCATTGTGTTAAAGAAGCAATTGAGAAGTATGGGTGCCCTTCAGTATTGATAAATAATGCCGGTTGCGCATTTAATGGTCCTATAGTTGAAATGGATTTAGGTCAATGGGAAAAAACTATTCAAATTAACCTCACAAGTGTTTTTCAAATTTGCAGCTCAATAATCCCTCAAATGAGAAAAAATGGTGGTTTAGTTATTAATGTTAGTAGTCATGCCTCATATAATGCTTTCCCCCAATGGGGAGCTTATTGTGTTTCAAAATCTGCATTGGCGATGTTTACTAAATGCTTGAGGGAAGAGGAGAGATCTAATTCAATAAGAGCGTGCACAATAACTTTAGGTTCAGTAAATACTCCTCTTTGGGACTCAGAAGCTATCAATGCTGAATTTGATAGAACTTCTATGCTCTCCTCAAGCGAAGTATCAGATACTATTCTCTATATAGCTCAACAACCTGAATCACAACTGATCGAAGACTTAACTTTAATGCCCTCTGGAGGGGCCTTCTAAACATTCTGTTTATATGCCTAACCTTAAAACAGTGATTTTTTTTAGTGCTATTTGAACCCGATTGAACAAGAGAATGTGATATAGTATATGAGTAATTAAGCTTTTGGAAGATACAGTTAATTAAGTTGCATACAATTTTCTGTTCAGAATTTTATGACCTCTACATTACCCAACGATAATATTAGAAACTTTGATGACCAGATTACTAATAAACTTATTTCTGAAATTATAAGAGACAGAATTAAGAATTCTGGTACAAGATTTAGTGCGAACGATAATATTTCTGATTATATAAATCCTGGCGAATTAGAAATTTTAGAAAAAGAAGTAGCCTCAAGAGTTAAAGACCTACTAAAGTCCCTCGTAATTGATGTTGAGAATGATCATAATACTCAAGAAACTGCTGAGAGAGTTTCAAAAATGTACCTAAACGAAGTTTTTAAAGGCAGATATCATGAACAACCTAAAGTTACAAGTTTTCCTAATGACAAGAATCTTGATGAAATTTATACAGTAGGTCCAATTTCGGTCAGATCTGCATGTTCACATCACTTAGTACCAATTCTAGGAGAGTGTTGGATAGGTATTAAACCTGGAAATAAAGTCATAGGACTTTCAAAATTTGCGAGAGTTGCTGATTGGGTTTTCTCAAGACCTCATATTCAGGAAGAAGCTGTAATGATCCTTGCAGATGAAATTGAAAAACTTTGCGAACCTAAAGGTTTAGGCATTATTGTAAAGGCCCAACATTATTGTATGAAGTGGAGGGGAGTCAAAGAACCAAATACAAGCATGATTAATTCTGTTGTTAGAGGTGATTTTAGACACGATTTAAGTTTAAAACAAGAATTTTTTGAGCTTGTAAAACAGCAGTCAGCTAGTAATAATTACTAAAATCTTTTTAACAACTTAAAAAGATCCTCTGTTTTTTTTATATCTTTTAAACCTGGAGATATTTCAATACTACTCGAAATATCTAGACCATCTGGTTTGAAGTCAGTAAGGATTTCATCTATCCATTCAATTGATATTCCACCTGCCAACAACCATGGTTTGCTAAATTGCAAATTCTTTAAATAAATAGAATTTATTTTTTTCCCTGAACCTCCATAAGTTTCTTTATTCCAAGAATCAAGTAGTATCGCATCTACAAAATCTTCAAAAGGTTTTATTTTATCTATGTCCTTTTCAGTTTTTATTCTGAAAGCCTTCCATAGGCCAATATAGGGAATTTTTTTCCTTATTTCTTTGCAATAATCAATATCTTCATCCCCATGTAATTGAATGATAGTTTCACTTGGGTTGCCTAAGAAGTTTTTGATAATTAAATCTATAGGACAATTTTGCACAACAGTTACTCTATCGATTTTTGGATAAAAGTTTTCTAGGGTTTTAAATATTTTTTTCTTAATTTCGGCTGATACATATCTTGGCGACTCTTCAACCGAAATAATGCCAATAGCATTCGCTCCTAATTTAGCTACTTGAAGAGCTTGTTCTTCAGAAGTTAGTCCACAAATTTTAACTAAAGGATTAGTCTTGGGCATATCATTATCCTGCATGTAAGATTAATATTATTGCTAAATATAGCGGAGATTATTTTTGAGAAGTTGGCAAATTTTTAAAATATGGGGAATTCCCTTTAAAGTTCATCCCTATTGGTTTGTTATTCTCTTTTTATTCTCATGGAGTATAAGTAATCAGGTCAATTTATCTTCTGGCGATATCTACAATAATAAAGAAGCTTGGATTATAGGGTTTTTAACTTCTTTTTTCTTATTAACTTCAATTATTTTTCATGAGGTTTTTCATACTTTCGTTTCACTTAATCAGGGTGTAAAAATAAAAAAAATTACTTTTTATTTTTTAGGAGCAATTCTACAAATAGATAAGTATTGTCAAACTGCTTTAGGTAATATAAAAATTGCAATTGTAAGACCTCTTTTATGTTTCGCTACAGCATTTATCTTACTTTTAATTAGTAATAACAGTGCATCTCAGGAACAAATAGCAGTTAATGTAATTTCAAGAGTAGGTATATTTAATTTATTCTTAGGCTTCTTAAATTTGATTCCAATTGGTTCTTTAGATGGTGGGAATTTATTAAAATGTATTATTTGGCATTTCTCAGGAAGTAAAAATAAAGGAAGAAATTTCCTCAATAAAGTAAATTTATTATTATCTTTTTTTGTTTTATTTCTCGGGATAATTTGTTTATTTAGATTTAATTTTTACTTTGGTTTTATTCTTTCTTTTTTGGGCTTGTTTGGAATTAATTCTTCAAAATCTGAAAGTCAATTTTTTAAAATTGAAAACATACTTAAATTTAGTAAAGTTTCTGAGATCAAATTAAAACCTTTGAGGAAAATTGAATACGATGCAAATTTCTCAGAATTTAATAAGTTAATAAAAAATAAGAAAGATGCATCGGATAAATATTTTTTTGTTACGAATAATGGTAGGTGGACCGGTTTTGTTGATGAGAATATTTTAAAAACTGTTTCCTTAAAAAAATGGGAAAAGAACTTTATTGGAGATTTTAAGAAACCAATCGATAGTTTTGAAAGTGTATCTTATAACGATAGATTATGGAGAACTATAGAAAGACTTGAAGAAACAAATGAAGGTTTTTTATTGGTTCTCAATGCTGCAGATATCCCTTTGGGGATAATTGATAGGTCAAAAATTGGAAACTTTGTCTTGAATAAATTAGGTTTTAATTTGCCTTCAGATATTGTTAACAAATTAAACTTTAAAAATAATTATCCCTTAGGAATTGAATTGCCGAGAATAATTAATTCAATGAAGCAAAAAGGAGATCTTTAATAATTCTTGCAATTAAAAATTTCTATTTTTTATTATCTATGGCAATATTTTTGAAATTTATATTTGATTTATTTTCCATGAATGAATTTCTCAAATGTTGAACTATTTCATCATTTGTTAGTTTTAAATTTATTTTTGGTGGAGCTTCTTCTTTGAATAATTTGAACCATAAATCTCTTGAAGGATTTGTTTGAATTTCTCCATGTTGAAGGAATGCACTTTTTTTACGAAATTGAGCACTACCTATTCTCTTAAACCCATCCTGATCAACTAAATCTGAAATTAATGAAGTCCCAAAACAATTCGTTTTAATACTTGATTTTCGTAACTTACCATATTGTAGGTTTAGACCTAATTCTCCAAAACTTTTAATTAACCAATTATTAACCATTTCATAACTTAAGACTTTATAGTAAGTTTTTTTAAATGTTAATGCATATGTTATACCTCCTGAATGCAGAACAGCTCCTCCTCCAGAGGGACGTCTAACAATATTAATTTCTCCATTTGATAATAAATTTTTCCAATGAAGAGGAATTTCCTTTTGGTGAAAGCCAATTGATAGCCAATCACCAGTCCAATAGTAGAACCTCAATGTGAGAATTATTTCAGGATTCGAAATTGTCTGATCTAAAGAATTTAAATCTAAAGCCATTTGATCAAATCCAGGGAACTTATTTGTTGAAAAGATTAAAGCCTGATTTGCAATTCCCAAAATTAACTTTGTAGGTTTATTTATGATAATTTTCAATAAATTTTTTCTTTCAATTTGTTAATTACGTAACATCATTTTGTAATAGTGTTTCAAATCTTCTCTTTTCGGTGGAGAATATAGAAAATAATTTTTTTACTATGGAGCCAACTCAAACAATAAATCTTATTGCATTAAGCCTAATAGTTGTTATGCATGCAGGAGTTTTAGCATTAAGACTAGGAATTAGTTTAGGTAGGAACTAAAGTCTATTAGAAAATTTAAAATTTATAAGGTAATAATAAAGTAAGACTGAATTGATTTATTCAGTAAAAATATCAATTAATTAATTTGTCAAAATCTTTTTATAAAAATAGTATTTTCCACAAAAAATATTTAAGGTCTTTATTTATAAAAAGACAACAGAAACAGGATAATTTTGTATTGTTGATTTTTTTAATTATAAAAATTAGCTTTTCCCTTTTAGCGATAATAAGCCTGATGAAGCTTGGCTATAGTTCTAAAGTAAGGCTGACCAGATTAAGGGAAATTGAAGACTCATTTTTATACGAAAAATATAGATTTAATGTTTTAACAGATAAGTTTGATGATTTATTATCTTCTGAAGGTGAGCAAAGATTTATGAAGGATCAGGATCAAATAATTTCTAGGGACATTATCAGAGTAATATGGCGTTGATAAGGATGATCTTGAATCATTCTACTTTTCATTTTTCAATTAACTTTTTTGCTAGTGAGTAAGAACATCAAGGGTTTAGTCCTAATAACAGGAACAACTTCAGGAGTTGGATTAAATACTCTAAAACCTCTATTAAGATTTGGATGGGAGGTTATAGCAGTTAATCGATCAAATAAAAGAGCTATAAAAATAGCTGAGGAATCCTTGACAAAAGAGGAAGTTAAAAATGTTCATTTTATAGAAATAGATCTTTCTAATTTGGATGATGTGAGAAAAGGTTGCGATGAAATATTAGAAAGATTTAAGCAGCCAATAAATTCTCTTATTTGTAATGCAGCAGTTTATAAACCGAGACTAAAGAGACCTGAAAGGTCTGCTCAGGGGTTTGAAAACTCTATGGCAGTAAATCATTTTGGGCATTTTCTTATGATCAACCTTCTTATAGAAAATATTTTATCTTCTGAAAGAGAAATTGTTTTAAATGGCAAATCAACTCTATTCAAGCCAAGAATCACAGTATTAGGAACTGTTACGGCTAATTATTCAGAACTTGGAGGAAGGATTCCCATCCCTGCCCCAGCTGATTTGGGAAATTTATCTGGATTCAAAAATGGTTTTTTATCTCCGATAAGTATGGCTAATGGAAAGAAATTTAAACCTGGTAAGGCTTATAAAGATAGTAAACTTTGCAATATGGTGAGCGTTCAGGAATTATCAAAAAGATATCCTGCTGAGAAGATTATTGTAAATTCTCTATATCCTGGATGTGTAGCTGATACAAAACTTTTTAGAGATACACCTTGGTTATTTAGATTCCTTTTCCCGATATTTCAAAAATTCATAACAAAAGGATATGTGTCACAAAGATTGGCAGGAGAGAGGGTTGCTCAAGTGGCAACTTATAAAGAATTTGCTAAACCATCAGTCCATTGGAGTTGGGGAAATCGTCAAAAAACTGGTAGAAAAGCTTTTTCTCAAAAGTTGTCAAAAAGAATAATTGATACGAAGACCTCTCAACAAACTTATGATTTAACAAGCCAATTGGTTGGATTGGATTAATTTAGACTAATCAAATCCTAATAAATCAAAAATTTCTCTATCTTTAAGTGGATTCCCTTCTAAAGGTTCTACGTTTTCAAGCATGTTTTTAGCAAGAGATAAATATTCATTTTGAACTTCAATAACATCTTCAGTTGGTTCCATTTCAAAAATAGTGCATTTTTTTAGTCTTGATCTTCTAATGGCGTCGACATCTTTGAAGTGTGCCATAGTTTTTAAACCTGTTCTTTCATTGAACTTATCAATTTGGTCTGTATCTTTTGATCTATTTGCGACTACCCCACCCAATCTGACTTTATAATTTTTTGCTTTTGCTTTTATTGCAGAAACAATTCTATTCATAGCGAATATTGAATCGAAGTCATTAGCTGTAACAATTAGACAGTAATTTGCATGTTGTAAAGGAGCTGCAAATCCCCCGCAAACTACGTCTCCAAGGACATCAAAAATAACAACATCAGTATCTTCTAATAAGTGATGTTCTTTTAATAGTTTTACTGTCTGACCGGTTACATATCCTCCACACCCTGTCCCTGCAGGAGGGCCTCCACTTTCGACGCACATTACGCCATTAAAACCTTCAAACATGAAATCGGTTGGCCTCAATTCTTCGCTATGAAAATCTACCTCTTCGAGAATATCGATAACTGTAGGAACCATTTTGTGAGTCAAAGTGAAAGTGCTATCGTGTTTAGGATCACATCCAATTTGTAGAACCTTTTTACCTAATTTTGAGAATGCCGCAGAAAGGTTTGATGATGTAGTTGATTTTCCGATGCCGCCCTTTCCGTATACGGCAATAACTAAAGCCCCTTCTTCAATATTTATTTTTGGATCTTGCTTTACTTGAACACTTCCTTCTCCATCAAGAGGTCTATTTATAGTACTTGTCATTTAAAGCTTAAAACACATTATTATTTATATTCTTGCAGCGTAAATACACATGAAATATGTTTCTAAACAAATATGTATTTAATTGTATTAAAAGTGGGGAATATGTTCTTATAACTGAATTTTAAACATGAAATCTATTCGATTTTAAGTGAAAATACTCATGACTTAATTATAGTTTATTAGTAAATAAATTAACTGAAATACGCTTTAGCATCGTAAAGGGTTTCATCACTTATTTCTGGGATTCCCCTCAAGATTGCGTATTTTTCGGTATTTGTTTTGACTTTACCTCTCACAAAAAATGGAACTTTTGTTAATTCAGCTCTAGCAGATTCAGTCCAGATAATTCCTTCCCTACTATTTTTATTTTCTTTATTCTCAGAATTTACAAAATCTTCTGTTTTTGTGGCTGTATGTCCTAAATGGCTTTGATGACCATCAACAAACTCAAAGTCATGTTTAAACATATCTATAAGATGCTCTTCCAGTCCCATCATTAGGGGATGCACCCAGTCATCAAAAATCACATTGGCACCTTCCCATCCCATCTGTGGGCTATATCTTGCAGGAACATCTTGAACATGCATTGGTGTACTTATTACTGAACAAGGAATGCCAAGTCTCTTGGCACTATGCCTTTCCATTTGGGTCCCTAAAACTAGTTCAGGGGCGGCTTTCTTCATAGCATCTTCCACTTCTAAATAATTGTTGGTTATCAGAGCTTCTATATTTAGATCTTTTGCAGTTGCTCTTACCTGTCTTGCCATTTCCCTGCTGTATGTGCCAAGACCAACTACTTCAAAACCCAATTCCTCTTTGGCAATTTTTGCAGCCGCGATTGCATGTGTTCCATCACCAAAAATAAAAACCCTTTTGCCAGTTAAGTAATTAGAGTCAACTGATTTTGAGTACCAAGGAAGTTTTGATTTATTTTCTAATTCTTCTTTATTGGTCAAGGGGAGATCCAGCTTGTTATGAACTTCATTTATAAATTCAATTGTATTTTTTATTCCAATTGGAATAGTGTTTGTATATTCCATTCCAAAGTTCCGTTTAAGCCATTCGCATGATGCTTCCGCAATTTCTGGATAAAGACAAATATTTATTTCAGCATCAATTAGTCTTTCAATATCATCTGGACTAGCACCTAATGGAGCAACTACGTTTGTATCTATTCCTTGCTCTGAAAGTATGCGTTGGATTTCAATTACATCATCTCTGCATCTAAATCCCAGTAATGAAGGACCCAGTATATTGACTTTTGGTCTGCGACCTAACTCCTTCCACCTTAGAGGACTTATTTTTTCTGAAGAACTTACTTTCTCTTTCAAAAGAGTTCTTGTTAATTGATAAAAAGTTTCTGAAGCTCCCCAATTTTCTTTCTTGCTATAGGCGGGTAATTCAAGATTAACAATTGGCATATCAAACCCCATTCCTTTTGCAAGAGCCCCAGGTTGGTCTTGGATTAATTCTGCCGTACAACTTTCTCCAACTAAAAGAGTTTTAGGTTTAAATCGTTCGACAGCTTCCTTAATATTTTTCTTCACTAATTCAGCTGTATCTCCTCCAAGGTCTCTAGCTTGGAAAGTTGTATAAGTTACTGGAGGTCTTTTCCCCCTCCTCTCAATCATTGTAAAAAGAAGATCTGCATATGTATCTCCTTGAGGGGCATGAAGAACATAATGAATATCTTTCATTGAAGAGGCAATTCTCATCGCACCAACATGTGGTGGTCCTTCATATGTCCATAGAGTTAATTCCATATTCTTTTAATGAGTTACTAAAGTTTTTGTAGTTAGTATTTGATTCCTTCTTAAAGGTTTAGAGAAGAGACCTGCTAAGTCTGCGGCTTGATCAATACCATGAATTGGACTGAATACCATTTCTATTGACCACTTAGTACTAATTCCTTCGGCCTCCAGTGGGTTAGCTAAACCCATTCCACATACTACTAAGTCTGGATTAGATTCCCTTACTCGATCTAATTGCTTTTCTACATGTTGTCCTTCGACAATTTTTGTATTATCAGGTAATAAATTAATCTCCTCTTTCATTAAATCTTTATTTAGGTAAGGAGTGCCCACCTCTATAAGATCCATTTCGCATTCATTATGCAAAAATCTTGCCAAAGATATCTCCAGTTGAGATTCAGGAAGAAGAAATAATCTTTTCCCCTTAAGTATTTCTTTGTGAGATTCAAGAGCAAGTTTTGCTCTTTTAATTAAAGGCGAGGTAATTTCATGAACTTTAAGTTCATTAATTTTGAAAGCTTTCGCTGCAGCTAAAAACCATTCAGTACTTCCTTCGATACCAAGAGGAAATGGAGCCGAAATTATTTCACAACCACGATGTTTTAGGTCTCGAACGGTATCACTTAAATAAGGCTGAGTTAATAAAACTTTTGTATTTTTGCCAATCTTTGGTAATTCTGTTGATTGACGAGGTGGGAAACTCTCAATATTTGAAATTCCTAAATTTCTAAAAATCTTTTTAAACCTATCCTCTACATTATTTGCAAGAGTCCCAACTAATAATAATTTATCCTCATCTGATGACTCCATTAATGGGATTAAAGCTTTTAAGGCGCCATCCTCTCCTTGGGTAAAAGTTGTTTCTATTCCACTGCCAGAGTAATTAACGAATCTCACTTGACCTAAAAATCTTTTATTTAATTTCTCTGCGACAGTGGCAAGATCTAATTTGATTACCTCACTTGGACAAGATCCAACTAGAAAAAGAGTTTTTATTTCTGGTCTTCTCGCAATAAGATCATTTACCACTCGATCTAATTCTTCATGAGCGTCAGCAAGACCAGCAAGATCTTTTTCTTCAAGAATAGCCGTCCCAAATCTTGGTTCAGCAAAAATCATAACTCCAGCAGCGCTTTGAATTAAATGAGCACATGTCCTTGAGCCTACAACTAGAAAAAATGCATCCGGCATTCTTCTGTGGAGCCAGACTATTGAAGTTAACCCACAAAAAACTTCCCTGGGCCCAGTTTCCTTATTAAATTCAACT
>CACGJI010000018.1 GCA_902573335.1 uncultured Synechococcaceae cyanobacterium | reverse complement strand
TAAAACTTTATCTACATCTTTTGCTTCATAACCGCTACCTTGAGCGATTCTTTGTCTTCTTGAGGGGTGAGCGGCAAGAACTTCGGGTTTTTGTTTCTCCTCAAGAGTCATTGAAGAGATCATAGATTCTATTTTCTTTAGTTGATCTTCTCCATCTTTTATCATCCCATCATCTATTTTATTCATTCCAGGAATCAATTTAATCAATCCACCAAGTGAACCCATTCTTTTAATTAATCTCATTTGCTTTACAAAATCATTAAAATCAAAAGTCGCTTCTTGAAGTTTCTTTTGCATCGCTTCTGCATCAGAAAGTTCAACTTCTTTTTGTGCTTTTTCAACAAGTGTCAAAACATCACCCATGCCTAAAATTCGACTGGCCATTCTCTCTGGATGAAATGGTTGCAATGCCTCTATTTTTTCACCTACACCTATAAATTTGATTGGTTTACCACTTATTTTTCTTATCGATAAAGCAGCTCCACCTCTTGAGTCACCATCCAACTTAGTTAATATCGCCCCTGTGATTCCTACTTTTTCATGAAATGATTTTGTTAAGTCTGCAGCTTCTTGCCCAATCATTGAATCAACAACTAGCAAAACCTCATCAGGATTAGAAACTTCTTTTATTCGAACCATCTCACTCATCATGGAATCATCTATTTGCAATCTTCCTGCGGTATCAATAATTATCGAATTAAAATCATTTTCACTAGCAAAATTCAATGCTTCCTTTGCTATTTCTTCTGGTTTGCTATTTTTTTCTTTAGCTGAAAAAACTTCCAATTCATATTGACTTCCCAATGTTTTAAGCTGCTCTACAGCTGCTGGTCGATAAATATCTGCAGCCACCAAAAGAACTTTTTTATCTTTTTCCTTTAAAAAAAGTCCTAATTTTCCTGTTGCAGTTGTTTTACCCGCTCCCTGAAGTCCAGCCATCAAAATGACTGTGGGACTATTTTCATTTTCGTTTAATGGAGAATTTTCATTCCCCATAATGTTAATCAATTCTTTATTTACTACTTCTACAAATTTTTGACCTGGATTTACACCCCTAACTACTTCTTCACCAATAGCTTTATCTTTGACATCTGATATAAACTCTTTTACCACAGACAAACTGACATCTGCATCAAGAAGTGCTCTTTTTACCTCCTTCAAAGCATCATTAATGTTATTTTCACTAATTTTTGCTTCGCCTCTTAAACCCTTTACTGCGTCTTCAAAGCGTGACGAGAGTTCATCAAACATTATTAAAAAGTATTTTTAATAATTATAGATGATCTTGAAGTTTTTAATTACAAGCCGCTGACGAAATCAACCAATTTCCATGATTTATTTGAAAAACCGAAAATATATTTAACTTTAAGAGGAGTCAATGATGTTTCATTAACAAATTCTCCAGAATTCTTTACTATTCTCTCTTCATAATTTAATTCAACTACAACAACTATCCGAGATGAAGTTTGCGATTCCAAATCAATCTTACGAATTTGAGAATTAATTTCTTTATAAATTCCCTTCTTGATATCTTTCTGTCTTTCTTCTTTTGTTCGATCAATCAACCCTTTACTAACAAACTTAGAAAGATTAATTTCACTCTTTCCCGCTAAATAATTACTTTTACTTAGAAGCCATCCTTTAATTAAATTTCTAATATCTTCCAAAGAAGGTGAAGGGGTATTAAGTTCTTTGATTTCATAAGAAATACTTGAAGTAGATTTCTCAGGAATAGAATTCAACTTGCTTAAAGGATTTTTTTTTACTTCTTGAATAATATCTTTCTCAATAATCATTTGATTTTTATCTATGGCAATTAAAGGTTTTTCAGCAATAGCTTCATCCTGAATTGATTTTTTTAAATTATTTCTTAAAAATCCAATACCAATACCAAATGCAAATAAGATCAAAAACGCATATGTATAAATTAAATAAGGTGAACGATTAATAATCTCTTTATCCTTCAAAAATTCCCCAAAACTAAACTTTAATTCAGCAATTTTTTCAATTAAAAAATTATAAAACTCTATTGGTTTTTTCTTAAAGTATTCCTCATTGAATTCGTTTTCTTTGATCTCAACCTTTTTATAATCTTGTTTTATACCACCAGGCCAAGGTAAACTCCTTTCATCAATATTGCCCAATAAATCATCAAAATCTTCAGTCGTTTTTGTGGAGGATTCCTTCTCAATCTGTTGGTTCTGGAGATTTGACCTAATTACAATTTTGTTTGATTTCTTTTCTAATTTTTCTATAAATTCTTGAATTTCCCTATCTTCAAACCAAGAATCTAAATCCACCTCTTTTGAGTCAATGTCTCTATAACCAACTAAAACATCATTCTCTAACCAATTTTTGCAGAAAATACATATCGCTTCTAACTTATTTCCAGGATAATTATTAAGCCAATCTCGTAAATTTTCATCAGAACTGCTTGAAAATCTTGCAGTTGCTTGGTCAATATCAGCTAAAAGCAAATCTAAACAACCAACTAGAGGCATTGAATCAAGACCTGATAGATTTAGTTTCTTTAAAATTCTCCTCGCTTCAAATAATTTTTCCGGCTTTCTTCTAGAGAAACCAATAGCTGTTAAAGATAGAAACGCTAAAAATCCTGCTTCTAATGATCCTCTTTTTTGTAATTCAAGAAACAAATCAATCTGTTCTTGCACTGTCAAAAATGGCCTAATTTGTTGAAAAAAAACTTCAAACTCTTGCTGATTTAAATAAACTTTATATTCAGATTTATTATTACCTTCCAAACCACCTCTTTTGATTATTAAATTTTCCAACATACTTAAGCCTTTTTTATGAGACTCTTGATCATTTAGATCCCTACTAAGAAGATCTAGAATTCTGTATGGAAGCAAAGCAGCCAAATCTTCTTCAAGTTCTTTTCTTATTTCTCCAAGCTTTCCCATTCTTTGTAGAAGTTGTATACCTTCATGTAAAAAGTCTGCCGCGTTCGAATAGGATCTAAGCTGTTGTTCTTGAATTGCAGAATCTCTTGCTGTTAAAGCAGCCAATAATGTTAAATCAGCTTCTCTACTACTTCCTAAAGCTGGAGTTTGTGGGGGTTGCAATGCTTTTCTCGTAATTTTAAAAGCTTCTTTTGGTGAACCTGATTCCCAAAGAAGTATTAATCCTGCCACTTCTCTATTTGAGGAAAAATCCAATCCAGAATTCCCATTTAATAACATATTTTCGTACTCTCTTCTGCTTTCTGGATCTGTAAGTAGATCGGCAGTGAGGCGAAGCAGCTCAGATCTTTGGGTTAAAACTTCATAAGTAAAACCCTCATCAGGTGTTTTATCTAACCGCAATTGAAACGCCCTTAATATTTCCTCAGAAGTTGCAGAGGGGCTTACGCCAATCAAACGAAAATGGTCTAAAGGAAGTTCCAAACAAATATCCTATTGAAAATTCTTAGACAAATTTTATCAAGTTAAAAATTTTTTTCACAAGGTCTTACAGAGTTATTAAAAAAAATGATGAAAATCGCCCATCACGGCTTAGAATGTTAACAAATCAAAACTTCGTTAAGGTATTTTTCTTGGAAACACACGTAGAGAGAATCTCAAATCTTCAAGACATAAAAAAAGCCGAATTAGATCGAGAAACCGGATTATTCCTTTATGAAGACATGACACTTGGTCGTAGGTTTGAAGATAAGTGTGCAGAAATGTATTACAGGGGAAAAATGTTTGGTTTCGTTCATTTATATAACGGTCAAGAGGCTATAAGCACGGGAGTAATTGGCGCCATGAAAAAAAAACATGATTGGTTTTGTAGTACGTATCGCGATCATGTTCATGCACTAAGTGCGGGTGTTCCCTCATTTGAAGTAATGAGTGAACTTTTTGGTAAATCCACTGGTTGTAGCAAAGGTCGAGGTGGATCCATGCACTTATTTTCAAGAGAGCATCACCTACTCGGAGGATATGCATTTATTGGAGAGGGAATTCCAGTTGCCTTAGGGGCAGCCTTTTCAAGTAAATACAAAAAGGAAGTTGCTGGAAATAGTAATAGTGATGCGGTAACTGCAGCATTTTTTGGGGATGGGACTTGCAATAATGGGCAGTTTTTTGAATGTTTAAATATGGCCCAGTTATGGAAATTACCCATAATTTTTGTTGTTGAGAATAATAAATGGGCTATTGGTATGGCTCATGATAGAGCTACTAGTAATCCTGAAATCTGGAGAAAAGCGTCTGCTTTTGGCATGCACGGCGAGGAAGTTGATGGAATGGATGTATTAGCAGTAAGAGGGGCAGCACAAAGAGCAATTGTGCGGGCTAGGGCAGGAGAAGGTCCCACACTTTTAGAATGTTTAACTTATAGATATAGAGGGCATTCTCTTGCAGATCCAGATGAATTAAGGTCTGAAAAGGAGAAGGAGTTTTGGGGGAAAAGAGATCCTATTAAGAAATTAGCTCAAGAAATTATTGACGGTAAATTCGCTACGGAAGAAGAATTAAAAATTATTGAAAAGAAAATTGATGCTGAAATATCGGAGTCAGTTAAAAATGCAATTGAAGCTCCTGAACCTCCTTCAGAAGAATTAACCAAATATATTTGGGCAGAAGATTAGATTAAATACCGCTAGGTAATTTTCTGGTTAAATTTCTTAATTTTCTTAGTGCCTTAAGTTCAACTTGTCTTACTCTTTCTCTAGAAACTTCTAATAATCTTCCAATTTCTGCAAGCGTATGTCTCTCATTTGCATCAAGTCCAAACCTTAGTTTGAGAACATGTTGTTCTTGCTCACTTAAATGACTTAACCACTTACCAAGTTGCTCTTGATGCATTTTCTGTTCAACTTGATCTAAAGGCTCTTCATTATTACTATCTGCAATTAAATCACCTAAAAAGCTCCTGCCATCATCACCATTTACTGGAGCATCTAAACTACTTGTGGATAAAGCTTGTCTTAAAACAGAATCCAATTCTTCAACATCAATTTCCATAGCCTCTGCAATTTCAATTCTGCTTGGCATTGCACCAAGCTTATGAGCCAAATCTCTACTAACTTTTCTAATAGAAGCTAACCTTTCACTCAAGTGAACAGGTAAACGGATAGTTCTTGATTGACAGGCAATTGCTCTTGTCATACTCTGCCTAATCCACCAAAAGGCATAGGTAGAAAACTTATATCCTCTTGTCGGATCAAATTTTTCAACCGCCCTTTCTAACCCAAGAGAACCTTCTTGTACTAAATCAAGTAATTCCAATCCTTTACCTTGATATTTTTTTGCCACACTTACAACTAATCTTAAATTAGCTTTCATCATTCTTTCTTTAGCTCTTCGACCAATTTTTATAGTTCTTTTTTGCTGAGTTGTAAAATCATTAATCTTTTCATTTAATTGTCCATCTTCTGTAAGAATCATCATCTTCTGGACTTGATTACCCAATTCAATTTCTTCGGCAGGTGTTAATAAGGGAACTCTGCCAATATTCTGCAAATACCAACTTATTGGATCATTACTTCTCCTTTTGGGTTGTTCTGATTGGGTTGGTAATGAAGAAACCATTTTAGACCTAATTTGGTAGTAAAACTCTCCTACATTTTTAAAGAAATGGCCAAATATTTAATGCGCGCTTCAGATTTCAAGTAATATTTGTACACTTATGTGTTTAAAACTATAAATAACTCTCTTAAATTGTTTCTTTCAAGATATTTGTCTCGTTTTTATATTTCTCATTAATTTTGTCAGCTCATCACCAATAGCATAAGCATTTGAACCACTTTTACACTTCGATGCAGCAAATGAATGCAAAAGTACATATTTAACAAAAAAATCTGTTGATATATTTCTACACAAGGTTAAATCAATCGCAGAACTTCCAGCTACAAAACCAGCTAAAAGATCACCCAATCCAGCTCGAGCTGTCTGAGAATCGGTTCCAAAAAGCTGCCATACTTTTTTATTATCAGCAACTATGCTGTTAGCTCCTTTTAACAAAATACTGATATTGAATTCTTTCGCCGCTTCACGAGCAAGCCCAACATTAGTCTTAGAATTTATATTAGGAAATAATCTTCCAAATTCTTTGCTATGTGGTGTAATCCATGTATTAAACTTTCTCTCTAAAAAGAAATTTGCCCCCAACTTAGATTCCGAAATTCTATTAAGTGCATCTGCATCCAAGATTAATAATCCTCCAAAATCCATAAGATAGTCTTTTGATTTTTGCCAATCATCATTATCAATTCCTATTCCTGGGCCGACAGCTAATGAATCAAATGCACTTAAATCAATATTCCTTAATGCACTAAATAAAGATGCATTCCCATTTTGGTTAGATTGCATAGTTTCTTTTAAAACTATTTCTGGGGCAACTTGCCAAATAGATTCAGCAACTATCCCAGGAAGGACCGCAGAGATAAAGCCTGCTCCACTTGATATAGCCCCTTTTAATGCCAAGTATGCAGCACCAGGATATTTTTCACTTCCTGCGATTAGTAATGTTCTACCTCTTTGATATTTGTTGGAATTTTTTGGTAAAGAAGGTAAATCAATATTTTTTATATCTTTGTAAGTAACCTTAAAAATCTTTTTATCAATTTTGGACAGCTTACTATTAGGCATCCCAATATCTATATGGTGCAATTCTCCAATAAAAGGTAAAGCAGAATCTTGGGTCAATCCAATTTTATAAAGACCAATGGCCAAGGTATAGTCTGCCTTTATTGCATCTTCTAAAAAAGGCTCTCCTTTATCAGGACATAATCCTGTTGGAATATCAATACTTATTACCTTTCCAGATTTTTTATGAAATTTTTGATTAAACAGTTTAATTAATTTATCATCAACTTTTCTTGTTTGATTATTACCAAAAACTGCATCAATCCAAAGATCTTTCCCATTTGCATCAGGAGGCTCTACTAATTTTGTGACACCAATAGATGTAAGATAACTAAGGTGGTCATTTGTTAGTGATTTTTTTATCGGAAATGGACACCATACCTGAACATAAAAACCTTTCAAAAAAAGCTCTCTAGCTATTACTGCACCATCCCCACCATTATGCCCAGGACCTATAAAAACAGTTATTCCATTCTTTAGAAGAGGTTTCTTTTTTAAGAGCCATCTACTAATTTGGATACCAGCTTTTTCCATCAATGCTTCTTGTGGCATTCCATCAGAAAACATTTCTTTCTCTAATTTCAACATTTGCTTTGAATCAACAATTAAATGTTTAGAATCAATTGTTGGCCATACAATTTCGTTCATAATTAGTACAAAGCAATTGAAGAACTGTTCAAAAATTTAAACTTCCATGTTAAAGACACAAAAGGATAAAAAATTAGAGAACTTTTTTTCTTCTAATAATAAAACTAAAAAGAAGAAAAATATTATTGTAGGTCTTTCTGGTGGCGTAGATAGTTCCCTTTCAGCTGCTCTTCTTGTAGAAAGAGGCTGGAATGTTGAGGGACTAACTCTTTGGCTAATGAAAGGACAAGGCTCCTGCTGTTCTGAAGGATTAGTAGATGCTGCTGGCCTTTGTGAAGATTTGGGAATTAATCATAAAATAATAGACTCAAGAGAAATTTTCGAAAGAGAGGTAATTAAAAAAACTACTGAAAGTTATGAGAAAGGATTCACTCCACTGCCATGTTCGATGTGCAACAAGAATGTTAAGTTTGAAGAGATGCTTAATTACGCAATAAACAAAAAAGACTTTACTCATATTGCGACCGGACATTACGCAAGGATAAAAAAATCATCTTATGCTGAAACACTTGATTGCAAGAGCTTTGTATTAAAAGACTTTCTTCTTCTCAGAGGTGCTGACGAAAACAAAGACCAAAGTTATTTTCTTTATTCTCTTTCACAAGAAGTACTAAGCAGATTAGAATTTCCTCTTGGTGAAATGAAAAAAGAAGAGACAAGAAAGGAAGCCCTGAGATTAGGCCTTAGAACTGCTCAAAAACCAGAAAGTCAAGATTTATGTTTAGTTGAGCATTATGGATCAATGCAGAGATTTATTGACAAACACATTGAACCCAAAGAAGGAGAAATTGTTCATGTAAATGGGAAAGTCCTAGGAACGCACAATGGTATTCAGCACTTTACAGTAGGTCAAAGAAAAGGTTTGGGCGTTGCTTGGCCTGAACCACTATACGTAAAAAGTTTAGAAAGGGTAAAAAACATAGTCTATGTAGCAAATAAAAGTGATCTATTTAATAGAGAAGCAATAATTAGTAAGCTTAACTGGGTTTCAATCGAAGAACCTAAACAAGAGATAGAAGTAGAAGCACAAATCAGATATAGAAGTCATCCAGTAAAAGGAACTTTAATGCCTTTAAAAAATTTAGATAATCCAACTACAACATTTAAATTAATTTTTGAAGAAAGTCAAAGTTCGGTAACACCCGGACAAGCGGCAGTTTTTTATAAAGGAGAAATTTTATTAGGTGGCGGATTAATTAATTAATTTTCCAAAAGAAATTTAATCCCATAAAAAATATAAACAATAACAAAATAGGTTTATCTCCAAATTTTGTATAGAAGGTCTTGTCTGATGAAAAATTAGGGAAAACTACTTTAATTTGCTCCACATTTAAATCTAGAAGTTGAATTATTTTCCCATCATCTTTAATTAAACCCGAAGGACCAGTGTTTGATACAAGTATATTATCTTTTTTATTTTCAATACTTCTCAATCTTGCCAAAGACAAGAATTGATTATAAAGCTTAGTTGGATAGGGATCTAAGTTTGCTGCAGTTATTATTAGTTTTGCACCGCTATTAATAGCCTTTCTTATTTTCA
The DNA here is from genome assembly GCA_902573335.1 of uncultured Synechococcaceae cyanobacterium. Classification (GTDB taxonomy): domain Bacteria; phylum Cyanobacteriota; class Cyanobacteriia; order PCC-6307; family Cyanobiaceae; genus Prochlorococcus_A. The sequence continues at coordinate 8,504 of CACGJI010000018.1, read as the reverse complement.
ATCCATCACTAATTTCATAACAAATAGCCACTGCTAGAGGTTGTGTAAATTTAGGATCAAAAAATCTTGAATTAGAGCCTGGTTGAATTCCTCCTACTGCAGACAATCCTCTCGAAAAACTATCTAGAAATCTAGGTATTTTTTCACCTAATGGAACAAGTCTATTTTTATCTATAAATGAGGTAAAAGATTTATCTCCAATTTGAAATCCGAGTAAAGAACTTCTTAACTCATTATTAGAATTTCTGAAACCTCCTGCCAAGGTATTAACATTAAAGCCTTTAGATAAATAAAAATTATTAGATAGAGTTCCTTCAGGAGCAACAAGAAGTTTGGCTTTGTTTGATAAAGCATACTTTTGAGCGATAGATAGCTTTTCTTCAATAAATTCATCATTTATTTTTAATTTTTCTCTTGTTGGTATATTAGTTTGCCAAATAGCTACTGGATATTCGTAATTTCTTTTAATTGGAGTTGTTAAACTTCCAAATAAATGTAAGAGAATAAAAACCAAAAGTCCTAAAAAAAATATTTTTTTAAAGTAAAGTTTTCTTTCCCATCTACCTTGAATATAAAAAATCCAAAACCCAATCAATATTTGTAATACGCATAAACCACTTGCACCAATCCATCTTGCTAAACCCGCAAGATAAATATCACCTGGGATAAGACTGTCTCCTAAACCTATCCAAAAAAAAGGTGTTTGAGAAAGTATCAATTCACCAATACCCCAAGTCAAAGATAAAAAAAATACTTTTACTGTTAAAGATAATATTTTCATTTTGAAAACATCTTCTTTCCAGAGAATGATTTCAACTAACAATCCCCATAAATAAACTAATATCCCACCCAAAAAAGCGCAAAATAATAATATTAAAATGGTGATTATTAAACTTGTAAGCCATGAAAACCCAAGCCATGTCAATGGATGAAGATCATAAAGCCAAGAATGACTTATCAAGATAAAGAAAAAACCCCAACAAAAATTTGCTATTTTCCTTCCACTTCCCTTCCATAAAATAAATAATGATATCGGCATAAAAATCAGCCAAAAATGAGTTGAAACTGAAATTCCTCCTAAAATCCCTCCTAAACAAGGGTAAAAATATTGTCTTAGACTTTTAATTTGAGTTGGGATTAACAATCTAAAATTACGAAATTAAATTTATAATCACCCATTTATTGTACCTTCATTCTGTAGACTAAGTTTTAGTAACTTTCAAAATTTAAGTGAAAGAAGTCTTTATCAGTTTTGCAGTTTTTGTTTTTTGTGTTTCATTAACTCTTTTCAGTCAATTTAATTCACCTCAAGTTGTTAATGCTGCTGAATCAGAAACTCAGTCAGTTCAAAGATCACCTGTTGCAAAATCATCAAATGTTTCAAATAATAATTTATTTGAACTAGACCCATCTGATCCAAATCCTATACTTTTCGCTATGGCAGAAGAAACACCATCAGACAACAATTCAAGGACTACAGAAAGTGGTTTAATTATTGCAGATATCGCAAACGGGGAAGGAGATGAGGCTAGTGCTGGGCAAACAGTTACTGTAAATTACACAGGAACACTAGAAGACGGGACACAATTTGATACCAGTATCGGCAGAGCTCCATTCAGCTTTCCCTTGGGTGCTGGACGAGTAATAAAAGGTTGGGACGAAGGTGTAGCAGGCATGAAAGTTGGAGGCAAAAGAAAATTAACAATACCTCCGGAACTTGGATACGGATCAAGAGGAGCTGGAAATGTAATACCTGCTAATGCGACTTTAATATTTGAAGTTGAATTATTAAAAGTCAATTAAATTAAGTAAGAAAAATATCTAAGACTTTTCAATTTAGTTAATCTCCAAGTAGTATATATACAACACCAAATATTTGAAATGTTAAGTAAATTCATCAATTCTTTTCTAGATAAAAAATCCCCAATCACAGTCCATGCTCACTGCGATGGTCCTTGTGGTGTTTACGACCCAGCATCTACGAGAGTTGCAGCGGAAGCAGTTTTATCAATGACAAAAAAACTTATTGCATTAGAAGCTCCTTCTAGCACTGATTCAGCAGAGTGGGCTGCATACAGTAATACATTTTCTAGATATGTTGCAGTTAAAGAAGAGCAAGCAAAAGAAACAAAGAAAGAGATTCTAATTTTGTGGACAGATTACTTTAAACCAGTTCACTTAGAAACTTATCCAGACTTACATGAAACCATTTGGAAGGCGGCCAAATTATGCAGTGCATGCAAAGTTAATATTGACTTAGCCCAAGCTGAAGAACTCATGAGTTATGTAGAAAAAATTCATAATATTTTCTGGGCTTCAAAAGGAAGATCAGACGCTTTTGTAAAGGCTAGTTAATTAGAGTTATTTTCAAAAATTTTTTTGATTTTATTTTATTTTTTTTAGGTTTAAGAAAAACCGCTTTTATTAGTGGTGAATCTATGTTTCCATACCTAAAAGAAGGTGACATTGTATTTTTTAAAAAATATAAAAAGAATAAATCAATACTTAAAAATAGACAAATAGTTATTTTTAATCATCCAATTAAAAATAAAAACCTAATAAAAAGGATAAATTCAGTAAATCAAAATAACGTTGAGGTTATTGGCGACAATATTGAATTTAGCGAAGATAGTAATAAATTTGGATTAATCAATAACGAAAAAATAATTGGGATTGTCACCTCTAAATTAATTATTCCTAAATTAAAAAATTTTTTAATTCAAAAAAACAGAAGCACTTCTTTGAATCCAAAATAATCCCAAAGTAAAGGAAAGCCCTCCTGCTAAAGCTATTAATCTTTTAATAAATTTTTGACTTGCTTTAAAGGTAGTAAAAGATATTAAACAAGTAAAAAGATTCATACTTATGAGTGAACCAATCAAATATGAAATCAAATATAAGCAAGCGCTTGTTAAAGGTAGTGCTAAAGCAGGAAGAACTGCAAGAAAATGTGAACCTCCAGCTATACCGTGTAACAAGCCTAAACCAGTCAAAGCATGTGAGTGCTTATTATTATTTTTTTGTTCCTTAACATGAAAGTGAAAGTGACGATGGGCAATTCCATTCTTATGCTTATGGGAATGCGAGTGGATACTTAATTGAAAAGAATTTTTTATAGCAAATACTCCAACAATTAGAAGTGAAATTCCAACTAGGAATTCGGCAATACTAGAAAATTTGTTTAATGGCGTAATATCCTTAATAAAAATCGCTAGAGAAGCTAACAATAGGACACCTGAAGAATGTCCCAAGCCCCATGAGAAACTATTTTTAAGAGCTTTTTGGGGATTATTAATCGCTGCTGGTGCCATTGCAATTAGATGATCGGCGCCACTAACTACATGCACAAATCCTGCGACTATACCTGTTAAAATTACAGCCTGCATATATATTCAGTACAACTCTGTTTATTCAATTTTATAGCACGATTTGAAGTCAATATTAAATTGAGTTAAATAATTTCTTGAACGATTGTTCAATATCAGTTTCTCTCATAAAAGTTTCACCAATTAATACTCCCTTGATTCCAATAGATCTAAGCGATTCTAAATCTTCGGCACAATTAATTCCAGATTCACTTATGGGAATAATATTTTGTTTTAAAAATATATCTGCATATGTATGCATCAATTCTATTGATGTTTTTAAATCCGTTTTAAAAGTTTTTAAGTCCCTGTTATTTATTCCAATCAAATTAAAAGATTTTAACTTTAGAATCCTTTCTAATTCTTTAGAGTTATGGACTTCAACAAGAACACTCATCTTTAAATTATCAGCTATTTTCTTTAAATAAATTAAATCGTCATCACTTAAAATCGCAGCGATTAATAATATTGCATCAGCACCAGATACCCTTGCTTTATAAATCTGATAAGCAGAAATAATAAAATCTTTGCAAAGTATAGGGAGATTAGTTGATCTCCTTACAGTTTCGAGTATTTCATAACTACCTTGAAAAAACCTTTTATCGGTAAGTACTGAGATACATGATGCACCCAATCCTTCATAACAAATTGCTATGTTTTCAGGGTTAAAATCTTTTCTAATAACTCCTTTACTCGGACTAGCTTTTTTTATTTCAGCAATAACTCCTGGTTTTATTTTTGACTCCAAAATATTTTTATAAAAATCTTTGGGAGTAGGAAGTTTTTCAATCTTTTTGATGAGATCTTCTAAAGAGGCTATTTTTTTAAAATTCTTAATTTCAATATCCTTATGCCATACAATTTCTTCCAGAATATTTTTTGCTTGTGCTTCTCTATGAGGGACAGCATATTCTAAATTTTCTACCCTTACTGTTGGATTTGGTGGCCTGCGTCTTATCTCCATTAATTTTAGAAATTATTTTATTTGAGAAGCCGCTTGTTTATATGCGACCTCAACTACTTCACTAAGAGTAGGATGAGTATGAACTTCTTTAGATAATTCAATTACATCTTGGTTCCTTGAAATAGCGTTCGAAATTTCTTGAATTAAATCAGCTGCATGTAACCCAAAAATATGAGCACCTAATACTTTCCCATTATCTTTGTTGAAAATCAACTTTAGCAATCCATCACTCTCCAATTCAGCCAATGCTTTTGAATTAGCCTTAAAGAAACTTTTGACGACTCCCAAAGTAAAATTTTCTTTTGTAGATATCTCTTTAGCTTCAACTTCAGAGAGACCAACTGAACTTATCTCTGGGTGAGTAAAGGTTGCTGCGGGGATACTTTTATAGTTAATTTCGACATTACCACCGCAAATATTATCAACAGCAATAGTACCCTGCGCTGCAGCTGTATGGGCAAGCATTAGTTTGCCCGTTACATCTCCAACAGCCCAAATGTTAGGTATTATTTCATCACCATTCTTAACTCTCATTTGATCATCTATAGGAATGAAACCTTTTACAGTTTCGATACCAACCGACTCAAGATTTAAGTTATTACTATTAGGACTTCTGCCAGTTGCGACTAGTACAGCGTCAACTTCTAAAGTTTCTACAACTTCCTTAGATTTTGCATCAGTCAGTTCTATTTTTACAGGGCATCCAGGTGTTATTTTTGTCGCAAAGACGTTTGATTTTGTGTCTATATCTCTTGCTTGAATAAGGTTCTTCTTAGCAATTTTAGTGATGTCTGGATCAAATGTTGGCATAATATTCTCCAAAGCCTCGATCATGGTAACTTCACAACCAAGCGCGGTATAAACATCAGCAAATTCTAGACCTATATATCCGCTTCCAATAATTGCTATCCATCTTGGAAGCCACTCAAGTTTAACCGCATCATCGCTAGTAAATACGGTCCTATTATCCAAATTTATTCCACGTGGCACAAAAGGAGAAGAGCCTGTTGCTATAACAATATTCTTACATGTGAAAATTTTATCAATTCCATTTTTATCTCTTACACCTACTTTTTGATTTCCTTCAATTCTTCCAATGCCCAAAATAATATCAACTCCACTCCTTTTAAGAGTTTTTGTTAAATTTTCTCTAACATTTAAAACTAAATTATTTGCATGATCTGCAATTTTTGATCTCTCGAACCTTACTGGTGAAGCATGTATTCCAAATTTAGCTAAATGTTCATAATTAGCTATTTCTCTAACTTTTCCACTTGCAGCCAAAAGAGCTTTAGATGGAACACAACCCTTGTTAACACAAGTGCCTCCCATATCAGAAGATTCTACTATTGCGACTTTCAGTCCCTTGCCAGCAGCATGTTTAGCGGCATCAAAACCTCCATATCCTGCTCCTATTACGATTAAATCAAAATCAAAACTTGAATCAGTCACTTTTTATTTATTTATTTAGAGGTGTATGCGACTCTTTTTCGTTCTAGTAATAACGGAACTGCAACACAAGCCACATTCAATGATTCTACAATCTCGCTATGCGGAATTGTAATTGTTTCATTAAAAGCTTCTTGAATTTTTTTATGAATACCTTGGCCTTCATTACCCAAAATTAATGCTGTACGTCTAGACCAATCAACTTCCCAGTAAGGTTTTGAAGGTTTTTTTGAACTCTCATTATGGCTACTAGTAGAGAAAATCTTAAATCCTACATTTGATAATTCAGACAAAGACTTAAGTAAAGAATTTAATATTTCTTCTTCAATGCCATCAAATCTTAAAAATGGCAGATGAAAAACTGCACCTGAGGATGCTCTTAATACCTTTTGGCCTAATGGGTGCGCACCTCCAGCTAAAAAAATTACATTAACACCTGCAGCTAAAGCGGTTCTAAATAGATTACCCATATTCCCAGGATCTTGAATTCTGTCGAGAACAAGAACAAAATCATCTTTTCTATTAAATTGATAATTAGGTATTGCTGAATTCTCTACTAAAGCTGCTATCCCATCTGGATTAATTGTTGAAATCGCAGATGCCAAGACTTCCTCTGAGACAATATTTATTAATGACTCATCAAATTTTTTGCTTAGATTTTGATTCTTTCTTAGCCATTTTTCGGTAACTAAAATCTTAGAGGGATTTTTGCCAGACTTCAGCAATTCTTCAATGAGATGTGTACCCTCTATGCAAAAAAAGTCTTGATCTTTTGGAGATGATCCTCTTTTAAATGATCTAAATCTTTTAACTAGATTATTGTTTTTACTAGTTATTTGTAAAAAAGTATTTTCTATGAGTATTTTGGAAAATTTGTTATCAACTATATTTTAATTACATAAATATTTTGATCAATTATTTATTAAATTTTTATTTCCCAAGAAATCAAAAAATACATTTTCACTTTTAATTAATATTCATGACGTTACATAGGGTGGACTTAATATTATTAGTTTGTCATGATGAATCTAATAAATTAAGTCTTAATGATTTGCGGAAGCAAAACGAAGTCATATCTTAAATCCCAAAATTTAAAGATTCTTGGCCAAGGCAAGTTAAATGGAATAGTTGAAATAAGTGGTGCGAAGAATTCTGCCTTAGTTTTATTAGCCTCATCATTGCTAACTAATGAAAAAATAATTCTTGAAAATGTACCTTTTCTCACTGATATAGAAAAGATGGGGAATATCTTAAAGAATTTAGGAGTGAACTTAGTTCGTAAAAACAACCAAGTAGAAATAGATCCAACAACTATTTCGATTAAAGAACTTCCATATGAACTTGTTAAAGGATTAAGAGCTAGTTTCTTTTGTATAGGTGCACTATTAACTAAATTTGGAGAAGCTCAAGTACCGTTGCCAGGTGGATGCAATATTGGTTCAAGGCCAATAGACGAGCACATTAATGGATTAATCGCACTAGGAGCAGACATTATTATTGAAGAGGGAATTGTAAAGGCAAAAACAAGAGGGAACAAAAATAGACTTAATGGCACTCATATTAAATTAAATTGTCCAAGTGTAGGTGCGACTGAAACTTTAATAATGGCAGCATCTTTAGCTAAAGGAAGAACTACTATTGAAAATGCTGCTAGAGAGCCTGAAGTTCAAGATTTATGCCAAATGCTAAATAAAATGGGGGCAAAAATTTATGACTCCGGTAAAGAAACAATTATTATTGATGGCGTTAATAAGCTTGGCGGATGTACCCATAAAGTAATTCCAGACCGAATAGAAGCTGGAACTTTTCTAATAGCTGCTGCTGCAACTTCCTCTTCAATAACAATTTCTCCAGTAATCCCTCATCATCTTGAAGCTGTCACTAATAAGCTTCAAGAGAGTGGGAGTAAAATTACGATTAAAGGTAATTCGATTTCTATCAAGACTAAAGAGATTAAAGGAGTAGATATTGAAACAGCTCCTTTCCCAGGCTTTCCTACTGATTTGCAGGCACCATTTACAACTCTAATGACAATCGCAAATGGTGAATCAAAGATAACTGAAACAATTTTCGAAAACAGAATGAATCATATTTATTTGCTTAATGAAATGGGCGCCAGTATAAAACTAAACAAAAACGTAGCTCACATTAAAGGTGTTAAAACAATTAATGGGATGAATCTAGTTGGCTCAGATTTAAGGTCATCAGCTGCATTAATAATTGCAGGAATCATTGCAAAAGGTATTAGTAATTTCTATGGATTAGAACATCTTGATAGAGGTTATGAAAATTTTGAATTAAAACTAAAAAATTTAGGTGTAAAAATAATTAGAGAGATCAGTAAAAAAACTTTTGAGGCGAATGAATATAGAATGGAACCTAAATCTAAGAATCTTTCAAAACTCGAAGCAGCTTAGTCTTTACAAATATATTTTTAAAACTAAGAAAGTTGATTCAAACGTAAGCAATATTGATTAGTGAAATACAACCCAAAAATAATATAAACAAAACTAGAAAGCGATTAGACCAAAATTTATTTAAACCTTTAAATTTGAATTCGTTCATGCCCAAGTTCCGCTATTAGATCCGAATGTTGTAAGTATAGTTACAACAATAAAAAGATAAGGGACAAATTTAATGGATAATTTTTTAGCTTGAGTTTTAAACATTTGTTTTTTCTTTAAACATAACACAATATTACTAATCATGAAGCTAACTCCTTAAAA
>CACGJI010000017.1 GCA_902573335.1 uncultured Synechococcaceae cyanobacterium | reverse complement strand
CGAAAGTTAAAGCAAATCAAACTGTCCCCATCTTTAAGATAGTTTTCAGACATTCGTATGGGCTCTATAAATTCATCGGTTATGTTTTTGGCATAACTTTTTTCTATGTAATCCTTGGGAGAAATATTTGTTATTTGAATATCAGGATCAGTTAAATTAGAATATGCTTTTTCTGTTCTCTCCCATAAAAGATTTCTATCCATTATCCAGTATCTTCCGCATATGGAAGCTATTTCGCCTACGTTAAATTTTTTTATACATGTTTCTATTTGATTAAGATATTTCGAGGCACTTTTTGCAGGAGTGTCTCTTCCATCAGTAATAATATGGATTGCAACTTTTTTAAGTTTATTTTCAGATGCCCATTTTATTAAACCTAATAAATGATTGATATGACTATGAACTCCTCCATCGGAACATAATCCCGTGATATGTAAAGTAGAGTTATTTTTCTTTAATGAATTAGCTATCTCTTTTAACTCATTTACCAAGCCTAATTGATTATTTTTTACAATATTTGAAATCCTTACAAGTTCTTGTTGTATTATTCTTCCAGAACCAATCGTAAGGTGCCCTACCTCTGAATTACCCATTTGACCATCTGGGAGGCCTACATCAGATCCACTAGCACTTATAAGGGTGTGTGGGTAAGCATGCCACAATGAATCCATGATTGGTGTATTGGCACTTCTTATAGCATTATCTGATTTTTCTTTTCGATATCCCCATCCATCTAGTATCGCAAGAACTACAGGGCTCTGAGGAACACTTAATCTTTTTATATTTTTGCTGCTAATCTTTGACATATTTAGATCAAATTTATTGTTAGCTGATCCAACCTTAAATTTAGCTTTAAACGTTACTCTTTAACAATTTATATTTAAAAGAGTTAGCTTTTGCTAATTTATGAAAATATTAGATTAATTTTATTTCTTGATAAATAATGTCCAAGAAAACAAAAAAGATCGTAATACTTAATGAAGTTGAACTTAGAAAAACTATTTCGCGTTTAACTTGCGAAATTATCGAAAAAGTAAAAAAACTTGATAACCTTTTATTGGTAGGCATCCCGACTAGAGGAATTGAGCTGACCGAAGTGCTAGAAAAGGAATTATTCTCTAGAACAGGTTTAAGAATAAGAAAAGGTACAATTGATCCAACTTTTTATAGAGATGACCAAAATAGAGTTGGAACTCGCGTAATACAAGCTGCAGATATTCCAACTCCTATTGAGAAACAAGAAATTCTTTTAATTGATGATGTAATTTACACAGGTAGAACAATTAGAGCTGCAATTGATGCTTTATATTCATGGGGCAGACCTCAAAGAGTGATGTTATTAGTAATGGTAGATAGAGGTCATAGAGAATTACCTATTCAACCAGATTTTTGTGGTAAAAAAGTGCCAACTAGTAAAAATGAGAGTATTAGTTTACGTTTGCATAATGTTGATAATGAAGAGGGAGTTTTTCTTGAATAGCTATTTTTTAGAAGATATTTCCTAAAGTATATTCTCCAAAAAATTCATCCTTAATATCAAAACACTTAACTAATAAATCAGCATTTTTCGTAATTTTAAAAAAAAGTTGCAGGGTGTCTTCTCCAAGATTAGATTTATTTTTTAATACTAATTTGAGTGGTTTTTTGTCCCATTTTATAATTTCTTCTTCATTTTGAATCTCTGATAACTTTGGTAATCCATTTTCAAAAATAACATCATATGCTCTTTCTTTTTGTGTCTCTCCAATTATTATTTCAAATATTTTCTGATTCACTTTACTTGCTTGAAGGATCAGTTTAAAGGGTGTTTCTGTTGGCCATGTTTGACCTTTGCAAAAAATCGGATGCCAAAAATGTTTTTGCTCTCTTTTATTAAATAATCTTATAGATATTCCTTTGTTTAATATGTCTTTAATTTTTACCCCCGGGGTCATTGCTAAAGCTCCCAAGGCTATTGATTCAATAGGCGGTGGCGACTTTATTTGAATTTTTGGAATTTTTTTTGTTATCCATTCTTGAATTAATGGTATTTGAGTTCCTCCACCAACCAAAACAATTGCATTTAAGTCGTCAACTGTGCAAAATTTACCTCTTGCTTGATTTAATAAATCTTTTAGTAAAGAGTTAAGGTGATTAAGAAGATTATTGTCAATGAGTATTTTCTCAAATATTTCTTTACTTAGGTAAAATTCACTTTCTTTATTTTGTTCAGTAAATAATTTTACTGGATATTTATTTTCATATTTGATTAGAGATGAGCTGAGTTTACATTTTATTGTTTCTGCCTTTGAAAGATTATTAATATAATTATTACCTGGAATAAAATAATCAACTATCCATTGATCAATATCTTTCCCACCAATTTTTGAGCCTGTTTTTCCAATTATTTCAGCACACCTTATTTTTTGTTTTGATATTGAACTTACATCATTACCTTTAAATTTTAATAGTTCTGCTATTGGGCTTGATTTTCCTTCTCCCCCTTCTATTTTGACTATATTCATATCGACTGTACTTCCTCCAATATCTAATGTCATAATTTTTGAGCCAAATGGTACATTTATTCCTAAACTTGCCGCAGTAGGCTCATCAACTAGGGCTATTTCATCCACAGATATATCCTCGCAAAGGTTAACTAACCATTCTCTGTACCCCTTATATGTATCTATAGGAGCAGTTAAAACAAGTCTTTTGATCTCATACTTGTTCGGAATGTTTGCCCACAAAATTTGAAAAAATTTTTCGCCACATTCGTTAGCATTTAAAATATTTTTTTGGTTAATTTTTTCAATAGAATTTCCTATTAATCTTTTAAAGTTCGAATGAAAAAATAAATCAGAATTTGAGTTATCCCTCATCTTTAGAGCACTTACACCAATTTTAGGAATCTTTGAAGGTTCCTCGAACCAAACTGCTGAAGGAATAACTCCTGGAGATGATGTGATATTCGGTATCTCAACTAAAACAGAATTTATATCTTTTTGATCTTGAAAAGCTACAACAGTATTAGTGTTCCCTAAATCAATAGCAAGTGTCCCAGATAAACTTTCTTCCATATGAAATTATTTAAATCAATTAAGTTCTTTTTGTAATTTATGTTTTGAAACGGACGAATAAACTGTAAAATACATTCTATAGTAAAAAATTTTTTTAATGAACATATCTAATAACGCAGGAATTGATTCTAATGATCTTGCAAAGAGAGGTGAGAGCTTGATAAGAAAATCAACTAATAGATATTTAACAACAGTGAAAATTGCTTTCAGAGCTAAACAAAGACGTTTTGATGATTTTGATGGCTTATTAGAGGAGTCAACTATTAAACCCGTTCAAAGGTCAATTATTGAACTAAGCGATGAACAAGATCAACCAGATTTACTTCCAGGCTAATTTTGGTAAAAGACCAAAAAGGATGGAGATTACTTAGAGATTTTAAAAAAGGCAAATTTTGCTTTTTGATTGGTGTCGATAATTGGTCAATTGAGTTACAAAAAAGTGAATTCTATTCGCTTTACCTTCTACTCTTAAATATTAATGAACAATTATTAGTAATCAAGGATCAACTGATGGATGAAGAATCTATAACTTTAGAATTAGAAAAGCTACCTTGGTATATTCAGTTAGAGGGGAAAAAGAATGAATGGAGTTTAAGGTTTGTTTTTGAAAGTCAAGACCAAACAAGATCCTTCGAAATGTATTGGCCTATACCAATAGCACAAAATTTATTTTATGAAATAAAAAACATGTGGGAATCAATGGATTAAAAGATAAATAAAATTGGAAATTTTAGAAAATATTTCCCCTTCCAAACAAAAATTTTTCACAACTTTTCCACAATATTTTTTTTAAGAAATATCTGTTTATCTAAAGCATGTGGAAAACTTCTAATTTTATATAAATCTTTATATTTAAGTAAGATTTAATTTTACAAAATTAATTTCCATGACAAGCCTATTTATGACTCAATTCTCATTATTCTATAACCTGAGACTGTGTCTTAATAAGGTTTGTTGACGATTTAGTAATTTTGGAGAAAACTACATCTTATAGATTTAAATTTCAAAAATTTTTTTCAATATGGAAGAGTTAAATTACGACAAAAATTCAAAAGTATTAAATCATAAAGATGAAGTAATAAGTTTCAAATGTGAACTTCAAGAAAATCTTCAGAAGGCTATGAAAGAATTCGTTGAAGAGCATCCTAACTGGGATCAATACAGGATATTACAAGCTGCTATTGCAGGATTTTTGATGCAAAAAGGATTTCAAAATAGGGATTTAACGAGACTATATATTGGCAATATGTTTTCAATGAATTTTGAGGATTAAAAATTTTATATTTTTTTTAGTAATATTTTTGCAATGTCATTTCTGACAGGTACTATAGATAATCTATTTCCTTTTTTTACAACTAATAACTCATCCTCATTAAATAAAATCTTTAATTCATTTAAACTTAAAATCTTATCTGACTTAGATTTAAATTCTACTTTTACACAATCCCATCTAGGATTATCAGGGTTCGATTTTGGATCAAAATATTTTGAATCTTGATCAAATTGAGTAGGATCAACAATTTTTAGATCTATTACCTCCATAAGTCCCACAATACCTGGAGGTTTACAATTCGAATGATAGAAAAAAACTTTATCTCCTTTATTCATTTTTCTCATAAAATTTCGCGCCTGATAATTTCTTATTCCATCCCATAAAGTAACACCGTCATTTTTTAAAGTATCTATGCTGTAAGCATCAGGCTCACTTTTCATTAGCCAGTAATTAACATCAGTCATATCAGTCAGTTATGAGAAAGTTACAATGTGTGAACGGTGTGTGAACAGAGTGAGTATTGAGTCCTTTCTGCAAGCGTTCAAATCATCGATTTATTTAATCTAATTTACCGTATAAAAACATAGAAACAGATCGCTGGATACAGATCTTTTTTTTCTTTATCTTTTAGAGCTAAATAAAATCCTTGTTATAGCTTGATTCTAGACCTTACTGTTCACACAGAATTGATTATCTGTTCACATAGGGGTTATAAATTAAAGCTATTACTAAGTTTCGTGCTCTCTCTTAAGAAAAGTGCATGTGATGCATTTTGCTATTCCTAGAAAAGGTTTCATTTTTATCAAAAATTCTATTCGAACCTTATTCGAACTTTTTATTAATTAATTGTCGCTATAAAAATGATGAAATCTTTGATCATCAACGTCCGCCATTAAATCATATTCTTTTAATTTTTTTGTAATCCGCTTATATTCAATATCATTTATTAAATAAGCAAAATATTTTTCTAAAAAATTTATATTGATTTTTAGCTTCATTAATATCCTTTATTTATTAATAGCTAATAATTCACGTTCTAACTTTTTTAATTTACACACTCATCACAGATATAAAACAAAAAAAGCTCGCTTATATCCCTAAAAGCAAGCTCTCATGACGATTTAATTTTAAATATTTATGCTGGCAATCTACAATCCAGTTTAATTATCCCTTCATCCATAAGGCGACCAATTTTTAAAACTAATGCCATATCTAACCTTGAAAATTCTGATTGATGATCTGCAATCCAATCCAATTCGGATAAAGTTATTGATCCAGTTGCATTAACTAGGAGAAAAAGAATACCTAAATTCATTTTTTTAATTAGTTGCTTTTTTCCCTTTAGCTATCATTACCACTGGTACTAATAGATATGTAAAGAAGGAGATTAAGAAAATGTCTATATTCATTTTAAAAAATACCTGGGATGATCCAGCCAAAAAGACCGTAGTTTACTACCAATGCGAATAAGCCCATCATTGCCATTCTTCCATTAGTTCTCTCAGCATTTTGCCAATAAGTTGGTTTTGAGTTTTCCATTTTTTATTTGTTCTTTAAAATAAGTGATTAAGTTTTTATAGGGCGAGGAGCTGATTTAAATAAAGATGAGATGAAAATCATTTTGGTATATGTCCTCTAAGCACCTTGGGGAACGTAGTTATACACCGGGGAGATTAATCCACCGCCATCATCATCGTCATCATCATCATTCCATGGCAAATCACTCAACATTAATGCACTAACAATAAATACTGTTATGACTGGCATAAAAGGAAAAAGTATAGTGTTAATCCAAGTGTTAATTCCTGCCTCAAGCATTAAACAAAGCCAGGAATAATTTGACCTGTTGTTAGATATGCTCCGATAGCAGCTACTAACCCAAGCATTGCAAATCTGCCGTTAAGTGTCTCTGCAACTACTTTTTCCTTTTCGATTGTTTTTGTTTTTGTCATTAGAACCAACCAGGAATAATTTGACCAGTTGTTACGTATGCGCCAACAGCTGCAACGAAACCGAGCATTGCTGCCCAACCGTTAAATCTTTCTGCTTCAGGGGTCATTTTTATAAAAGTAATTTATGTTAACTAATGTAACATTAATATTAATGAATGTAAAGAAATTGGTCTAATTTTCTATTTACTTAAGCTAATCTATACATATATGTATCATAACTGTATATTAATTAAATCACTGTAGATATTTTTATCAAGCTGCTTCTGGCGCAAATATTCTGCTGTTCTCTCTCCAGTATCTACATCCCTTAATAAGATGATCTCCTTGAGGAATAAGCTTTTGATGAAAGGGACAAGTAAGGATGGTGACACAAGAACTTGTCGTGCTGTACCTGAAGTGATTGCAAGTAATACAAATCTTCCGTCGTTTTCTTACTAATATTTCGTCCTCTAGGTAATCCCATTCCTGCCAGTCCTCCATAGCTATATAGTACAAGTGTACTAATATTTATAGCAGCTGAAAAGGGTAAGAGTCAACAAGTTTATTTACTCTTCAAAAGTATGGCTCTTGCTCTATTCCATCTACGCTCAAAAGACTCCTCTCTACTTGATTCTTCTATCTGATTGCCATACTCATCTACACCGTTGTAGTAAACGTCTAGAACGTACTTTGCAAAGGGTTCAAGGGCATTCCTACTCTTGGATCTAAGAAGCTTTGTGAACGCTTCCATCGACCTCTCAAGCTTGTCTCTCTGAAGGTTGTAAATCCACATTGAACCCTGTTGATGATAGAGAAGTACCTTCACTACTTCGTCATAGGAAAGCCAAGGATGAGAGTCTTTTATTTGTTGTGTTCTGTCCATTTGTTTAAGTGTTAATTAATTATGAGTAGTTTTCGAGGGGTGGCATGGGGGTACATACGACCGTGCTACATCGTATATATGATCTGATACATTTCTGTTAAAAGTTTACGGGTACAACCTTTCAATAGCTTCTTTCTGTTCTTGCTTTTTTATGTCTTCAGCATCTAAAACAGGGCACGAGTTTTGATTTAGTGATAAGAGGAAAGTGCTTTTTTTGAATAGTTTGAAAAGTGGTGTAAGTAATAAGTTTTTCATTTATTCCCAAGTTTTCATATCAGAGAAGTCGCTTGCTATTGCATGAAGCATTCCTCCTACAAATGATCTAGGGCAACCAAGTTTGTTAACTAAAACTTCCGATTGTTTTTTGATATCTTCCCATGTAGGTCTGATATCCTCATTTATTTGTTTAAGGCTAGGTTTAAATTCTCCTGAATCATTCATATTAAAAGGTATTAACTTATTAAAATTCAAATGATAGTAAAGAAAATCTCATTTATTTAAATAAATATTCAATAAAAATTACAAAATAAATTCTTTAGAAATTATTCTAAGCTGATTTAAATTCAGATTATTTAAATAATTATTTGCAATCAATTTTTCCTCATTAATTTCGAGATCTTTAATCTCAGAAATAATGCTATTAGATATTAAATCAATTAAATGTTCTTTATCCATGACATATTTATAAACCCAAAACAAACATTAATTATTTAAAGTCTTCAACTCAACATATAAGTAAAAATACCCAGATAAATATAAAACTCATAGGTTTGCTAAATCACTTTAGATGATTGGTATAGGGTGCACGCGAATTATCAGCTACTCACAATTGAGCTTTTTATGTAACATAATAAGTTTACATAAAGTAATAATTAAATGAAAAGACTTTTCCCTTATATAGCTTTTGCATGTTTAACTGGTTTTACGGCTACGACCGGTTTACCAGTTATAGCAGGCGGTTGTAGTAGCCACATGAACAAAAAAGCTGAAATCAAATGTGCTGAAGATGATACTGAGTGTCAAATTGAAAAAGCTGAAAAGTTTGATTTAAAAGATTCTCTCAAGTCATAAAATCATGACTCAAATCGGTTTATTTATGAACTCTGCCCCAAGAGATTTGATTGAGTTCACATTCTTTTCGGCTGTTGGTTTTACTGCAGGATTGTTTGGTCTAATTTAGTTATAGAAAATTGACCTATTCTTTTTTTCTCTTTACCTTTTCAAGTCTTTCTTTCTTTTATGTGATGGCTTGCTTATGGAGAGATTTAATTAATCAAAAGTAAAAAATATTTTTTGAATTACCTTTTATAGATAAATCTTTGTATGTCTTCGAATAGATTAGATTTTGATTTAAAAAATCCATTACTTTTTAAATAAGATTTTCCTTTTTCTATATTTTCAATTCTTTTATCATAAGAATTTTCATCTAAATTTTTTTGCATAAAAAAAATAGTCGGACTCTTATTCTGAATAATGCTCACAAAAAAGCGGTTACCTTAAATACAAAATTTAAATTCTTTTTTGAATTTTTTTCATTCAAACTAAAGATCAAATAAAAAAGTTTCTTTCTTAAATTTCTAAGAATCTTTTGATATCTTCTTCTTCATGTCCTCAATATTATTAATTAATTTGTCTAACCATTTTGTATTATCTTCTGGTTTTAAATATTTAATTTTTGGTTGATTAATTTCAAGAGTCTCAAAATCTCCACTCATAAATTCTCCCTTGTATGTTCGTTTAACTACCTCTTTGTTCTAATTGATTTGACTAAAACACTGCGTATCTAATGTGTGCGGTTTGAGGAACATTTAGGTACGGAAAGAGGTATGTTTTTTTAGCCATTTAAATCTATGGCTGACCTATATTAGAAATATGGTTGTCATGAGTCGGTTGCATTGTTGCAACTGAAATCAACCATGAACTTTAAATTGCATTTAATAAAATGACTTACTACAGTTGCTTTGATCAAAAAGGAAACATAATTGCTCGCTGTCAGACTAAAGAAGATATAGACGTTCTTAAGAAAATGGGCAGACCAATAATGGAAATAAAAGAAATGAAAAAAGAGGAATCAGTTGTTTGTTCTTTAACTGGTAGTCCATCCGATTACAATGAAGATTATTAAAAGTATGACTCAAAGATCACTTCAATTAAATCAACATGGAAGATCAGTAGTTCTTTTGTTGGTTGCATTGAATAGCATTTGTACTTTCTTTTTTACTTTTGAAAAAGCATTAACTGATCGCGAAAGAGCGAGATAAAAATATTTAATTATTTGTGGATTAAAAGTAAATAAATAAAATTTAAGACATAAAAAAAACCCTTTTACAGGTCTTTTTTAAATGGTGACGACAGAAAGGAGATCTATTTAATAATCAGATTAAGAATTTTCTTAGAAATTAGTTTTGAATGTAAAAGTGATTACTTACTTCTTCATGCTTTACAAACGACTTAATTTTTAAGATAGTTCAGAATTAATCCCGAAAGTTTAATTTCCGATCACTTAACTTACTTTCCGTAAAGGTTAGAAAAGTTAATTTACCTTGGTGTTGCAGACCATTGGTTAGTGAAGATCTAGTTGGTCAACCTTGGTTGAGTCGATCACCAGAACTGTCATATAAATAAAGTAATCGGTCTCAAATATTTTGCATTAATCCTTAAAATTGATTTAATCATGATTAATTAAATCTTTAATCCGAGGACCACATCATATCTTAGTAAGCATTTTATTTATTTTGTTTTACAAAGAATATAAAGCCAACCAAAGAAAGTAGCAAAAGCAATTATTAAAGCAATATTGTTATTCAATGGACTTAAATATCTTTCTATTGTAAGTGGTACATGGAGAATAATAAAATACCAATATAGAGCAGATAGTAATCCAAATAATAAAGCCAGAAGAATATAAAAAGGCAAGATATATAATCTTCTTTTTTTAATTCTTTCCCCTGTAATATTTTCGGTTAAACCAATTCTTGACCAATAACCACCATTTAATTGAAGAAAAAACTTTAAAAATATTCCGTAAGTATTTATAAAAAACCTTGATAAAGCAAATAACGGTGCAATTATTAATTGTTTCATTAAAGCTTTAAAAATTTAATTTGTTCAATTTTAGAAATCTGACTAATAGTATTATCTTTTTTTTCTCTATATTTCGTTAGGAAAAATACCATTGAGCTAAAAATAACTAAAAATCCTATTAATGATATTCGATAGAAAAGGTCATCAGACATATCAAAAAAAGCTGATCTTTTAAATTTGTTTCTCATCAAAAAAGAGGATTGTTTACTCTCTAATGTAGATCCACAATCAATTACTAGCTTTTAGCTATGCAAGTAGTAAGCGTTTCATAAAAAAACAGCTAATGAAAATAGATTTTATTTAGGATATAAAAACAAAATTTAGGGAGGATTAAATGTCTATCATTACCGACAATACAGTGTTAGTACATATTTACAGCGGTTTAGAATCCAAAAATAAAATAACTTTAGGTTTATTGGTTGCCCTTACTGCAGAAAAAAACGATCATAAAGTAACACTTTTTCTTGCAGGAGACGGAGTACAAATATTAAATTGCAAAAAAGCTGGTGAAATAGTTGGTCAAGGTACTGGAGATTTATACGAACATCTTCAAAATTTAAAGAATTCAAAAATCACTATATATGTCTCAGGAATGTCTGCTAAATCTAGGGGTTACGATGAGAAGCTTCTAGATGGATACACTGCAGAGTTTGTTATGCCAGATGTTCTAGTTGAAGAATCAATTAAAGCGGATAGCGTACTTTGCTATTAAAAAAGGAGCTAATTGACCCTTACTTTAGATCGACTGTCAATCGTATTTAATAGTTATTTTAAGCAGCATCATATTCTTCATCTTCAAGTTCTCTCATAAATCTTTTATCTAATAAGTAATCGTCTAAAAGCTCTGCTGCCATAAGCATTTCAGGAGCAGGTTCTTGTAAATTTTTATCTAATAAGTAATTGTCTACAAGGTCTAGATTGTTATTTTCTTTAATTTCTTTATCGCTGTCTAATAGCTTTCTTATGTAGGTATATACAAGCTTTTTATCGTACCCACTTTCTCTAATTTCTTTCATCATTTCGATTGGAATTTTCATAATCGTCAACCCCTATGTGAAAACCTATATACGCATACTTACGAAGATATAAGAAAAATGCAAGAAAGAGGAAGGATGGAAGAAGACTTCTATATTTAAATCTTATTTTTAATAATTAATTAATTTTCTATTCCCATCTCTATTTTCTACTTTATTTATTCTTAACCCAATAAACAAAGCCCATATAAGTGCAAAGACAATTGGTAAGAAAATGATCGCAAGTTTCATCATTTTTTTTTATCCTATTATTTGCAAAAATAATAACTTTTAAATCAATAAGAAAATATAGGTACTTTATCTAAAAAAGTAGGGTCGAGGTTAGATCGACTGTCAATTACAAACTATGCTGTACCTTCACCTTAAGGAATGGAATGATTTTCTTAAGTTT
Organism: uncultured Synechococcaceae cyanobacterium; assembly: GCA_902573335.1. GTDB lineage: Bacteria > Cyanobacteriota > Cyanobacteriia > PCC-6307 > Cyanobiaceae > Prochlorococcus_A. Next base: position 5,697 of record CACGJI010000017.1, on the reverse strand, counting down.
TACTAGAATTTTGCTAGAATAGCATTTAATAAATTTCAAAAAAACTAGTCATATCAAGCTGGTACATGGTTCATTAGCCAGTAGCTAGGTTCCAGTTTTGGCATGGGATCTCAGGTAAATTATGTAGTTCGAATAAAGTTGGAATATCTATCCAGATATAAATTTACTATCCATTAAATAATCTATTTAGGAAAGTGGAGGTATGGGGTCGATGTGACCGTGCTACATCATTTATATGACCTGACAAATTTCTGTTGAAAATTTATGGGTATAACCACCTTTCAATAGCTTCTTTCTGTTCTTGCTTTTTTATCTCTTCAGCATCTAAAACAGGGCAGGTATTTTGATTGAGTGATGAAAAGAAAGTGCTTTTATTGAATAGTTTGAAAAGTGGTGAGAGGAGTTGGAGTTTCAATTTTTATTGTTAACTAATCCATAAATACATAAAAGAGGATTCACTATTAAAACAATCCAAAAAGGCGGAGGAGGTCCTCCATCAACAATTGTCCCAGCGTTAAAGGTATTGAATAGAGCTACTGCTAAAAAACAAAACATAAAAGCTAATTCACCTGATAAAACTTTTCTTAAAGAGGGTTTATCTCTTATAGAACTACAAATAATCAATAAACAACCAATTCCCAAATTACTAGCTGCTACAACATCTGCAGTACCTCTAACAAGAAGCAATGTTTCACTAGAAGCGTTACCTGCAATAGTTTCCACAGAAAAAATTAGTAGGAAAATAATTAACAATCCCAACAGGATATGAAGTGCCCCAGTAGTTTTTAAAATATTTTTTAACTTCATAAAATAAGCAGTTAATTACTCTTCATTTTAGTTTGAATATCGATCAAAAAATTGATTTAAGATTAAAATTTATCCTTCAGCGGGAATTAAAATTGGAACATCTTTTGCTCCAATTGCTGCGAACCAAACTATTGCGTTATCAGTTTTTGCATTACCCATCGTATGTTTTGGTGTCTTTGGACCAACTATAAAAGTATCCCCTGTTGTATAGGTTAGATCTTCCATCCCTTGTCTTTTGACAACAATCGTACCTTGCTCAACATTGCCTAATAATGGAATTGGATGAGAGTGGAGCGGAACTATCCCTCCTTCAGCCAACTCGACTCTTTGTAATCTTATTTCTGCTTTTCCTTTTGGGTATTTAAGAGCATCTCCATCCATAGTCTCAGATCCTACAAAGACTTCTTGTACATCTACAGGAGATTCAGCAGCTATAGAAATGCTTGGGTTGATTAGCATTAATGAAAAAACAAATGCTATGAATAAATTCTTCATCATTAGTTTGAATTTCTAGAAAATTATTTAGGCTTATAGTAATTATTTTTTTAATTTTTGGCAGTATTTATTTGACTTTTCAACTTATTTAATCTAAAAACGATTTTTTAAAAGTTTTTCATAAAGGTATTGAATTTTTATAAATAATTAGTGCAGACGCTGATAATAATCATTCTCAAGAATTTTATTAATTCAGTTCTTTCATCAATAAATTCCAACCAATTAATGATGCATCCTTATGGAAGGATTCTCTTTCCTCGCACATAAAGCCATGATCAGCTCCTTTAACTTCTACATAAATAAATCTCTCCTCTAAGGGATCTAGTTTTTTAAATATTTTTTTAATTTCTAATCTATCTTGTAAGGGAATTAAATCATCTGAAGAACCGCATATGAAGTTTAATTTTCCAGAAACTTTTCCCAGTAAATCTATAGGTGCAAAATTAGTATCCTTTCTTGGCGCAGTTACTCCTGCCCCATAAAAACAAAATGTACTATCTATTCCTCTTAATGAAGACGCTATAACTGCTGCATGACCCCCAAAACAAAATCCAACAATTGAGATTTTCTTTTTTGGATATTTTTCTTTAACCCAATTTAGAGCTGCAGAAATATCTTTAATAATATTTTTTGAAGTGGTTAAATTTTTATGATGCCTTCCTAATTTCAAGTCTTCTTCGCTGTATGCTAAATCTAATTTTGGAGCTGTTCTACCGTAAAGAGGTAAGGCTAATACAGGTACATTTTGTTTGGCTAATTTTTCAGAAAAACTCCTTATCCAGCGATTTATCCCAAACACCTCTGGTAAAACTATAGATATATATTCACACTCACTACCTGAATCTACCCACCAAGATCTAAGAGGTAAATCACCACTATAAACGTTTGTCCATTGACCTTTCATTTGTGTTTATAAAAAAAGTTTTTGCCAGAAAAAAAGAGGGTTATTTTTCTCTTAGTTTAGATCTATTGCCAATGTAAATTTTCCTTATTCAATTTTATAAATTAAATCTTAAATTATGAAGAGAAACTTATATTGAAGTCGTTTTATATAAGTTATATAAATCAAATTAAGTAGTCTTTTTTACCAATTAAATATACCTGTTATTAAACAAATATATTTACCCTTGAAAAGCTCCTAAAAAATCTTTTTTCTTGAAATAAAGATTGACAAGACATTCATAAAAAAAACTTTTATAAAACATTAACTTCTTTTATAAATATGTTTCTAACCAACAAGACTCGTTTAAAAATTAAGGATATCGTAAAAAGGATTTCACTAGATGAACCTGTCGCATTGGAAGAAAGAATTTATGTAGAAAAGTTTGCAAAACATAATTCAACTATATGGACATGGCTTAAGAAAGCTAATAGCTTGAGGAGATATGGCAAGCAAAAATCAGATGGAATAAATGGACTTATCCAGAATCTTGGCCTTGATGGTTTAGAGACTGAAAATCATTTCGATCCCAAAAATGATGATCTTGCTGATTGGTTTAGTGGATCTCCTGATTGGGTGAGGAGGAGCTAATTGCTTTTCTTTAAATTGAATTGAAATTAATAATGAAAAAAGGGAACTTCCTCAACTTGTCTTGGAGCATAATCACAAATACCGAATTGCATACATTCCATTTGATCATCAGTTAGTTTTCTCTCAATTGATAAACTATCAAACAAAACAACAAATAAATGTTGAATTTTATTTTTAATTAGATTTCCGTAAGTCATAATTAACCCACTTTTTTAGAAGTTATTTAGTATTGCTTATATACAATAATCAAGAGTTTTAATACCTAAAATTCAGACTATAAATTAATCTGTTTTAAGATATTTCACTATATTCATAATCAGTATTTTTGCTCTAGGAAATTTGAATCACCACCTTTAGATTAAATCCACTGATTGGAGGTTTCACTTCATGAGTACTTACAAAACGAAATACTTTAAAAACACAAAAAAGATCAATAACACTCTTTGGTTGGATAAATTAATTAATCAACTTGAAAAAAAATCAAAGGGAGTTTGATCATGAATACATTTAGAAATAAACAATTCAAAAATGAATTAGATCCCAAGTATGCCTTTTATGATTGTCTTCGTAGTTGCGAAATTAGGAGTAATTCTGAAAATTCTTTAGAAGAATGTGTCGAAAATATTGAACCTAGTCCAGTACCCAAGAATCTAGATGGTTAAAAATAGGAATTTAAACTCTATTCAATACCTTTTCTGATGTTATAGGGTTTTTATATAAATTTAAGGAGGGTAATCTTATGATCAACCTCGCAATTGAGCTACTTCTTTTAATTGTAGTTTTAGTTAATTTTGGAGCGATCCTTACCGCTAAAATTTATTCACAAACAGTAAAAGAAATTCAACGTAAGAGATTATTTTTAGTGAATCTATAAGTAACTCATATTGCGTTTTTTGATAAATTAATTCCAAACTAATAACTCTCAAACTAGAGATCTAATATTAAAAGTTAAGGTCAACCAAAACTAAAAATAAGGAGTATATGGTACTTTTGTTTTTAATGAATCTCCGTAGTAACTTTCAGCTGACTTTAATAGGATCCAATAAATAAAATTCAGAAATGATTTTTCCATAGGAACATCTATAACCTTCCTAATTCAAATCAGAATTTCAAATAAAAACATCGTAGAAAATACTTAACTGAAGAGATTTAGATTTTCTTAGTCAATTTATGATGGTTAGGTTTGTATGAAATGCTACTAAAGTTTGTCTTGTCAATTGATTTGGTAATATTGCTTATTGATTCCTTTAATTTCTGAAGATATATTAAATAAACTATAAAATTAGGAAATTTATGAGTACTCAAAAAAGTCAAAGCTATAAAAGAAAAGAGCAAAATAATACAGAATGGTTAGATGAATTAATCAATAAGATTGAAAGCATGAAAAACAAAATATCAAATACTTATTAATCAATCTTCTTTTACATTTGTTATCAAGTCAGCTTGCAGTTTTCTAGGTTGATTTTTTTGATGATTCGATAATTTTCCATGCTTCTGATGCGGTGTCTGCATATTCGAAAAGATTTAGGTGTTCATCTTCAATTAATCCAAGATCAGCTAAATATTCAAAGTTAATTATCTTCTTCCAATACTCTCTACCAAAAAGTATGATTGGGATTTTAGTTTTCATTCCTGTTTGACAAAGTGTCAATAGTTCAAATAATTCATCTAGTGTTCCAAAACCTCCAGGAAAAAATACAGCAGCCACTGATCGCATTACAAAATGGATCTTTCTTAATGCAAAATAATTAAACTTAAAGCAAAGACCTGGGGTTATAAAAGAATTAGGTATTTGCTCATTAGGAAGACTGATATTTAAACCTATAGATTTACAATTTGCTTCAAATGCACCTCTATTAGCAGCTTCCATAATTCCGGGCCCCCCACCTGTCACAATCACGTGCGAATTACAGTTTTTATTTTGATTACTAATTGAAGCAAGTTTAGAAAACTCCCTTGCGGATTTGTAGTAATGACTCATTAGAAGCAAATTTTCTAATCTATTTAAATTTCGTTTTAGAAGGATCGATTTAGGATTTTTTTTAATTAACTCTTCTATATTTTTAATTCTCTTTTTTGTATTTGATTCTTCTGTAATGCTTGCGCCTCCAAAAATAATTATTGTTGAAAGAATTTTATTTTCTTCAAGGATTAAATCCGGTTTAGAAATTTCAAGAAGCATTCTAACTCCACGCATTTCATTTCGGCTAAGTAGACCAATATCTTCGTGAGCTAATTTATAAGTATCAGAATTAATAATTAAATTCAGGTTTTTTAAATTATTATTAGAGGATATTTGTTTTTTCATTTCAAACAAGAGTTTTAACTTTTTTTTCTAGAGGATTAAAATAAACTCTTTTGATTTTGTTATTTTCGTAAATCCAATATACAGGCCGACTTTTTCTTGCCTTAATTAAATTGATTTTGTCTAATTTTTGAGGGATAAATTCTTTAGCAGGATCAAAAAATTTATCTCTTTTGGGTTGGTTTAAAACAATACTACCTTCTTTCCCTGAGATAGATCTGTGATAAGTTCCTATAGGAATTTCTAATGCTCCCATAGATCTATTTAAATAAATCACATGATGAGGTTCATCCCAGGAAGGATTTATTAAAACAAATTTCCTTTCTCCGGTGATAACTAAATTGTAGTCAATTTGATGATTGTGAACGTAATATTGCTCATCTTTTAAATCATATGGAGGAGATATAGCTTCCCCAGAATGGATCACAACATCTGAACCATTTGAACTATCTATGCCTGCATCGAAGAATGTGACTTTTGGAGTCTCTCTAAAAATATTTATTGGGAAGAATCTTAATTCCATAGTGCTAACCCCCTTTTAGAAAATTTATAAATACTA
>CACGJI010000016.1 GCA_902573335.1 uncultured Synechococcaceae cyanobacterium | reverse complement strand
TGGACCAATTAAACCTCTCTCTGGGAAGATTGTTTTAATAAGGTACGAGAAAGATGGGACAGTTTTAAAGAAAAACATATCATATTCAGCAAGTGCTAAAAGAGGCTCTAAAAGAAATCCTTATTTAAAAGAAGATGACTTGATATCTGTTAAAAATAGTATTTTAGGAAAAACTACAGGCATCATTAAAGAATTTACAGCTCCATTCGTTGGTATTTATTCAACTAAAGAAATTATTGAGGGATTTAGTGATTAAGAAATAGGGTATCTATGTAATCATAATATTTAAAACATTTTAAAAGTTTTCTTTTATTGGTAAAGTAATAGCTTAATACTAATAATATGTTGATTTTTCCTGTAAAAATTTATTAGAAATCAAAGAAAGACCGCAAATTTTATTTAGATTACAAAAAACTCGGAAAATGAACAATTTAACTCCAAAATTTAGAATCGGTAATGGATACGATATTCATAGACTAGTAGCAGATAGAGATTTAATTATAGGTGGTGTAAAATTGCATCATCCCGATAAGTTAGGATTGGATGGCCATAGTGATGCTGATGTTTTAAGTCACTCAATAATGGATGCATTATTGGGAGCTCTTTCACTGGGAGATATAGGGAAGTATTTCCCACCATCTGATGAAAAATGGAAAAACGCTGATAGCTTGTTTTTGTTATCAAAAGTAATTGATCTGATAAGACAGAATGGTTGGGAAATTAATAATATTGATAGTGTTCTTATTGCTGAAAGGCCAAAATTCATGCCACATATAAAACTAATGAAAAAAAATATTTCTGAGATATTAAATATTGATGCAAATTTAATTGGGATTAAGGCAACTACAAATGAAAAATTGGGTGCTGAAGGGAGAGAAGAGGGTATAAGTTGCCATTCAGTAGTACTACTTGAGAAAAAATGAAATTAAATTTAAATTTGAAAAAAAAATTTCAAAGATTTTGTTTAGTTATAATTTGCTTAGTAGTTTTAATTTTTCAAGCTGAAATTCCCAATTCAAAAGCTCTTACTATGGATAATTATCAAGACGAAATGGTCATAGAGGAATTAAGACTTAAAGTCCCTGCTGATGTAAAAACAGCATGGTTGAATGCCGAAAAAGAAATATGGGAGCCATGGTTATCTTCTCAAGGTGGTTTTTGGGGGAGACAATTATTTTGGGATAAAGAAAAAGAAGAAGCTCTAATATTGGTAAATTGGAAAAGTAAAAAATTATGGAAAAGCATACCTATGTCAGAAGTAAATGCAGTTCAACAAAAATTTGAAGATAATGTTAGAGCTGCTCTGAATGTAGGAGAGAACCCTTTTAAATTAATTTATGAGGGAGAGTTAGATAAGCAAGGATGAATTTAGATATTAGGTTTGATTTTCAAAGAAGAGAGAGGCTTGGACTCATTGAGGCAATTTGGGGACAAGACAAAAGTATAGATCAATTAAAAAGGTTAACTGAAAATATATTAGGCAAAAATGAGTTGGTTTTTATTACGAGGATTAATAGTGAAAAGGCTAGTGATCTTCTGGATTTGTATGATGATGCACGATTCTATGAAGAAGCAAAATGCCTGATAATTGGAAAAAATCTGAATAAACTCAAGACAAATAAAAAAGTTGCCATAATTTCAGGAGGTTCAAGTGATTTAGCCATAACACTTGAAGCACAATTAGCGCTTGAAATTTATGGAGTGAATTGTCAATCTTTTATAGATGTTGGAGTAGCAGGACTTCATCGATTAATGAGTCAGTTAGAAGAAATTAATAAACATGATGTATTAATAGTTTGTGCTGGAATGGAAGGAGCTTTGGCAACAGTAGTGGGAGGATTGTTGGCACAACCCATAATTGCAGTGCCTATTTCAGTTGGCTATGGCGTTAGCAAGGATGGAGAAACTGCTTTAAGAAGTATGTTGTCAAGTTGCTCTCCAGGTATTGCAGTTATGAATATAGATAATGGTTACGGAGCCGCTATGGCGGCTTTGAGAATTATTAAAAGTATCTCTTAAATACTTACTTTTTTTCCATTTCTAATAGGTTTTCTATCCATAAATTAAGTTGTTTTGAAAGCATTCCTTCTTCTCTCATTTTGATTGCCTTTATAACGACTTCTGTATTTACCCACTCTGGAAATCTTTTCGGCATTTAATCTTATATTCAGTAACTTTAATTTGATACAAATTTTTATAAAGACAAGATCTAAGTAACATATTTAATCTTTTATGTTTGATTTTGTACCTAATCTGGACAGCTCAGATGAGGTATGATCACTTTCTACATTTTTTAATCTTTCAATTAGTTCAGAGAGATCTTTATGAGCTAGCTCACCATTTTGCTCCCATTTAAGTGACCTTGAGTTGCTATCAATTTTTTCTTTCATTGTAATATTTAAGTATTAAGAATATAAAACGAAAACAAGAGAAATTTGGTTATTGTTTCAAGCCTAAACTTAAAAAATTATGAAGATTTTTAATATATAAAGAATTTATCTTTTAACCACCGCCAACTATTGAAACGATTTCTAAATTATCCCCATCTTTAAGCTTCACTTTTTCCCATTTCATTGAATTTATAATTAAATTATTTAACTCCACTACAATTGTGTTTGGTTTATATCCCATATTGTTAAGAGCTGTAGATAGTAGAGCATTTTCTTGATCAAGTTCTATTTTTTTTTCTTCTCCATTTACCTTAATTTTCATGAGATAACTCTTTTAAAATCATAATAGCGTCTTCTTTAGGATCTTCAGAATTCATTAATTGCGAAACTAGAGCAACTTTTTTAAAACCATTTCTTTTTAAATATGAAATATTATTTGACTTGATTCCACCAATAGCAAACCAAGGAATATTTAAATCCTTTGTTAATGTTTTGATATTTTCAATACCTAAAGGTTTTTTATTCTTTTTTGTTGTAGTTTCAAATACTGGTCCTATTCCTATGTAATCGCAACCCTCCTTAAGAGCATTTGAAATATCCATTGCATTATTTGCACTTATACCGATAATTTTTGAGTATCCTATTAATTTTCTTGCGGTTTTTAAGTTTAAATCATCTTGCCCGAGATGAATTCCATCCGCGTTAGATGCCAGAGCTATATCAAGTCTATCGTTAACGATAAACAAAGAATTATATCTTTTACATAGATTTTTAATCTGAATTGCTTCTTGAAGATGATCTTGATCAGTTCCCGTTTTAAATCTATATTGAATAATTCTTACTCCCGCAATTAAAATCTCTTCTATTATTTCCAATAAATTGTCTTTTTGATCTGTGATTACATATAAGTCATTTTCTTTTAAGATTTCCTCCGACTTCTTATACTTGCTATAACTCAATAGGTCAATTTCAATAGTATAAATTTCATATCTAATTTCCGAAGCGATTTTTGAAAGCTCATAATTCTGTAGCCTTGAGAATTCTTCTATAACTCTCAATGCTTCTTGAACTCGGGCTGAATTAGAACTTATAATTTGCTCAGAAGTTTTTCTGTTGATTTGCTCTTGATGTGTCAATCCTTGACATTTGTCTTCAATGTGATTTCTAGATTGTTTATAAACTTCTAAATGATTTTTTCCTAAAATTTGTCTAAAATTTTTAATCTTTTCAACATATTGTTCTTTGCCTAGACCAAATCTAGCCCAATCCTCTAGTACTCTTAGTCCTTCTCTAGCTCTATCAAGATTAGCGTCAATAATTTGATAAATTCTTAAATCTTCGTCGTTTGTAGTATTGGAATTAAGCATTTGTAATTTATTTTTTGTAGTTTTTAAAAATTCTTAGGGCATTCTCTCTATCATTTTTTATTTGACTAGAAAGTTGCTTGATATTATTGAACTTGATTTGAGATCTAAGCTTTTCAACTGGTTCTATACATAGATTTAAACCATATAGATCTATATCTTTATTTATTAAATGAACTTCAACTGCAGATGGTAATAAAGGATTTATTGTTGGTTGAGAGCCAAGATTCATAATAGATTCAATTTTTTGGTTGGAATTTTCTATGGTCGACCATGCTGCGTAGACTCCCTCCTCAGGTAAAAACTTTCTGCCATCTATTTCAAGATTTGCGGTGGGCCACCCTATACTTTTTCCAATACCTTTACCTTTGACAACCTTTCCATTAAAACTATAAGGTCTTTTAAGAATTTTGAAAGCATTTTTGAGATCACTTTTCTCTAATAAATCTCTTATTCTGCTGCTGCTTATTCTACCTTCTTTGTCTTCTAAGATTGGAGTAATTTTTAGTTTTATATCGGTATCTTTAATCATATTTTTTATAGTATTTATGTCTCCACTTCTTTTAAAACCAAATTTAAAATTAGCACCTACAGAAATGTTTTTTGCTTGTAGTTGATTTATCAAAATATCTCTTACAAATCTTTCTGCACTTAATTTAGATAATTCCTTATTAAAAGGAATCAGAACTAATTGTTCAATCCCGAGATCTTCAAGAATAGGTAGTTTTTCTTCAGGTAAATCAAGTCTAAGGCGTGTCTCTTTGTATAGAACTTCTCTTGGATGAGGCCAGAAGCTTGCAATTGTTGGGGTATATAGATTGTCTTCAACAACACTTTTTATTAATTTTCTGTGGCCGGCATGAAGCCCATCAAAACTGCCAATAGCTATTGAAGTGGGATTCTTAACTTCAGATGGCGATATTAAAGAGATCAACAGATTTCGTGCAATTTTATGATTTTGATGGCAAATTTGAATAGATTACAATTTATTCAATCAAATGAATGTCTGACAAAATTGATTTTCAGTCCCTTTCATTTGGAATGCGGCGTGTTGGATGGATACGCTTTTGGGTTCAATCCATTTTAGGTGTTGTTGTTGCGGCTGTTTTGCTTTTTTCTAATGTTGTTAATAATAGCGAAGGGCAGCTTGGATTAGCGCCAGGACTATCACTTACAACAATTTCCTTAATTTTACTACTTTTTAGTCTTTGGCAAGGTTGGTTAATAGTTAGAACGGGTAGAGCAATCACAAGCAACGCAAGACCTTCAAGAGGACAAACTAGTAAATTAATAAAAAGAGGCCTCATAGTCGATTTATTAGGAATTTTGTTTGGATTAATTGGATATCAAGCTCTTATGGGTGCCCTGTTTATACAAGCATCTTCTCAGACAACTGGACAATTGATAACAGCGACATCTGATATCCCAATAACTGGACTTGAAATATTATCGGTTCTCAGTAACACACAAGTTATTGCTGCTCACTTCTTTGGACTTTGTTTTTCTTTATGGCTATTAAGAAGGATTTACAAATGAATTATTAATTTTAGGTAAGTCTTCTAAATTACCCCTCCAAAATAAATCTGGTTCTACAGGTGTAAGAGATATTTTATTTTCTTGTATTTGAGATACGTCACTGGGCCAGTTTTTTGGACCATAACCTTTTGATTTAAGATCTAAAACAACCTCACCTGCTAACCAATAATAATCGTCACCCCTTGGGTCTTCCCTTTTAGAAAATTGATTTTTATATTTTCTTACCGACAATCTTGTCCAGGATAATTCTTTTATTTTGTTTTTTTCGCAGGGGGGAATATTCAAATTTAATAAAAGTGAGGCTGGCCAACTATCGTTAATTGCTTGTTCGGCAATATTCATTGCAATTTCTCCAGCAAATTCAAAATTCTTCCATTTAAAACTAGCAACACTTATAGCCATGGAGGGAACATTTTCTAAAGTGCCTTCCATAGCTGCAGCGACTGTGCCTGAACAAAAAATATCTGTTCCTAAATTGGGCCCGTGATTTATTCCAGATAGTACCAGATCAGGTTTATGCTTCAAGAGTTCAGATAGTGCTAGTTTGACACAATCTGCTGGCGTTCCGGAACATCCCCAAGCTTCAATTCCTTCGCCAAATAATTCATCAGCTTTTTCCACTCTTAATGGTGATTGTAAAGTAAGACCATGACCAGTAGCTGATCTTTCTTGGTCAGGACATACTACTTTTACCTTATGTCCTCTTTTTTGGGCTGATTTTGCTAAAGCTCTTATACCCGCAGCGAAAACACCATCATCATTGCTAATTAATATATTTAACGGTTTCATTAATCAAGAAATTTTATTTATGGACGATATTTAAGTAAGATAAAGCAATACTTATTTTTACTATATCAGTGAGTCAAATTGAATCATTAAGTCAAATTGAGGAAAAACTAAATAATCTTTCTCTAATAGCAAAAAATAATATAGATAATTCTAATACGCATGAAGAACTGGATCAATTGAGAGTTTCCTTGCTAGGAAAAAAAGGTGATTTATCAATTATCTTGAAAACAATGGGTCAATTATCTGCTACTGATAGACCAATTATTGGCCAGAAGGCAAATTTAATAAAGATAAATTTGCAAGAACTAATAACTGAAAGAAAAAATCAACTAAATAGTGAAGCCTTAGATAAAAAAATTAAAACAGAAAAAATTGATGTAACTATCCCTTCTATTGGAACACCCCCTGGGAAAAAACATCCTTTAATTTCAACTCAAGATGAAATAATAGATATTTTTTGTGGTTTAGGATATTCAGTTGAAAGTGGTCCTGAAATAGAAACTGATTTTTATAATTTTGAGTCTCTGAATATACCTAAAAATCATCCGGCAAGAGACATGCAGGATACATTCTACCTAGATGAAAATCGACTTTTAAGGACTCATACTTCTCCTGTTCAGATAAGATACTTAGAGAAAAATCCACCTCCAGTAAGAATTATTGCTCCCGGGAGAGTATATAGAAGAGATGCAGTAGATGCTACTCATTCCCCTGTATTTAATCAGGTGGAGGTTTTGTGTATCGATCAAGACATTAATTTTAGTCATTTAAGAGGAACGGTTCTTACATTTTTAAAGACTTTTTTTGGAGATATTCCTGTAAGATTTAGAGCTAGTTATTTTCCGTTTACTGAACCTTCAGCAGAAGTAGACGTCCAGTGGAAAGGTAAATGGTTAGAGGTGATGGGCTGCGGAATGGTAGATCCTAAGGTCTTAGAAAAATTAGGAATAGATTCTGAGAAATGGACTGGTTTTGCGGCAGGATTAGGAGTAGAAAGATTTTGTATGGTGAGACATCAGATCGACGACATCAGAAAATTTTATACAAATGATCTTAGATTCTTAGAACAGTTCTAATAAAATTGAAATTTTAAATTAGGATTGTCCAACAAATTAGTTTAAGATAGACCTAGTTTTAATTTTTTGATTGGTACGTAAAGCAGGGCTAATCGTTAATGATGGAAAGGAACTAGCTGTTCAAACTGCAACTTCTGTTCAGAAAAAATTGGAAAAATCTAATTTTGAAGTTGTAAGAGTTAGTAGCTCTGGAGGGATGGTTGGTTTCGCAAATCCTGATCAACATGTTCGTCCATTGGGATATACGAATTGTGTCCCCGAAGGATTTGATTCGTCAATGGAATTTGCAATTGTTCTTGGCGGAGATGGGACTGTGCTTTCTGCCGCAAGGCAAACGGCACCTGCTAAAATTCCAATTCTTACAATAAATACCGGTCACTTAGGATTTCTTGCGGAAGCTTATTTATCTAACTTAGATGAGGCTATAGATAAAATAATTGCTGGAAGTTGGGATATTGAAGAAAGAACTTGCTTTATCATCAGTGTAATGAGGAATGATCAGAGGCGATGGGAGTCTCTTTGCCTTAATGAGATGGCTCTTCATAGAGAACCTCTAACAAGTATGTGTCATTTCGAGATTTCTATAGGGCGACATGCTCCTGTGGATATTTCAGCTGATGGAGTAATTTTATCTACTCCAACTGGTTCTACTGCATATTCTCTGAGTGCTGGAGGACCAGTTATTACGCCTGATTGCCCAGTAGTACAATTAACTCCAATTGCGCCACATTCGTTGGCATCAAGGGCACTAGTTTTTAATGATTCAGAACCGGTAACTGTTTTCCCTGCCACTCCTGAAAGATTAGTAATGGTTGTTGATGGGAATGCTGGTTGTTACGTTTGGCCTGAAGATAGGGTTTTAATAAGAAAAAGTAAACACTCCGTAAAGTTCATAAGACTTGAAGATCATGAATTTTTCCAAGTTTTAAGAAATAAACTTGGTTGGGGCTTGCCCCATGTTGCTAAACCTGACAAATAACAATTAATTAAATCTATTTTTTTCCTTTTAATAGAAAAATAGGATTATTTGGTTCTAATCTTATTCCCTCAGCGATACTTAAGCTTTTATAGGTCTGAATTAAATTTAAATTTGTTTTGAAATTTTTATCTTCTAATTCCTCTTTCAATTCTTTAATAGTTTGAATGTCAATTATTGGGATAACGATAATATCTCCAATTCTCATGCTCTGAGCCATGCTATTAATAATTTGAAGTTTAGTCTGTTTATCACATCCTCCAATTACTAACCTATTAGGTTTTTCAAAAGAACTTAAATTTCTCGTGTTCAGGGTTTTAATTATGTCTTCCTCAAAAATAAATTTTGGTTTTACGCCAAGTCTTTTTGAGTTTTCTAGTATTAATGCTTTTGATCCAATCCTTTTATCGATACAAAACAAGTCTAAATAAGGCCTTAATTTTAATGCCTCTAAACCAATTGATCCACAACCTGCTCCTATATCCCAAATGACACCATTTTTCGGGAGCTCTAAATCAGCCAAGATTTGAACGCGAACTTCCCTTTTAGTTAATAAATTTGGTCTATCATCATAAGTTTTAAAAATACTGTCATTGATCCCGAAAAGAGGGATATTATTATTTGAAAAAGTTTTCTTTGTTTTTGTAAGAACAACAATATTTAAACTTGATATATCAGAGGGTAATGACTCTTTAAGATTTAATTTGCGTATATTTTCATTGTCGAAGCCTACCTCTTCACAGATCCAAAAATCATAGAAGTCAATAAGATCTAATTCTGATAGATGTTTTTTTATTAGTTCTAAACTTTTGTTGTGTGAATCTGTAATAATTGCCAAACTTGACGGCCTTGGTTTAAGAGCCTCAACTAACCTTGTCGAATCTCTGCCATGAATACTTACATTAACAGTATCTTGCCAAGGGATCTTTAACTTACTAAATGCTATTTGAATGCAAGTATTTGAAGGGTAAAAACTTAATTCATCTTTTGAAAAATTTTCTAGAAGTATTCTCCCAATTCCAAACCAGAGAGGATCTCCTCTTGAAATTAAAATTACATCACTTTTTTGAGATTTAAGCCATTTAATCAATTCTTTATTACTTTTGCTTGCAAAAAATGATTTCTTTTTTTCTAAATTATTTTGACTCCATGATTTAATTTTTTCAAAATATGAATTAGGAACTGCAATAGAAACTGTCTCTAGAAATAGATTTTGTAATTTAAGGGGTAAATCTTCAAATTTATAAGAATTAATTCCTATTACATGAATTTTTCTTTTTTTTTCAGTCATGAATATTTTATTAATAGAAACTTATCTATTTGAATGTTTTATTAAATTATCTTATGATTGTTAGAGCTTTTATAATAAATCAATTGGCTGAAAGGAGAAAGAGATTGCATGATTTATTGTTAACTCTAATTAATAAAGATAGTGAGTTTGAGTTTATTGAAGAAGATTCTAGTGATTTAACTTCTAGCTATTCTGAAAAAGACACTTTGAATTTATCTCGAGTTATAGAAAAAAATCGTAAAATAATCAAAAGATATCAAGCTATTGTAAGAACAGCTGTGACTCTAGATGCCCTTATGGATTCTGAAAATGAAGAAAATTACAAAATTAAATAAAAATATTTTTTTTAATGGAATATTACCTTTACTTTTACTACTATCATTTGGTTTTAACCCATTAAAAGTTTTTGCTGAAGTTGCAGAAACAGAAGTAAACGGGGAATTAATGAATGCTAGTAGTGAGTTCTTAAGAGACTTAGACTTTGAAACTTGGCAATTAGTGGCTTATAAATCACCTCTTTTTGAAGACAAGTTGATCTTAAGGGTTATAGGTTATCCAGGAAATCTTAGGATTGATCATCCAACTGACTTAAGGGTTGAATCAGGGAGAAAACAGTGGCTTTTAGATGATAAAACATTACTTAATATGGAATTAGTAAATGATGGAAGACAAGCTGCTGCAGAATTTGATCTTAATGAACTTATTCAAAATATTGATAAAAATAGACCATTGAGATTATCTTTACCAGGTGTTTTTTCAGAGTTACCTGTACCTCCTTTTCTAGTTAAAGAATGGAGAACACTCAGTTGATTATGAATAGAGGAGAATGTCTGAAAAAAATGTAAGCCATTTAAAATGGATGAAAAGAGCGATTTTTTTGGCTTCTTTAGGCAAAAATACAACTAGTCCTAACCCTAGGGTTGGAGCAGTAATAATTGATAAGAATGGAAAGCTTATTGCAGAAGGATTTCATTACAAGGCTGGTATGCCCCATGCTGAAGCTATGGCTTTTAACAATTTAAAAAAAGATGCTAGAGGTGGGTCAATTTATGTAAATCTTGAACCTTGCTGTCACCAGGGTAGAACACCTCCATGTGTAGATAGGGTGATATCCTCTGGGATAAAAAAGGTTTATATATCTATTGAAGACCCTGATGTAAGAGTCGCTGGTAAAGGTATTAAGCTGCTAAAAAAATCTGGAATACAAGTTCACTTAGGATTATGTAAAAAGGAATCCTTAGATCTAAATAAGGCTTTTATTCATAGGAATATTACTAAAAAGGCATTTGGTGTTTTTAAATGGGCAATGAGTATAGATGGCAGAATAGCTTTAAAAAATGGCAAAAGTAAATGGATTACTAATGATCAATCAAGGTCATTAGTTCATTCTTTTAGAGCAGAATTTGATGCAATAATCATTGGGGGAAACACATTAAGAAGAGACAACCCACTTTTGACTACTAGAGGTTCAAAAAAACCTGAGCCTTTGCGAGTTGTTTTTACAAAAACCTTGGATTTACCATCAAAATCAAATCTTTGGGATTGTAGTGAGGCAAAAACTTTAGTTATTTATGATTCTTCAACAGCTAATGAGAGTTTTCTTCCCAGGATTCCCAACTGTGTTGAGGTTGAAAAGGTATCATCAGATAATCCAGAGTTAATTTCAAAAATTCTTGCTAAAAGGGGATGTAATAAAGTTTTGTGGGAATGTGGCCCTCGATTGGCTACTGCTGCTATTAAATCTAATTGTATTCAGGAGATCGTAACTTTTATTGCTCCAAAAATTTTAGGCGGACAAAATAGTATGAATCCCCTCGGGGATTTTGAGTTTGGAGAAATGCATGAAATTATCAAATTAAGCCAATCTCAGCTTAGTTTGATTGGTGATGATATATGTGTTAAGAGTTCATTCAAAAATTAATTTTTAAGATATCTTATATGGGTTAAAGTACCGTACGGTTCTTACCCAAAAAAAACAATACAGATACGGAAACTGTTGGTTTAGTTTATAATGAGTTCAAAATTGACCACAATTATGCCAATAAGACAAGACGATAATCAACCTAATAGAAGATTTGGAATTGTAAATATCATTTTGATAGGAGTTGGAGCACTACTGTTATTTAGTAGCCTTTTCCCTAATCAAAATATGCAAATCCCTAGGGTTCCTTACTCCTTATTTATTGATCAAGTTAATGATGGAGAGGTAAAGAGAGCATATATTACCCAAGAACAAATCAGATATGAGTTAAATGGAGCTGAAGAGGGAGCTCCTTCTGTTCTGGCTACAACTCCGATTTTTGATATGGATTTGCCTCAAAGGTTAGAAAGTAAAGGGGTGGAATTTGCTGCTGCTCCTCCAAAGAAACCTAATTTCTTCTCCACTATATTAAGCTGGGTTGTTCCTCCTTTAATTTTTATCCTTGTTTTACAATTCTTCGCTAGAAGAAGTATGGGTGGAGGAGGTGCTCAGGGGGCTCTTAGTTTTACTAAAAGTAAAGCAAAAGTTTACGTCCCCGATGATGAATCAAAAGTAACATTTGCTGATGTGGCTGGCGTTGATGAAGCTAAAGATGAATTAACGGAAATAGTTGATTTTCTAAAAAAACCTGAGAGATACACAGACATCGGTGCGCGAATACCAAAAGGGGTGCTTCTGGTGGGACCTCCAGGAACAGGTAAAACTCTTCTTTCAAAAGCTGTTGCGGGAGAAGCAGAAGTTCCTTTCTTTATAATTTCAGGTTCAGAATTTGTTGAGCTTTTTGTTGGTGCAGGTGCTGCAAGAGTAAGAGATCTATTCGAACAAGCAAAGAAAAAAGCTCCATGCATTATTTTTATTGATGAATTGGATGCTATTGGTAAAAGTCGTTCAGGTTCAATGGGAGTAGTTGGTGGTAATGATGAGAGAGAACAAACTTTAAATCAGCTTCTTACAGAAATGGATGGATTTGCTTCAGCTGATAAACCAGTTATAGTTCTTGCGGCTACTAACCAGCCTGAGGTTCTTGACGCAGCGCTTTTAAGGCCAGGAAGATTTGACAGACAGGTTCTAGTAGATAGACCAGATTTATCCGGCAGAAAAACTATATTGGAGATATATACAAAAAAAGTTAAACTTGCAGATTCAATAGATTTAGATTCCATTGCCCAAGCCACTAGTGGATTCGCAGGAGCTGATTTAGCTAACATGGTAAATGAAGCTGCTTTACTTGCAGCTAGAGCTAAAAGAAAAAGTGTTGAACAACAAGATTTAAGTGAAGCTATTGAGAGAGTAGTGGCTGGTTTGGAAAAGAAAAGTCGCGTTCTGCAAGATGATGAAAAGAAGGTTGTTGCTTATCATGAAGTAGGACATGCAATTGTCGGTCATCTAATGCCTGGAGGTTCAAAAGTTGCAAAGATTTCAATTGTGCCAAGAGGTATGAGTGCACTTGGTTACACTCTTCAATTACCCACCGAAGAAAGATTTTTGAATTCTAAAGAAGAACTAAAAGGACAAATAGCTACACTTCTTGGAGGAAGGTCTGCGGAAGAAGTTGTTTTTGGTAAAATTACTACCGGAGCTTCAAATGATTTACAGAGAGCAACTGATATAGCCGAACAAATGGTAGGCACATTCGGCATGAGCGATATTCTTGGTCCGCTTGCTTATGACAAACAAGGAGGAGGTCAGTTTCTTGGCAACGGCAATAATCCTAGAAGATCTGTTAGTGATGCTACTGCTCAAGCAATAGATAAAGAGGTAAGGGATCTAGTTGATGATGCTCATGAAACTGCACTTAACATTTTGAGGAATAATTTACCTCTTCTTGAATCAATATCTCAAAAAATTCTCCAAGAAGAAGTTATTGAAGGTGAAGATCTCAAGACTCTCTTAGCAGAGAGTAAAATGCCTTCATAGTAGAATATAGATTTTCATAAAAAGTTAAATGTTACAGCCAATCAAGCTTGCTAATAAAAATTTTTTATCAAGCTTGGATACTTCTAGGGAAGAAATTTTTCATATTCTAGAGATCGCTAAAAATTTTAAAAGTAAAGATTTAAATATTGAACTTAAAGATAAAGTTTTAGGACTAATTTTTGATAAATCCTCTACTCGTACGAGGGTTAGTTTTCAGGTGGCAATGTCAAGGCTTGGCGGTACTACAGTTGATCTAAATCCCAATACTTCCCAAATTGGAAGGGGGGAGCCAATTAGAGATACAGCAAGAGTATTAAGTAGATATTGCGATGTTTTAGCGATAAGAACCTTTAAACAGTCAGATTTGGAAGAATATGCCAAATGGTCCTCAAAGCCAGTTATTAATGCCCTTACAGATTTTGAACACCCCTGCCAATCATTAGCAGATTACATGACTATTAAAGAGGAATTTGTTGATTTTAAAAATGTTGTTTTGACTTTTATAGGAGATGGTAATAATGTCGCAAATTCTCTTATTCTATGTGGGGCATTACTAGGAGTAGAGGTTAGAATTGCTTGCCCTAAAGGTTTTGAACCGAATGATTTTATAATAAATAGAGCTAAAAAAATATATAAAAATAAAAATTTATTAAAAATTACTAATGACCCTATTTCTGCAGTTCGAGGGGCAAATGTTTTATATACTGATGTTTGGTCATCCATGGGTGAAGAGAATCAAAAAGAAGAAAAAGATAAAGACTTTTTTGGATTTTCAATTGATCAGAATTTAGTAAGAAAAGCTGATAAAGATGCAATTGTTCTTCATTGTCTTCCTGCCTATAGAGGTAAAGAAATTACTGATGAAGTAATTGAAAGTAAAAAAAGTAGAATATTTGAACAAGCAGAAAACAGAATGCATGCTCAACAAGCTCTTCTTTCATGCCTTCTTTCTTGAAAAGATTGCTATTTATCTTTCAAAGAGGTACAAATGTATTAGAGTACAAATGTTTTTATGGTAACTTCAGAAGGTAATAATCTTACAGATGCTCAAAATGAGCTCTATGCATGGATAAAGAACTATATGAAGGACTTCCAACATAGTCCTTCGATTAGGCAAATGATGAAAGCAATGGGTCTTAAATCTCCTGCTCCAATTCAAAGTCGTCTAAAACATCTACAAGATAAAGGATATATATCTTGGCAAGAAGGCAAAGCAAGAACTATGCAGATAGTAGAGGAAATAGTTGGGGGAGTCCCAATTATGGGATCAGTTGCTGCAGGAGGTTTAATTGAAACTTATTCAGATGTCAATGAAAATTTAGATTTATCTGAAGTTTTACAAAAAAAGGATGTTTTCGCCTTAACCGTAAATGGTGATTCAATGATAGATGCTTGTATCGCTAATGGAGATATGGTTTTGATGGAGCCTATAAAAGATCCTTATTCGCTTAGAAATGGAATGATTGTGAGTGCTATGGTACCAGGACTTGGAACTACCTTAAAATACTTTATAAAAAAAGGACAAAAAATATACTTAGAAGCCGCTAATTCAGCTTATGAAACTATTGAATTAAATTTAGATGAAGTGGTTATTCAAGGGAAATTATTAGCTGTTTGGAGAAAAATTTAGTCAATTATTTTTCAACTTTAAAATAAAGTTGCAATCAAGTGGGTTATAATTATTAAAAAATCCTATATAAAGTTTTTTGGAAATTTTTAAATCTTATGTAGTAAATTTTGAAACCAGAATTTAAAAATAAATTTCTATTTTAAATATGGAAGAAGTTAAAAATGAAAAAAATAAAAAAGATGGATTTGTTTTGGAAGACGAATTAGATTTACGCCTTGTAATAAATTTCATTCTTAGAAACAAATTTATTGTTAGCAAGTTTGCTTTGTTTTTTTTCGTAGGAACATTTATTTTTTCTTTAACTCTTAAAAGAGTTTGGGAAGGGCAATTTCAAATAGTTTTAAATTCAAAATCTTCTGATAATTCTTCTCTTGTGCCTTTAAATAGGTTGACTAATTTTAATCAAAATCAAGATTTAAAAACAGAGGTGGGCATTCTAGAAAGTCCATCAATATTAGAACCCATATATCAATATGTTCTAAAAAAGAAAGATTCCAAAAATAATAAAAAAATTTCTTACAACTATTTCTCATGGAAAAATAATAATCTAAAAATTAAATTAAAAGATGGTACTTCAATACTGAATATTTCTTATAAGGATACAGATAAAGAATTGATAGTACCAGTTTTGGATAAAATGACTTCTGCTTATCAAAACTATTCAGGAAGAAATAAAAAAAGAATGCAGCAATTAAAAAAAAGTTATCTGATCGAACAGATAGATTTGTATAAAGAAAGAAGTTCTAAATCTTTAAAAAATGCGCAAAATTTTGCCATTGACCAAGACCTCGTCTTTGCTGACTTGGCTGTAAAGGATACTTTTAATTTTAATCAAAATAATTTTCCAAAAAATGCAACATTGAATTCACCAAATTTATTATTGCCAAATGTAGGTATTGAAAATGTAAGAGCTAATGCTGCAAATCAAATAAGAAGGATTGATATTCAATTAGGGAAGATTAATCAATTAAATAATTTTGAGGAATTACAATATATTGGCTCTAGTATTCCCGCCCTTCTTGAAGAGCAATTGCCGCAGAAGCTTAAGAAAATTGAAGAAGATTTAGTTGAACTAAGAACTATATATAAAGATACTGATAAAACAATTATAAATTTATTAAAAAGTAGAGATCGTATGATTAATTTATTAAAAGAAAGAGCTATAAAATACTTAAAAATAGCAAGGATCGAAGCTGAAGCAACTATGGAAGCGGCAATGCGTCCTAAAGGAGTTATATTAAAATACAAAGAATTAATTAGAAAAGCTGAGAGAGATGAGTCTACTCTTATTTCTCTGGAAAACCAATATAGGTCAATAAAGCTAGAAGAGGCAAAAACAGAGGATCCTTGGGAACTGATTACAAAGCCAACACTATTAAAAAATCCAGTAGCTCCTTCTAGGAAATTGATAAGCTTTACTGGATTAATAATAGGTTTTTTTGCTGGTTGTTTAATAGCTTTTTTAAATGAAAGAAAGTCTGGCAGAATATTTGATATTATTAATTTAGAAAAAATTTTTCAATCAAAAATTATTGAGAAAATTAAAAGTAATGAAATTATTTTTGATTCAGAAAAAATATTATTTCTTTCTCAATTTTTGAAAAATATTTCCGATTCTAATTTAGGTTTAATTTTCTTAGGCAACCCTTTAGAAAAAAACATTAAGAACCTCTTTGAAGTTCTTGAAAAAAATATTAAAAAAGAAAAAGAATTTAAGCTGATTTCAATAAATAATCTCTCTAAAGAATCCTATAACCTAAAAAATAATCTCTTATTGGTTCATTCTGGAGATTTGCAAACTGAAGAAATAAAAAAATTAAAAAATAGATTTGAATTTCTCAATTTGAAAATTTTGGGAATTATTGTTTTAGAAGATTAGAAAACTATCTGCCTAAGAATAGCTCCAGAAAGGATGCTACAACTTGTAAATCTATTGGTCAAATTTAAAGAGTAGATTTAAATAATTAAACGTTATAACGTACTATAAGAATTACGTAAGTTATAAAATTAATCTTTAAAAAGATTGGTATGACTGTCGTTTTTAGATTTGGGGCCATAGCTCAGCTGGTAGAGCACCTGCATGGCATGCAGGGGGTCAGCGGTTCGAGCCCGCTTGGCTCCATACAACTTTAGAAATAGCGAAAAGTATAGAACTATATTGAAAAGGACCTTTATTATGAAATTCAGTATCTTTAATGAAAGGTTTCTTGAAAATTAAATAAATTGGAGAATGAAATAATTTGAAAATATTCCATAAAACCATTATTAATATAATCATCTAAATTTTTGAAACTTATAGTTAGTATCAAGTAAAAATATTATATAAATAAAAGTTTCTACTAATTCGTTATCCAAAATAAATCCTCCTGGATTTATATTTTTAAAAAACATAGATATTATGCAAT
>CACGJI010000015.1 GCA_902573335.1 uncultured Synechococcaceae cyanobacterium | reverse complement strand
ATAAGTAATATTGAAAACAAAATACTTATTAAAGATAAAAATATTCTACTACCACTGAATATGTTAAATGCTGCCCCGTAATTTTTTACAAAGTCTAATTTGAATAAAAGAAAATCTTTATTAATAAATGATTTTTTATTATAAAACATTAAATATTTTGTAAATTGATCTATTAAAACAATAAAAATACTTAGAGATAAAAAATATATTTTTGTTTGTATTTTATTAATCATTATTTACTACGTTTTAAACGTTCTATAGGTTTAATAAGTAATAAAAGTGGAAAAAGCATTAAAAAATGATATCCAATCTTACCTAATGAGTACTTCCCTAAATTATATAAAAATAAATTAAATTGACTGTAGAATATAATTTGTATGAAATTGTAAAATATTCCAGTTAAATGCATAGCACCTATAGCTAAAAATCCATTTTTTAAAAAGCTTCCAATGTTTATTTTATTTCTATTATTTAAATTATCAATTATTTTTATTAATGGATATAAACCTAATAAATAACCAAAATTTGGAGTGAGCAAATAACCTATTGATCCTCCTTGATGAAAGACAGGAAATATAAATACCCCTAAAATTATATATATAGAAAATGCACTAAATACAACTTTTTTTTGAAATATAAGTGTTAATAAAATTATGGTAGGAATTTGCCATGTGATAGGCAACTCAAAGTTATTACTAGATTTAAATATAAAAGGTAGTGGAATATAAACAGGTAACAATGAAGTTATTACTAGTGATTGAAGACTAACCAGTATCTCAATTAATTTATAAAAATTGAGCATTATTAAAAATTTAATTTATAAACTTCTCAATGCAACAATTGGATCTAACTTAGATGCTCTTTTTGCGGGTAAAACGCCAAAGATTAAACCTATTGATCCTGAAATGATCATGGTGGAAAATGTAGTTGTAATTCCTACTGATGCAGGAAGAGGTGTTATCAGAGATAAAAGAAAAACACCTGATAATCCAGTAGTTGTTCCAATTAATCCTCCAATTGTAGATAAAATCAATGCCTCAATTAAAAATTGAACTAATATATCTGACTGTTTAGCTCCTATTGCTTTTCTAAGTCCAATCTCTTCAGTCCTTTCGCTTACAGAAACGAGCATAATATTCATGATTCCTATGCCTCCAACCACTAAAGATACTGCCCCAATACCAGCCAATAAAAATGTTAGTCCACTTGTTATGTTGGTTACTATATTCAATGCATCTTCTTGTGATCTAACTGCAAAGTCATCATCTCTGATTATTTTATGTCTTTGCCTTAATAAGTTAGTAATCTGAAATTTAGCGGCACTAGTTGCATTTTTATTTATCGCTTCAACACTAATGAAGCTTAAACTTACTCCATAAGTAGGGTCCTTCCCTGTAATCCTATTGACCATGGTGGTTAATGGAATATATGCATTTTTGTCTTGATTACTTCCAAATACAGCCCCTTTTGGTTTTAATATTCCGATAATTTCATAAGTGTGGTCTTTAATTCTGATTTTTTTTCCAAGTGATGAAGATTTATCTTTGAAGAATTCGTCTTTAAGATCAGGACCTATTACAACATAACTTCTTGCACTATTAACATCACTTATTGATAAAAATCTACCCTTATCTACTTCAAAGCTTCTTACTTCAAGAAATTCAGGAGTAACTCCAGCAATTGATATATTTAAACTTTTAGAATTTGATTGCACTATTTCGTTAGCAGAGATTTGAGGAGCTACTTTTTTTACTGTTGGTACTTGATTGCTTATTGCTATTGCATCTTCTAAAACTAGGTTTTTAGGAAATGAAATACCTCTTCTTCTTGTGTCATTATTACCGGGAACAATGAATAAAACATTGGCACCTAAATTACTTAATTGGTTTTTTGCTAATGTTTGAGCACCTCTACCAAGTCCAACAAGTGTAATAACTGAAGCATTTCCTATAATTATCCCCAGCATTGTTAACGAACTTCTCAATTTGTTCGAAACTAAAGTTTTTGTGGCCATGCCTAAGGCTTCTTTTATTGAGATATTCCTAGACATATTTACATTTATCTATTGCATCATCTTCTTCAATTTGTCCCATGTATATAACACCTTCATTAAGCTGGAGTGTAATAAGGTCGCCATTACTGATTTGATGATTGTCGATATTTGCTAAATTACAAATTGTAGAAATCTTTTTATTATTTTTGTTGAACAAAGCATAAACATCATTTACATTTTGGTTCGTAATAATTCCGGCAATATTTTTACTCAATGGAATATTTTGCATTAATTCCTTCGGAACAAATAATATTTCTCCTGGGCAAATTAAGGACATATCAAGATTATTTTTAATTATTCTGGCTTTACCGGTAACACCGACTTCCCCTATTGAAATCCCTCTTGATACAATCTTTCTTACTAAACCGACTTTTATTAAATCTGTAGAGCCGCTAATTCCAGTTAATGTACCTGCGGTTTGGACCACTAAATCTCCTTGATTTAGGATCCCCATTTCCTGAGCAATTTGCATAGCTAAACTAAAAGTTTTTGCTGTTCTTTGATCATTTTTAACTACTATTGGAGTAACTCCCCAAACAAGTTGCAATCTTCTCGCTACACTTCTCTCTGTAGTAGTTGCCAAGATAGGTGTTGGTGGTCTGAACTTACTTACATTTCGAGCGGTAGATCCTGATTTAGTTAAAGGGATTATAGCTCCTGCATCAAGTTGTCTAGCTATATTACTAACTGCTGCACTTATAGCATTTGGGATCGTACTGGGTAAGTGGCTTTCAATAGCCTTAAGTGGATAATCCCTTTCAATTCTTCTTGCTATGGTTGCCATCGTTTCAACTGCCTCTACAGGATAATCGCCAACTGCAGTTTCGTTTGAAAGCATTACAGCATCTGTACCATCCAGAATTGCATTTGCAACATCACTAACTTCGGCCCTAGTTGGTCTTGGGTTAGAAGCCATAGAATCAAGCATTTGAGTCGCTGTAATTATTGGGATACCTAATGTATTAGCTTTTCTTATTAATTCTTTTTGTAAAAGAGGAACTTCTTCAGCAGGCATTTCTACTCCCAAATCACCTCTTGCAACCATAACCCCATCACATAAGGGTAATACTGAATCGATCTGATCAATTGCTTCAAATTTTTCTATTTTTGCAACTACAGGAGTTGAATGCCCATTTTTGTTTATTAAATCTTTTATCTCATTTATATCGGATGGATTTCTTACGAAACTTAGTGCTATCCAATCAACTCCTTCAGCTAAACCGAATTTTAAATCCTCTTTATCTTTTTCTGTTAATGCTTTTACTGATAATTGAACATCTGGAAAATTAACACCTTTATTGTTTGAAAGAACCCCTCCCACAGTTACAATGCACTCCAAATTATTGGCTTTTTTATCAACTTTTTCTACAATCATTTCTATTTTCCCATCATCTAAAAGTATTCTTTTCCCTTCGCTAACTTCTTGAGAAAGTTTGTCGTAGGTTACATTTGCAATAGTATTTGTACATTCAACTTCATTTGATGTCAGTGTGAATTTATCGCCTTTTTTAACTTTTACTGGACCATCTTTAAAACGCCCTAATCGTATTTTTGGTCCTTGAAGATCTTGCAATATTCCAATATCTATTTCTAACTTTTTTGATACTTCCCTTATGGTTTTTATTCTCTCAGCATGATCTTTATGATCTCCATGTGAGAAATTTAATCTGAATGTTGTTACTCCAGCTTTAATTAAATTTGTAATTATCTCTTCAGATTGAGTTGCAGGGCCAATAGTTGCTACTATTTTTGTTCTTCTTTTTAAATCAATATTCGACATATATAGATAATATTGCTAGATATAAATAAATTTACCATACCCAAAGTTAGTTATTTAAGTCATGGATTTTAAAACTTATCAGAAAAAAGCTAGAGAAACAGCACAATATCCAGATTTAGGCTCAAATAATATTTATCCAACTCTTGGTTTAGTTGGAGAGGCTGGTGAGGTGGCAGAAAAAGTGAAAAAGGTTATAAGAGATAAAAATGGAATATTTGATAACGAATCAAAATTAGGTATTAAAAAAGAGTTAGGAGATGTTTTGTGGTACATATCAAATCTTTGTACAGAATTAAATTTCAATTTAGAGGATGTTGCATTACAAAACCTTGAAAAATTAAAATTAAGAGCTGCTAAAGGAAAGATAAGAGGTTCTGGAGATGATAGATAAGTTCAACTATAACCTAAGCTTGCATACTGGAGATTTGTAATTAAATTTTGTATAACATTTAAAAGTAAAAAAGCTAATAAGGATGAAATATCAAAGCCACCAATTGGAGGGATAATACCTCTAAAAATGTTTAAATAAGGATCTGTGATAGAAGTTAATGCAGATAAAACACCGTTACTCCAATCAATGCCTGGAAACCATGTAAGTAAAATTCTTATTATCAATATGAAAGAATAAATTGATAAAGTTTGGCCCAGAACTGCAAAAATCTCAGATAACATTATCTTGTCGTAATTTAATATATCCTAACATTTAGTTATTATTGCTGCTTATTATTACTGCTTCCTATATTTGAGAGATATTCATTACTTACAGCAAAAGTTTGAAAAAACTTTTCTGATAATGATAACCAATATGATCTACCATCTTTTTGCTTACGTTTGACGATAAATTTCTTTTCTAATAATTCTTTAATATGATCATAAGCACCTGAACCTCTAAGAAGTATAAGATCCGATTGTAGGATCTTTTTTTTGATTGCAATAGTAGCCAATGTCCTTAATTCGGATGTTTTCAAATCTGAAGGAAGTAAATCATCGACGAATTCATTAAGACTAGATTTTAGTTCGAGAGAAAAACTGTTATTAACTGCATTTAATTCAATAGCTGAGTTGGGATTAGAGTATTTATTTTTTAGATCTTTAATTGCATCATTTATTGAGTTTATATCAGAATTAGTAATTTCTGAAAGATCCTTTTTTGTTATTGGTCTGCCTTTCAAATATAGAACAGCTTCAACTTTAGTAACTAGATCTATATCAGATATTGGCGTGGTATTTAGATCAGATGGATTGATTTTAATTACCGAAATCTTTCCTAATTTACCTTAAATTTAATCTGATGCACCAAGGAATAATCTATATGTATCGTTTTGAGTTTCATCCCAAAATTTATAGCCAAGAATTCTTACAAATTTATTCCACTCTAAAATCTCATTTTTATCTATTAAAACTCCAATAACAATTTTCCCAACATCAGCCCCATAATTCCTATAGTGAAATACGCTTATAGACCAATTAGATTTCATATTATTTAAAAAGTTTATTAATGCGCCAGGCCTTTCAGGAAACTCAAATCTGTATAAAAGCTCAACAAAGTTTTTATTATCCATTTCTTTAAAATTCTTTGGTAATCTTCCACCTACCATATGTCTTAGATGATTTTTAGATAATTCATCATCACTTATGTCAATAAATGAGTACTCCGAATTTCTAAATACATTTAAAAGATTTTTTTTATCATTTAATCCATAGACTTGAACTCCTACAAAGATCTGGGCATTCTTAGAATTCGACATCCTGTAGCTAAATTCAGTTAAATTTCTATTATCAAGTAACTTACAAAAATCAATTAAACTTCCAGCACGTTCAGGAATTTCAACAGCCATCATTACCTCTTTACACTCACCAAGTTCTGCTCTTTCTGCGACAAATCTAAGCCGCTCAAAATTCATATTTGCACCACATGCAATTGCAACCATTTTTCTATTTGAATGATTCGAATTTAAAATATCTTTTTTCATCCCTGCAATTGATAATGCTCCTGCGGGCTCTAGTATTGATCTAGTATCCTCAAAAACATCTTTTATAGCTGCACATATTTCATCAGTATTAACGGTAATCATCTTATCTATATATTTTCTGCCAATATCAAAAGTATTTTTACCAATTTTTTTAACCGCCACTCCATCTGCAAATTGACCAACAGAAGATAATTCCACAATTTTTGATTCTTTCAAAGATTTTGTCATAGCGTCTGCATCTTCAGGCTCTACCCCAATTATTTTTACTTCAGGCCATATTTTTTTAATATATGAGGATATTCCTGATATCAATCCTCCACCACCAACAGCAATATAAATTGCATAGGGTTTTTCCTTTAATTGCTGTTCAAGTTCAATAGCTATAGTTCCTTGTCCAGCTATTACATCTGGATCATCAAAAGGATGAATAAAACATAAATTTCTTTCTTTGCTAATCCTTATTGCTTCTTTGTATGTTTCATCATAATTATCACCAAATAATATAACTTTAGCTTTTAACTTTTTCACAGCATTAACTTTTACAAGAGGTGTTGTAATGGGCATTAATATTGTCGCTTGGCAATTTAGCTTGAGAGCACTAAGAGCAACACCTTGAGCATGATTTCCAGCACTAGAAGTAATTACTCCCTGAGAAAGCTGAGAATTGGTGAGCTTAGTCATTTTGTTATATGCACCTCTTACTTTGAATGAAAATACATCTTGAAGATCTTCTCTTTTTAGAAAAACTTCATTATTAAGTGTATTACTTAAATTATGAGCTTTTTCTAGGGGCGTTTTTTTTGCTACTTCATAGACTTCAGCTTGAAGTATTTTTTCAAAATAATCATTCATATATATATTTTTAGCATTAATTATTAATCTAATAAAACATTACATGATCTATTTCCCAAAAAATACTCATTTTGCACCTCGACGTTTTAAATTAGGTAAATACCAATTTTTTTTAAATGCTTTTAAGTGAGTTAAGTCATCCAAACCAACTTCATGGCTTAACAGTTTCACAATTAGAGGAAATTGCTTGTCAAATTAGAGAAAGACACCTTCAAGTAGTTTCTACTAGCGGTGGACATCTTGGCCCTGGTTTAGGTGTAGTTGAGCTTACATTGGCTTTATATCAAACTCTTGATCTAGATTTCGATAAAGTTGTTTGGGATGTAGGACATCAAGGTTATCCTCATAAATTAATAACAGGGCGTTTCAGTCAATTTGATTCCCTTAGACAACAAAATGGAGTAGCTGGATATCTAAAAAGAAGTGAAAGTAAATTTGATCATTTTGGTGCTGGACATGCAAGCACTTCTATTTCTGCTGCTTTAGGAATGGCAATAGCGAGAGATAGAAAAGGTGAGAATTATAAATGTGTTGCTGTTATTGGAGATGGAGCATTAACTGGAGGCATGGCATTAGAAGCTATAAATCATGCAGGACACTTACCAAATACTCCTTTAGTCGTTGTATTAAACGATAATGATATGTCTATTTCACCTCCAGTTGGAGCCCTTTCATCTTACTTAAATAAGGTAAGAGTTAGTCCTCCATTGCAATTTTTATCCGATAGTGTTCAAGAAAGTGTAAAAAATATTCCCTTAATTGGTAAGGATATACCAGAAGAATTGAAAAATATTAAAGGAAGCGTTAGACGATTGGCTGTGCCTAAGGTTGGTGCTGTTTTTGAAGAACTTGGATTTACATATATGGGTCCAATTGACGGTCATGATATTGGAAATTTAGTTAATACTTTTAACGCTGCTCATAAACTTAAGAAACCTGTACTTGTTCATGTTGTCACAACAAAAGGGAAGGGTTATCCTTATGCAGAAGCTGACCAGGTAGGATATCATGCACAGTCTGCATTTGATCTAACTACTGGGAAATCTATTCCATCAAAGAAACCTAAGCCTGTTAGTTATAGTAAAATATTTGGTCAAACCTTATTGAAAATATGTGAACAAGATAGCAAAGTCGTTGGCATTACAGCTGCAATGGCTACTGGTACTGGTTTAGATATATTGCAAAAAAATATTCCAGACCAATATATCGATGTAGGAATAGCAGAACAACATGCAGTTACTCTTGCGGCAGGAATGTCGTGCGATGGTCTTAAACCTGTTGTAGCTATTTATAGTACTTTTCTTCAACGTGCTTTCGATCAATTAATTCATGATGTAGGGATACAAAATTTACCTGTATCATTCGTACTTGATAGAGCTGGTATAGTTGGAGCTGACGGTCCTACTCACCAAGGTCAGTACGATATCAGTTATATGAGATCTATACCTAATTTTGTATTGATGGCCCCAAAAGATGAGTCTGAATTGCAGAGAATGTTAATAACTTCAATAAACCATAACGGTCCTACAGCACTAAGAATACCCAGAGGCTCTGGTTTAGGAGTGGCTGTAATGGATGAGGGTTGGGAACCTTTGAATATAGGCGAAGCTGAAATACTTGAAGAAGGAGAGGATATTTTAATTATTGCTTATGGTTCAATGGTCGCATCAGCTATGGAAACAGCAAAGATACTAAAAAATATGAACATTAATGCATGTCTTATTAATGCAAGGTTTGTGAAACCTCTCGATAAAAATCTTATTATGCCTTTAGCAACTAGGATTCAAAAAGTTGTAACTATAGAAGAAGGAACCCTAATAGGTGGATTTGGTTCCGCAATAGTTGAATTATTAAACGATAATGAAATAAATATTCCTGTATACAGAATAGGTATACCTGATGTTTTAGTTGATCATGCTTCACCTGATCAGAGTAAAGAAAAATTAGGGCTTATGCCTGATCAGATGGCAGATAAAATTGTTAAAAAATTTAAGTTAGATAATTAAAATTTAATAAATAAATTTTTATAAAACACCACGTGAGGCTAATCCTAAGATTGCTCCAATTCCGAATATATGACCTAGGCAATTAGCACCTACAACTGATGCGTGACTTAAACCACCATAGAATTTTGAATTAGGTATTTCAAAACCTTCATTAGGTTTTCTTATTGTTGCTCTAGCAATTGCATAAGCAAAAACATTACATGCAATCATTACGACGGCACACTTTGGAGACCAAGAAAAAGTTGCTGGATCTGCAGCTGCAAATAATGTAGTAAACATAAAAAATCGTTATTTTCATATATTCTCTAATACTTTTACCTAAAAAACACAAAATTGTAAAAGGTCTTAAGAGTTGTTTACTTCTAAGCTATTTAAAAACTTTATAAATCCAAACAAAATAACAAAATCACTTAGAGTTAGGAAGGATTCTGCAAAGCCATGCAGGAAGTCAACCTCAACAAGGGTTTTATCATAGTAATTTAGTGTGAAGATAGATACCAATATAGTTATGAATACGAATAAAACAGTTAAGGAAAATCCTGTTTTTACAAAAATATTAACAGATTTGATTTTATATAAGTAAAACAAAAATATTGCATATGGAATTATTGATAATGCGAACAATAATGTGTTATCAATGGAACCTAATTTTTCTATAAATTTAAAAAATAAATCATTCATAACTCTCTTCCTTTTTATAAATTTTGAATGATGCGAGAGCTAATGTTGAATTACCAATAAATGTAAATATCCCTTGAAGCGTTACTAATCCATACAATACATCTTGATTATCATAGATATGCCAAGTAATAGCGCACATAGCTCCTATTAAGTTTGGAACCATAGCTAAGCTCAACCAAAAAAATAAATTGTATTCTTTATTTGTAGAAATTTTGTATATAACAAAGATGGTATATATCCATTCAATGACCGAAGAAATGTGAATTAACCAAGTTCCAAATGAAAGTTCGTGCAAAATTTATATATTTTTCTTTAGTACATTAAGTACTTCTTTGGCATGATTTATAGGTAAAACACTTATCCATCTATATGAAATTTCCCCTTCTGGAGAAATCAAAAAAGTATTTCTATCTGAAAATGGAGGAATCCAAGAACCATATTTATCGCTAATAATTCCTTCAGGATCTGATAATAAAGTATAGTTTATAGATTTCTCGCTGCAGAAACTTTCATGAGAATCTTGATTATCAGCACTAATACCAACAATTTCGGCATTATATTTTGAAAAATCGTTTTTTAATTCCGAAAAACCTTTAGCTTCAAGGGTGCAACCTGCAGTAAAGTCCTTTGGATAAAAATACATAACAAGCCACTTACCTTGAAAATCATTTAATTCCCAAATATTTTTTGATTTTATGTTTTTATTAAAACCTTCTAATTGAAAGTTTGGAGCAACATCTCCAACTTCAGGAGCAAAGTCAAAAGCTATTACTGAATTACAATTAAATAAAAAGATAAAGGATATTAATATACTTACAACTAAATTTCTCATCAAATTTAGAATTTTTTTAAATCAACTCCATTTGATTTAGCAAATTTATCTAAACCTACTTTTTGTATAGACTTTAGTGCTTTGGTGCTAATTTTAATATTCACCCATTTTTTGCCTTCTTCCCACCAAAGTCTCCTTTTTTGGAGATTAACTTGTTGCAATTTTTTTGTACGAATATGTGAGTGACTCACTGCCATCCCGTTGTTAGCTTTTGCACCGGTCAATTCGCAAACTCTTGACATATTTATTGAGTTATATCTTTAAAAATTCTAACACATGACTCAATTTGTTGAATTAAGTAATTCTGAAATTAATTCGGCATTATTATTTTGTAAATTAATTATCTGTTCTTGATCTAATCCACCAACAGAAAGCTTAGCCATATCGTAAACATGATTAGCAATTTTAGATGCCAATGGATTCTCAATAGGATCTTTTTCATCAATAATTATTTTGTTGCCTGTAATTTTATTAAGACCAACAATAAGTGGATGTTCTTTGTTAATTAAGAGCACATGATATTCAGGTAAGCCAGGCATCTTTTGTTCCATGTAAGCGCCCATATCATTAATTCTTCTCATTTGTTCTGGAAGCAAGATCATCGCTGGTGGAGCATCTTTACTTGAAAGTGACTGCACTTTAACTGTTACTTTCTCATTGTTTAGGGCCTTTACTATCGTATCTCTAAGATTATCTGTATTTGATTTGCCATCCTTATCTACAATTTCTTTAGATTCTTTATCTTCTAATTCATTTATTTCTGAATCTACTCTTTGGAATTGATAATCTTCATTTTTACTTTCCAACCATGGAAGAAATTGTGCGTCAATTAAGGGATCTGATTTAATAACTTCTTTATTATCAGATAAACAGATATTTAATGCACTAGACTGTGCAATCAAATCTGAACAGTAAATTATTTTTTTAGAATCAGTTAATTTATTTCGCTCTTTGTAATTTGCAAGAGTTGTGAAATATTTATCATTGGACTTGATGAGAGATTTATTTTCAATATCTTTAGTTACGTCTTTCTCTGAATTTATTATTGTTTCGAAAATTATACTGTTATTGACTAAATCAGCAAATTTTTCATCTTCGATAGCACCAATTTTAATAAAAGCAGAGATTGAATCCCAAATTTCTGCATAAAATTCTGGAGAATTTTTTATCAAATCCTTCAGTTTATTAGCGATTTTTTTTGAGATAAATGATGATATAGACCTTACTTTTCTATCAGTTTGTAATGCACTTCTACTAACATTTAGAGGTATATCTGTAGAGTCAATAACTCCTCTTAGGGGTAAAAGGTATTTTGGTACTATTTCTTTAATTGAATCGCTTACGAATACTTGATTGCAAAATAGTTTTATTTCTCCCTTTTCCCAATCAGCTCTACCTGACAACTTTGGAAAATACAATATCCCTTGTATATCATATGGATAATCTGTATTTAGATGAATCCATAACAGCGGATCACCCTGGAAAGGATAAAGGTATTTATATAACTCAATATAATCTTCATCTTTTAATTCACTAGGTTGTTTTCTCCAAGGAGGATTTTTCTTATTGATTGTCTCTCCTTCTAATAAGACATCTATTGGCATAAAATCACAATATTTTTTTATTAGTGATTTAATCCTTTCAGGCTCGATAAACTCTTTTTCTTCTTCAAGTAGGTGAAGAATAACATCTGTACCAGTTGTCTCTCTTTCTGATTCCTCTAACGTGAAATTTGGAGATCCATCACAAGACCATTTGAAAGCTTTTGATTCCCCAATTGCCGACTTAGTTAATATATCAACTCTATCTGCCACCATGAAACTTGAATAAAAACCTAGTCCAAAATGACCTATGAATTCATCATTATCTTTTTTGTATTTAGTTAAGAATTCTTCAGCACTAGAAAATGCAACTTGATTTATGTACTTCTTAATTTCTTTATCATTCATTCCAATTCCATTATCGGAAATTGTTAACGTATTTTTTTCACGGTTAATTGTTATTTTTACTTGAGCTTCCTCAGTATTCTCACAATCACCTGCCATAGAGGCCATTCTTCTTTTACTAATTGCGTCAACACCATTACTAACAAGTTCTCTTAAAAAGATTTCATGGTCAGAATATACTGCCTTCTTGATAATTGGGAAAATATTTTCGGTATTAATACGAATTTCGCCTTTTTCCATTTAAAAAAAATCAAACATATTAAATCTTATTTCGTAAAAACTAGTTAATCAAGTTTAATTAGGAGTATTGTCCGAACAATATATGAATTTAAAAGTTAAAAAAAATTATTAAAGGATTTTATTTAACCCACAAAATCTCACTACAATTGTTTTCTTTCATAATTTGATTGGCTTTAGCCAAGTCATCACATGGATTTAAATGTAAGACAGCAATATTTCCTTTTTTCTGTTGTACTTTTTGTTCATTCATACCTTTTTCTAACAAATAAGAATCTTTAAACATCAATAAAATCTTCTTTTGATCTGTCTTTTCTTCCTTAATTAAATTTCTTAAAATGTCTACTGAAATTGTAAATCCAATCCCATTAAATATTTTTTCATTAGGACTAAATGATCTTACTAACTCATCATATCTACCGCCTTTTGCGATGACGCTTTTATTTTTACCATTATCCCCTATTAGTTGAAAAACTATTCCTTCATATAAATTCAAGTGAGGTTGAAAAGTTGGATCAAGTTGTAATTTAACACCATATTTATTTGATATTTTTGATAATGTTTCAAATAAAAAATTTAAGTCATCTAATATTTTACTAGTACCATATATAGTTTTTAATTTCTTTAATATTGCAATTGGCTCTCCTCGTGTGAATAAAAGATCTTTAAGAATATATTTATCGTCTTCATCTATTCCTAATTTAGATAAATTATCTTGATCAAAATTAACCAGACTTTTCTTAATTTCTTCAAAATTATTATTCTTATATTTGTTCAGTATCAAGTCCATTATTTTTGTGGTGCTTACTAGTAGAAATAAATTACAACCATCCTTCAAATTAATATTATCGATTGAATCAAACAAAATATTAATAACTTCAATTTCTGGGTATTTTGTATCATATCCAATTAATTCAATCCCACTCTGCAATTTTTCTTGTAACTTAAATGAATTTTTATTATTTTGTTTTTTATCAAAAACCATTCCATTGTTGAATAATCTTATAGGTCTTTTCTTATTTATTAATCTAGTAGATGACAATTTAACAATTGATGTTGTCATTTCTGGCCTAAGACATAATGAATTACTACTTACTATTCCTACAACCTGATTTTCGTCAATAACGCCACGGCCTTTTATGGTCTCTAAAGTATTTATGAATGAGGGTGAAACCTCTTCATATCCCCATAGTTTATAAATACTATTTAAATTATTTATGATGTTTGAGTTATTTTTTACATCGACTAATTTAATTTCCTTTATATCGGTCATTTTAATATTTAACTAATTTTAGGTATAGAGATTTTTTTTAAATGGAGAGACTTTATCTAGTTCATTTTTTAATTCATTCTCAAGGCTGGG
Organism: uncultured Synechococcaceae cyanobacterium; assembly: GCA_902573335.1. Lineage (GTDB taxonomy): Bacteria > Cyanobacteriota > Cyanobacteriia > PCC-6307 > Cyanobiaceae > Prochlorococcus_A. The sequence continues at coordinate 4,456 of CACGJI010000015.1, read as the reverse complement.
AGAACAAGCTAAAATTCTTCCTGAACTTAAATTAAATTCGCCTGATGGATAATCAGAAATAATACCACCAGCCTCTTTAACAATAATAGCACCGGCCGCTAGGTCCCATACCTCCAATCCTCTTTCCCAATATCCATCTACCTTACCTGCCGCAACAAAGGCTAGATCAACTGCTGCTGCACCTCCTCTTCTAACACCTCTAGTCTTATGTGTTAAATAACAAAATTCAGCATAATTATTATCCTCTGTTTCAAATCTGTCATAAGAGAAACCTGTTACAAGTAGGCTATCAGAAAGATTAGAGGGATTCGATACTTTAAGTTCACTATCATTGCAGAATGAGCCTAAGCCTATACAGGCTGAATATAGTTCATTTAAATAAGGTACTGATATAGCCCCTATAATTGGTTTATTTTTGTATACAAGACCAATAGAAGTCCCAAAAAAAGGATATCCATGGGAATAATTTGTTGTACCGTCTAATGGGTCTATACACCACGTTAAATCCGAAGATTTGGTTAATTTACCCGATTCTTCTGCATTTATAGATATGTTTGGTGTCTCTTCTAATAAATATTCTTTTATTTTATTTTCAACTTCCAAATCTACATTGGTAACTAGATCACCCTTCCTACCCTTTGATGATATTTTCTGTATTTTATTGTAATTAACTTTTAAAATTTCATTACCAATTTGAGCAGAATTCTTTGCTATTTCATACAAAATGGATAAGTTTACTTGATTTGTAAGTTCCTCTATTTCACTTGATTCAAACATGATAGTTAATCTTCCTCAAATTCCCAAGGTGGCGCAACTCTTGTATTTCCTCTCCCGAAAAATTGTCCAAATTGTAAATCGTAAACTTCATCTTGATATGTAGTTTCAACTTCAAGATCTGAGGTTGCTTTAGCGACACAAAGAAGTGCATAGCCTTTGTCTTTTAAAGCCTGAGATACACCCATGGCTTCAGGTTGTTGTAAAGTACCAGATTTAATTTTAACTGCACAACTTGTACAGCAACCATTTCTACATGAAAATGCGAGTTTGAAACCTTTCTTTTCAAATTCTTTAAGTATGTAATCATCACTATTAACCTGCTCATGGTAGACCTTTCCAGTTTCCTTATTTTTAATCGTGACTGTGAAAGTCTTTTTCAAATAACTTTCCTCTAAAATGGGATGATCAAGGGTTAAAATGGTTATCTTGGGAGAGGTGGCCGAGTGGTTGAAGGCGCAGCACTGGAAATGCTGTATAAGGGAAACTTTATCGAGGGTTCGAATCCCTCTCTCTCCGTTTTATATTAGTTTATTTTGGTTAAATACATCAACACATATGTCGTAAAAATATCTTTTAAAATAGATAGTAATCTCATTAACAAGTTATAAATAATCTTATTTATTTAAATTAAGTTGAAAATATTTGATTTTTATTATTATATGTAGATATCTAAGATAAAAATTAATTAAATTATTAGTAAATTTTGCTTTAATTTAGCGATCTAAAATCATGGGGCAAATAGTTGGAATTGATTTAGGTACTACTAACTCTGTTGTCGGAGTGATAGATGCTGGACGTCCAATTGTTATTGCAAATTCTGAGGGTTCTAGAACTACACCTTCAATAGTTGGATTTACAAAAGACAAGGAAATAGTAATAGGAGACCAAGCGAGAAGACAACTTGTTCTAAATCCTAAGAATACCTTTTATAATCTTAAACGATTTATTGGTAGTGACTGGGATGAATTAGATGAGAATAGTATTTCTGTTCCTTACAACGTTAAGGCTAATACCAATGGAAGCGTTAGGGTTCTCAGTCCAAATACAGAAAGAGAGTATGCACCAGAAGAATTAGTGAGCTCATTGATTAGAAAATTAATTAATGACGCTGAAACTTATCTTGGAGATACCATTGATTCTGCTGTTATTACAGTCCCAGCTTACTTTAATGAATCTCAAAGGCAAGCTACAAAGGATTCTGCAGTATTAGCTGGTATTAAAGTAGATAGAATTCTAAATGAACCTACTGCTGCCGCTCTTGCTTATGGTTTTGAAAAAAGTTCTTCTAATAATGTTTTAGTTTTCGATTTAGGAGGAGGAACATTTGATGTTTCATTATTGAAAATTTCTAATGGTGTATTTGATGTAAAAGCCACTTGTGGTGACACACAGCTAGGAGGAAATAATTTTGATTCAAAAATAGTTGATTGGCTTGCAGAAAAATTTCTAGCTAAACATGATATTGATCTAAGAAGGGATAGACAAGCTTTACAGAGATTAACTGAGGCTTCTGAAAAAGCTAAATGTGAATTGTCAGGATTACAAAAAACAAAAATATCTTTACCATTTATCACAACAAGTAAAGATGGGCCGTTACATATTGAAGAAACCTTAGATAGAAAAATATTTGAATCATTATCACAAGATTTACTTGATAGATTATTAGAGCCTGTGCAAATAGCTTTAGATGATTCTGGATGGAACGCAGAAGATATTGATGAGGTAGTTCTTGTAGGTGGCAGCACAAGAATCCCAATGGTTCAACAATTAGTAAAGACTCTTGTTCCAAATGATCCTTGTCAATCTGTTAATCCTGATGAAGTCGTAGCAGTTGGAGCTGCGATACAATCTGGAATTATTAGTGGTGATTTACAAGATTTACTTCTAAATGACGTTACTCCTTTGTCTTTAGGTTTAGAAACTATTGGTGGTCTTATGAAGGTACTCATTCCTCGTAATACCCCAATACCAGTTAGACAATCTGATGTTTTTAGTACGTCCGAAGCTAATCAATCATCAGTTGTTGTTCAAGTACGACAGGGAGAAAGGCCTTTAGCTTCTGAAAATAAATCACTTGGTAAATTTAGATTATCAGGAATACCTCCAGCTCCAAGAGGGATACCTCAAGTCCAGGTAGCATTTGATATTGATGCTAATGGCCTTTTAGAGGTAAGTGCAACTGATAGAACAACTGGAAGAAAGCAAACAGTTACAATCTCTGGAGGTTCTAATTTAAATGAACAAGAAATAAATTCGATAATTGAAGAGGCAAAAGCAAAAGCTAATGAAGATAGGAAGAAAAGATCTGTAATTGATAGAAAAAATAGTGCTTTAACTCTAATTGCGCAAGCTGAGAGAAGACTTAGGGATGCTTCATTAGAATTTGGTCCCTATGGAGCCGAAAGGCAACAACGAGCTGTTGAATTAGCCATTCAAGATGTTGAAGAGTATATAAATGACGATGATCCTCAAGAATTAGAAATTTCAGTAAGTGCTCTACAAGAAGCATTATTCGGTTTAAACAGAAAATTTGCTGCAGAAAAGAAAACTGATAATAATCCCTTACAGGGCATTAAAAATACATTTGGATCATTAAAAGATGAACTCTTTTCAGATGATTATTGGGATGATGATCCTTGGGATAATCAAATGAATAGAAATTATAGAAATTCGAGGTATGGTAATTCTAGGGACGATGATCCATGGGACAATGACTACTTCCTCTAAAAAAGACTATTTGTCGATTTTGGGCTTATCCCCTGATTTCGATGATAAAGAACTTAAAAAAGCCTTTCGCAGAGAAGCAAGAAAATGGCATCCCGATTTAAATAAAAATGATCTTAATGCTGAAGAAAGGTTCAAATTAATTAACGAGGCTTACGAATATCTACGTGATCCCAATAGGATTAAAAATAGTTCGGAGGAAAATATTCAGGATGATTACGAAAATAATAATTTCAAGACAGGTTTTCCTGATTTTCAAGATTATCTTGATTCATTATTTGGATATGAATATTCCCCAAAGAATTATGAGGAATATGATAATGAACCATTTGAGGATGAATCGATCAATACAAAAAATCAAGAATTTTATAATTATGAATACCCTACAACCTCTCCAGAAGAACCACCTCTAGTTAAAATTCACCAAGATATTGAAACGGTTATTGAATTAACTCCTAGTGAGGCCTTAAATGGATCCTCAATTCTAATAGAATTAGAAGACGAAACAGTAGTAGAAGTTGATACACCTCCATTTGCTGGAGATGGATGGCGATTAAGACTTGATAATATTGCTAGAGGAGGCAAAGATCATTATCTTCAGTTAAAAGTTCAAACGGAAAGTGGTCTTAGAATTGATGGTTTAAGAGTTCTCTATAAATTAGAGTTATTTCCTCATGATGCTCTTCTTGGTTGTGCAGTAGAGGTTCCTACCCTTGATGGAAATGTCACACTTCAAGTCCCACCAAAATCATCTACAGGTAGAATGTTACGTTTGAAAGGTAGGGGTTTAACTTTCGAAGATAATGTAGGTGATCAATATGTTGAAATCTTGGTAGTGATACCTGCTGATATTAATGATGAAGAAATTGCTTTATATACAAGATTACAAGAATTATCACTTTCTGAATCTTAATCAAATATTATATAAATAGAAAAATCGATACTTATGAACATA
>CACGJI010000014.1 GCA_902573335.1 uncultured Synechococcaceae cyanobacterium | reverse complement strand
AAAAAATTCATTATTAAGTATTTCTAAAGAAAAGCTTACAAAATATGGAGCAGTTTCTGAAGAAGTTTGTGAGGCCATGGCAATTAATGTTAAAGATAAATTAGGAGCTGATTGGGCAATAGCAATTAGTGGAATAGCTGGTCCTAACGGAGGCAGTGAAGATAAACCGGTTGGACTTGTCTATATATCAATTTCAGGACCGAATAATCATATAACTAATATAAAAAAACTATTTAACACAACCAGAAATAGACTTGAAATTCAAACACTAAGTGTAAATGTCTGTTTAAACAGCCTCAGATTAATCCTATTATCGAGTAGTAAGTAACTATTTTTACAAATTGAGTCAAAACACCCTATTTGATAAAGTTTGGGATTTACACAAAGTTTCCAGTCTTCCAGGTGGATCTGATCAAATATTTATTGGTCTTCACCTTATCCATGAAGTCACAAGTCCTCAAGCATTTGGCGCTTTAAAAGATAAAGACTTAAAAGTAAAATTCCCTGATAGAACTGTTGCCACTGTTGATCATATTGTGCCAACAGACAATCAGAGCAGGCCTTTCAAAGATAATCTTGCTGAACAAATGATTGAAACACTTGAGAAGAATTGCTTAGAACATAAAATAAGATTTTTTAATATTGGTAGTGGTAATCAAGGAATAGTTCACGTAGTAGCTCCAGAATTAGGGCTAACTCAACCAGGGATGACAATAGCTTGTGGAGATTCTCATACTTCAACTCATGGAGCTTTTGGATCCATTGCTTTTGGGATAGGTACAAGTCAAGTAAGAGATGTTCTTGCTACCCAAACCATAGCAATGAACAAATTGAAAGTGAGGCAGATTTGGTGTGAAAATAAATTAACTAAGGGTGTTTATGCTAAGGATTTAGTACTTCATATTATTAATGAACTTGGTGTAAAGGCAGGAGTAGGATTCGCATATGAATTCGCAGGGCCTGCAATAGATGAATTATCAATGGAAGAAAGGATGACTATATGCAATATGTCTATTGAAGGAGGAGCAAGGTGCGGCTACATTAACCCTGATGAAAAGACCTTTATTTACATTAAAAATAAATTATGTTCTCCAAAAAATGAGAATTGGGATAAAGCGCTCACATGGTGGAAATCATTAAAAAGCGATGAAAATTCAATTTATGATGATGTAGTTAAATTAGATGCTTCTAAAGTAGAACCAACCGTAACCTGGGGGATTACTCCCGGCCAAAGTATAAGCATTAATCAACAAATCCCTCTTTTAGATGAATTATCCCCAAATGATAAATTAGTTGCAAAAGAGGCTTATGAATATATGAGTTTCAAGCCAGGACAATTAATAAAAGATACTCCTGTAGACGTTTGTTTCATAGGTAGTTGCACAAATGGAAGAATCAGTGACTTAAGAGTTGCAGCTCAAGTATTAAAAGATAAAAAAGTATCTAAGAATGTCAAAGCATTTGTAGTTCCAGGCTCAGAAAAAGTGGCCACTAAAGCAAAACAAGAAGGTATTGATCAAATATTTAAGGATTCTGGGTTTCAATGGAGAGAGCCTGGGTGTTCAATGTGTTTAGCAATGAATTCAGATAAGCTAATAGGCAATCAAGTTAGTGCTAGTTCTAGTAATAGAAATTTCAAGGGAAGGCAAGGATCTCCTAGTGGAAGAACACTTCTCATGAGTCCAGCAATGGTTGCTGCTGCTGCAATTAATGGCAAAGTCAGTGACGTTAGAGAATTTATCAACTAATGAAATCAAACTTTATCCCACCAATTGGAAAAATTTCAAATGTGAACGGGCAATGTATCTCCTTGATTGGTAACGACATTGATACAGATCGGATAATTCCAGCGCGTTTTTTGAAGTGTGTTAACTTTGATTCATTGGGTGAATCTGTTTTTGAGGATGATAGAAGAACTTTTAAAGGAAAGCATCCTTTTGATCTAGAGGAAAACAAAAATGCCTCAATACTAGTTGTCAATAGTAATTTTGGATGTGGTTCCAGCAGAGAACATGCCCCCCAAGCGCTTATGAGATGGGGTATAAAAGCAATCATAGGTGAGAGTTTTGCCGACATTTTTTACAGTAACTGTATTGCGATAGGAATTCCATGTTTTACGCTTCCTAAAAAATCCATAGACGAAATACAAAACTATTGCGATAATCAATCTTTACTCTTAGAAATTGATCTTAAAAATTCATTAGCAAAATCAAAAGATTTAAATTTCAATCTTGAGATTAAGGAAAGCTCAAGAAAAATGTTTTTATCAGGAGAATGGGATGCTACTTCAACACTACTTGATAATAAAAATTTAATAGATAATAAATTTAACCAATTACCTTATATAAAATTTAATACTAATTTTTTATAGCTATTTAAATCCATAGAGACTAAAAGAAATGCCTCCTGCTTGATTATGAGGCTGATAAAAAAGACCAAATTCGTAAGATCTTTTTTGCCAATTTAAAGAAATTTTAGAATCTATAAATTCACCATAATCATTTGAATCATTTGTTAGGTTCAAAATCCCAAAACTCTTGAGAATGATAGGTCCATATAATTGCTGATCAAAAGAAATATCTAAGGTAAAGTTCTCATAATTGTGATCAAACTTAAAAACACTTTCACCACCATTAAATTTATAGAAAGGTAAAAGACTGATCCGAGTATAATCAAAAGTTTTATTTTTAAAATTACCCATTATATATTCTGGGCCAGCACCTAAACCTAAATATTCTTGATGATCCCCATTTTCATAGAGAGAATAAGATAATTCTAATTTTGTGTTCAGACTTAGTCCTTTGGTTATTCGTTCAGGAGTGTAATTAAATGAGATATCAACAGATTTCTTTTTTGGTTCTACGATACTGATTGGAAATTTCTGATCAAGAGAATAAAACAAATTACCTTTTAGGTTGGTTACTAAATTTTTAGTATTAAAACCCTCTGCTGTTATCTTGGCCAAACCTAAAGATAAAATTTCTGACTTTTTAATGCCATCAACAATCCAAGTATTTTCTTTTTTTAATTTTGAACCAAAACCTGAGTAAATTTCTGCTTCACCCAATGAACCATTCCAGACCCTTTCTCTATAAATTCCATAAAAACTTTTTTCCCATTTTGAATCTAATAAATCAATTTCTTTACTCAATTCAGTTTTAAATCTAAATGCATCAGAAAATTTATCAAAATCAAGAGAATTTAAATTCTTGTCTATTTCTAAATCCCAAGTTTTTATTGTGCCTTTCATCTTAGATTTTAGAGCAAAATAATCTTCAAAAATTGAATTTCTCTTAACCCTATCTGAAGTAATTGATTCGTCCTTTTTTACAAAACTTTTTGTATAACCTTTTAATGACCTTTGAATTAGAAATTGCGGCTCTAAATCAAGAACAAAATCATCAGAAATATCTATAGAGTTAAATTTCCTACTAATAAAATACCCATCCTTATCTAAATTTTCATATCCAAAATTCCACCTGTTTTCAAAGTCGAAGAATTCACCAGACTTTGTTAAAGTTCTATCTCCAAGCCAAAATGGAATTGAAACTTTTTCTTCAAATATTAAATAGTTTATTGATGACTTAAATCGTAATTTCTCTTCTTCAGAAATAACTGTTAATGAATTAATGGCTAATTTAACCTGTTTCGATTCAAGTAAATCATTACTAAATACAGCCTTCTTGCTTTCCCATTTTTGGCCATCTATAGATATTTTATCAGTAAAAAATAACCAATTCTCAATCTTGCCTGGGGTATTTAAAACTTCCTTTTTTTTAAATTCAAGTAAATTTTCTAGCTTATTAGAGTCTAATAAGCTGAAATTTGAAGATAAGTCATCAAACAAATTATTAGTATTAATACTGCCCTTTACATCTAATAAAAAACCTTTTTCACTAATAAAACTGTATTCTAATTGTGAAACTTTAAAGAGTTGATCACCTAATATCAAGACTATATTTCCTCTAGCATTAATTTTTTTATTTGACTTATCGTATATTAAATTATCAGCTCTAAGCAGTTTGCCTCTAAAAGAAACAGATACATTACCCTCTGCATAAATAACATCATTTATTTCAGACTGTCTATCAGATTGGATTATTAACTCTTGTTGCTTTTCAGCTTTAGCTACTAAAAATGAATCAGAATTTTTCGTTAATAAATTTACAAAGGAATTTTTATCATTAAAACTTTTTGAATTACTTGATAAAATTTTTTCACTAAGAGTATTTGACCAAAGAAACTTGATATTTTGATTATTGATATTTTTATTAATTTTTGATAAATCAGCTGATTTTGATGGCTGAATAAAATTAATAAAAAGAAAAGAGAAAAATATTACTTTTTTTGATATACCTGAAATCAATTTAGGAATTTAATTAAAAATTAATCTTGAGGACTTTCTAGGTCTTTTCTGTTTGGGGTTCTTGTTGGGTCACTTGCTAAAAATCCGAAAAGAAATATTCCAACAAAGAAGAAGACGATAGTGTAAACAGAAATTTTTAAGGCGAGCATGGAATTACTAGTACTAACAGATTAATATCCTATTAAATTTATAATTAAACTATGGTTATTTGTTTACTTTTTGTATTTTTGGTAAATTTTGAAATACTTTAAGGGAGATTAATCGTCATGATCATCCCAAGGATCAGTAAGTTTTGCTGCTTTAGGTCCAAAGGCAGTCCAAAGACCAAAACCGGTCAAAGCTAAAAGTAGAGCCAGAATTGTTACAGCTATAGAAACTGCAGGATCTGGAGCTGATGATAAAGTTTGCATCAATTTTGCTAAGTTTGTAAACAATTTATGTATTAGTTCTTATACAATAGCGAAATAATATCCGATTTTGTGAATTTAACATGGGTCAAAAAACAGCATTAGGAAGTCTTTTAAAAGCAATTGGCAATTCAGGTCAAGGGAAAGTTGTACCTGGTTGGGGAGCAGTTCCTGTCATGACAGTAATTGGTCTACTACTTTTGGTTTTCTTAGTTATTCTTCTACAAATCTATAACCAATCCTTACTACTACAAGGTTTCTCAGTAGATTGGAACGGAAACTAAATTTCTGAAAATTTTTTCAAAAAGTTATTTGGTTAATGTGAAAATTGCCAAATAACTTTTTTTTTAAATTTTTGTTTTTATTAATTAGTTATAGTTTGTATATATTCATAATTCTCAACCAAAAAGAGATTTAGAAATAAAAAATGAAAGAAATATTTTTAATTGGATTAGGAAATCCTGGTAAAAAATACTCAAAAAGTAGACATAATATAGGTTTTTTACTGCTTGAAAATTTTTCGAAAAAATATAATTCAAATTTTTTATTAAAAGATAAGCTTAAAAGTTACTGCTCAGAATTTCAAATCAATGATTCTAATTTCAGGTTATTTTTACCAAATACGTTTATGAATAACAGTGGTGATGCTGTAAGAGCAATAGTTGATTGGTATAAAATAAATTTAGATCAGATTTTCATAATAGTTGATGATAAAGATCTTCCCCTTGGAAAAATAAGATTTAGAAGAAAAGGAAGCTCAGGTGGACATAACGGGCTGAAAAACATCATTGAACAATTACAGACACAAAACTTCAAGAGAATAAGAATTGGTATTGGATCACCTCCTCTAATAAAAGGAAAAAATAATTTCAATACCATTTCACATGTCTTAGGAAATATTTCTCTAGAAGAAAAATCAATATTGGATAAAGTATATAAGAGAGTAATAGAATCACTCGAACAACTAAATACTAAAAAAGAAGAATATATAATTAATGAATTAAATTCTTTTGACAAAGACCAACCTTAAGAAATGCATTCAAAACCTGAAACTATCGCAAATGTAAGTGTTAAGGAATATTGCTTCTCAAAAAAGCAAATTCAGGGGGTTGTGGAAGCTAGTCAATTTAAATGGACTTTTATATACTCCTTTAATAAAGGCCTATTAAAGGTAAATCCACCGTTAGGAAGAGCATTAATTGAAAGTTCCTTATTGAAATTTTTACTGAAAAAAGATTATGAATTAGAAACAGGGAATGAATATAAGTTCACTATTTCAGCCAAGTTTTAAAATCTATATTTTGATTCAAAGTAAACTTCGTTTTGCAAAAATCTTCTAAAATTATCAATGCTGATATCGCATCAAGGTTTTTATTAAGAAGAAAAACCTCTCTAGGAATTAAAAACTTCAGACCACTAATTGGAAAAAGTTCGAAATATCTTTCTTTAGCCCTGTAGGTGGTATTTTTTTCCTCAAAAGTTATTATTTCTTTTTTAAAAAAATATAGTTTTTCTCTTATTTCTTTACTGGTAGTACCATTGCCAATAATAATTTGTGATATATCCTCAGCTGCAATTAAATGTCTGACATAATTCTCTAGTAATTCACTTTTAAGAATAATCGCTTTATAAACTTTTTTTTCACTTATTTCAGCTAGTACTAAGCCGCATTTACTTTTCCCAGGATCAATAGTTATAACTCTATGCATTTAAGATGCAATCTTTAAAATATTGATTTCAACTACTATGGGTTCTACAGTTTTACTATCTCTCAAAGATACTACTTCTAACTTAAATTTGATATTTTGATTTTCTTGAAGAAAGTCTCTAATTTTTTTTATAAAATTTCCATTTGTTTTTATTTCACTAACTTGTGATCCTTTTGACTTAATTTCATCCCTTGTTTCTCTAAGTAATGATTTAATTTGTAAATCTATTGATTTAAGATTTAAATCACTTTCTTCCAGAATTGAACTTGTAATAACATCTCCTTTTTTGACTATTAATTTATTTTCTAATAAATCAGGAGATACAAAAACATAGTTATCACCTTTTAAGACATTTGTTGCTGATTTGATTAGTAAAATCCAGTTACCACCCTTAGCAGCTATTGTCTGAATTTTTGTAATATCACTAGGTCTCCACAAAAGAATATTTTTTGCTTCTTTATTAATTGGAATAACAATTTTCCTAACAAATTTATCAGCTTCATTGTAGATTTTGGGAAAGTCTCTTTTTAAATTTGAGCTAGAGTTGATTTCAGCTATAAATAAAGTTTGTCCTCTTTTAATAACAACATTTCCTCTTCTAAATTCTTTAATATTATTTTTTAATTGATTTAACTCCTTTTCTTTTTGAATAATTTTACCTTCAAGTTCCTGTTGCTCTTCCTGTAAAGGGATTAAAGCCTTTTTGCTTTCATCTAAAGTTTTTTGCAAAAAAGGAATATCAACAAAAAGTCTTTGTCTGAATTCTTCGCTTACTAAAATCAATAACCCTATTGATATTGAACTAATAAACCCACCAGTAATAATAGTTATTATAGTTGCTGTTTTTTTCGGTCTCAATTTTAAGATACTAAACCTTGCTTTACCAATCTTTGTTCCAAGAATATCCCCAAATGGTGCGATTAATCCCCCTAGTAATATTAAAAAAACAATTAAAATCCAAGCCACACTTTTGCGTATACTCAGTACATCATAATTTATAATGAATCAATTAAATCTTTTTGCAAGCGCAATTGGATCGAAAACTGTGATCTTTTTTCTTTCAATATTAAGCAGCCCTGAATCCTTTAAATCTCCCAATAATCTTGTAATAGTTACTCTTGTAGAACCAATAGCTTCAGCAATTGCCTGATGTGAAAGCCTTAAATCTATCGTAATACCTTTTTCACCTGCAACTCCAAAGTCTCTACAAAGGACCATTAAAAAACTTACTAAACGAGAAGACATATCTCTATGTGTAAGAGTTTCTATCATTGTTTCAGTTTGCAGGATCCTACTTGAAAGCCCTTGTAAAAGTAATAGTCCTACTGATGCATCTTCCTCTATAGCTCTTAAAACAGAATTGGCAGGTGCTGTTATCATTTCAACTCTTGTGAATGCTATGGCATGGTAAAAACGATCGGATCTATGGCCTGTAAGAAGAGATAAAACACCAAAGAGACTATTCTCTCTTAAAAGAGCAACAGTTATTTCTTCACCTGACTCATAAACCCTTGAAAGTCTTACTGCTCCTCTTCTTATAAGATAAACCCTTTCAGCAGGGTCTCCAGGGAAGAATATTGTTTTAGACCTCTCAACCATTTCTGTGCTTGCACCATCTAGACCTTTAATAACCTCCATTAAAGTTCTATTGATTGGAAAACGTTCTCCAACGGAGTTGATTTTACTTTGTCCGGAATGTTGCGAACTAAAGCGGTTGAATCCTCGAGAAGCAGGTATCATAAATATCTTTAATATTAAAAAATTTAAGGAGACACCCTAAAATATCTTGTATCAACAGTAACAATTTTCAATTCTTATCAGAATATTAACAAGCTTTTTTCAGTCAGTTTCAAATTGCTTAACCCTTTTTTAAGTAAAATTACACTATATGCAGCGTTATTAGATTCTAATTATACTGCATGTAGAAAGAATCTAAATAATGGTAATTAGTTCATCTCATATTTATTCCAAAGGTAATCTTGATGTTGTAAAAACAAATACTCCTAACAAAATTAACGTAAAAAAATTTTCACAAAACGGACAAATTCAAATATATCAATCTTCATATAGAGGTAGCTACACATCAATTATTAGAGACTCTCTAAGAAATGCTGCTCTTGGCAGGAAGGTGCTACTGATACAATTTATGAAAGGAGGGGTGAAGCAAGGAGTTGATCATGCAGTAAAGCTATGCGGTAATTTAACCTGGGTAAGATCATCACATTCCTTTGATCAATATAGTACTGAAGCAATTGAAAATAATAAAAATTTAAAAAAGTCTATTCATGAATCTACTATTGAATTATGGAATTTTTGTAAAAGAGAACTACAGTCTGGGGAGAATGACCAAATCATACTTGATGAAATTTTTTTAGCTATTGAAATGAAAGTTATCGATAAAGATGATTTGATTTCAACACTTGAAAACCGATTTATATCAGGAGATGTAATCCTTACTGGTACAGATATACCTAAAGATTTTTTATTAATGGCTAACCAAATTACCGAACTTCGCTCATAAAACAATGCTAAAAAACGATCTCTGGATAAATCAAAAAGCTTCGGAAGGTATGATAAAACCCTTTCAATCGAATTTGGTGAGACATCTTGAGCCTGGCAATAAACAAAAGCCAGTTTTGAGTTACGGATGTTCCTCTTATGGCTATGATTTAAGACTTTCATCAAAAGAATTCCTGATATTCAGACATATCCCTGGCACTGTGATGAACCCCAAAAAGTTTAATCCTAATAATTTAGAAAAAACTGTTCTTCACCATGATAAGGATGGAGACTTTTTTATTCTTCCTGCTCACTCCTATGGTTTAGGAGTTGCTTTAGAAAAGATGAAAGTGCCAGAAAATATAACTGTAATCTGTATAGGCAAAAGTACTTACGCGCGGCTTGGAATTATTGTTAATACAACCCCCGCAGAAGCAGGGTGGGAAGGTCATCTAACTTTAGAGTTTAGTAATAGTTCAGGTGCAGATTGCAGAATATATGCTGAAGAGGGTATTTGCCAACTACTCTTTTTTGAAGGTGATCCGTGCTCTACAACTTATGAAGATAGAAAAGGTAAATATCAAAACCAACCAGAGAAAGTAACTCTTGCAAAGATCTAAAATGAGTAAAGTTGAACTAATTTCGCTAACTCCTGATGCAGAAAAAACAATGGCTTACATTGCAAGAGTTAGTAATCCAAAAAATCAGGAAAATGAAGACTATTCGAAATTATTGAGTTATTGCATTAGGAATGAACATTGGAGTGTTTTTGAACAGTCATTTATGACCTTGCAAATAGAAACTAACAGAGGAATCGCTGCCCAAATTTTAAGACATAGATCATTTACTTTCCAGGAATTTTCACAGAGATATGCAGATAGTTCTCAATTGGGTAATATTCCTTTACCAGAGTTAAGGCGTCAAGATTTTAAAAACAGGCAAAATTCAATTCCTGATCTCCCTGATGAGTTAAAAAAAAAGATTCAATGAAAAAATTGGTTTACACTTTCAGGCTGCTTCAGAATTATATGAAGATTTACTTGCTGAAGGCGTAGCCAAAGAATGTGCGAGATTTGTTTTACCATTAGCTACTCCAACAAGAATCTATATGTCTGGATCATGCAGATCTTGGATCCATTACATTCATTTAAGATCAGCTCACGGCACCCAAAAAGAACACAAGTCCATAGCCCAAAATTGCAAGTCTATTTTTAAAAAAAGTTTTCCTATTGTATCAAAATCTTTAGAATGGTAAAAATTATCCATGACTACGAGGATTAACCTTATTATTTTTATTTTCTTGAATTTTTGAAAATTCAGCATTAGTTATTTCCTCATAAGGTTTCTCTTCTTTCTCTAAATTATTAATAGATTTTCTTATTTTCATTTCATCTTGTTTACCAATAAAAGTAGATATTAGATTACCATTTTTATCAAAAAGATTAACTTGAGGAATCCCGTTGACAGCAAACTTCTGGATGTAATTATCCCATTTTTGATTATCAACATTTAAAAAAACAAAATTAATATCTTTGTCGTATTCATCTTTTAAAGCAGAAACTTGTGGAGCCATTTCTTTGCAGACTTCACACCATTCAGCATAAAATTCCAAAAATGTTGGCTTATTATTTGTAAAAGCTACTTCAGGGTCAACAGATAATTCTCCAAAACTCTTTAGAAGATAAGTTGATTTAAAAAATAGATTTTTAAACAAAAGCATCGAAATAATAACAATAGATATAATCAAAACAAGAATTGTCTTAAAATTTATTTTTAAAATTGGCTCTCGACTTTCAGATTGCACTATTAAGGTATTACTAACTATAAGGTATCTTAAATAAGTTAGACAAATAAAGAGAATTGAAAACTATAAGCTTTTAATCAACTGATAAAATAAGTTTTGAATAGTTATCAAAAATTTCTTTGATTCCCGAAATCTAATTATGCAATCAATCTTTGGAACTGATGGAATAAGAGGAAGATTTAATGAAGAGATAACTTATTCTCTAGCCTACAAAGTAGGTTATGCTCTAGGTTCGACTTTGGAAAAGAAAAATCCAATATTAATTGGAAGAGATACAAGAATTAGTGGAGATATTCTGCTTCAGGCAATAACACAAGGTATAAATGAAAGTGGCAAAAAATTTATAAATCTTGGAATCTGTCCAACTCCAGCTATACCTTTTTTAATCAAACAAGAGAACCTGAGCAGTGGTGTCATGATATCTGCAAGTCATAATCCGCCAGAATATAATGGCATAAAAATTTTTGATCATAACGGTCAAAAAATTACTAAAAATTTTGAGAGTAAAATTCAAAAAATAATTGAAGAGTCAAAACAAAATATCTCAATTCCTACAAAAGTGGTTTCCATAAAAACAAATAAAGATCTTATGGATACTTATATTAAAAGCCTAATCCAAACAATGGGTGGAGAAAGTTTAAGCGGGTTAAGAATAATATTAGACACATGCTATGGATCAGCGACAACTTGTGCAAAAAAAATTTTTCAGTCTCTTGGTGCTGATGTAAAAGTTATCAATAACTCTAAAAATGGTTTGAAAATTAATTTGAATTGTGGTTCTACTAACCTGGAACCATTAAAAAAAGCATTAAGAGAGAGTCCTGCAGATATGGGATTCAGCTTCGATGGAGATGCCGATAGAGTAATTGGAATCGATTCAGAAGGAAATGTGCTGGATGGAGATCATATTCTTTTTCTTTGGGGTAGAGAACTTATGGAACAAAAAATTCTTACCAATAATTTACTAGTATCAACGCAAATGGCAAACTTAGGTTTTGAAAAGTCCTGGAAGAAAATTGGAGGAATTTTATATAGAACTGATGTAGGAGATAAATATGTTCATAACGCAATTAAGAAAAAAAGAGCTGTTTTAGGAGGTGAGCAGTCAGGTCATATACTTTCAAAAATTAATAACTTTTCTGGTGATGGGATATTGACTGCACTTCAAATTTCTAAATATTGTAAAAATAAAAATATTAATTTAAATGATTGGCTTAAAAGTAGTTTCGAACCTTTTCCTCAAAAACTAACTAATATTAAATTAGATTTTAATATTAATAAATTAAATCCAAAAAACAAAATCTTAATTGATGAATCTATAAAAAATTTTCAGGCAATATATTCGAATAATTGTAGAGTTTTTATAAGGCCTAGCGGTACAGAACCTGTAATCAGAGTTCTAGTTGAGGCCAAAAATCATAAGGAAGTTAATTCTTTATCAAGCGAAATAACAAACAAACTCTTTTTAGAAATTGATAAAATAACAAGTTAACGATGAATTAATTTTTTATATAAATTTTTTCATAAATATTAAGTTGGTTAACAATCACATACTTTTCCCTATCAGTTTTAACATTAATTGGATTAAAACTTTCGGAACAATTAAAATCTTTTTTATCAATTATTTTAAAATGACAATTACTTGATATAGTGCAATCCATATAATCAAATAAATCCTTTACATCTGTTTTTATAAAAAATTAGGGTGCCTTTTTGCAATGAATTTGAGAGCATATTAATAAATCCAGGCTGAATAACACGCCTTTTATAATGCCTCTTTTTAAACCAAGGATCAGGGAAATTAAAAGAAATACTTTTTAGATTTTTGATAATAAATTTATTTTGGACATCATTCAAAATATTATTAGCATTACCAAATATAAAATATAGATTTTTAATTTCTCTTTCAATAACTTTTAATTTAGCATTTTTGACTAATTTCTCACGGATTTCAATTCCTAAATAATTCCAACTAGTATTAACTAAAGCTAAATCAAATAGAAACTCACCAGCAGCACAACCTATATCCAAATGAAGATTAGATTTAGAATCATCAAACATTTCGCTCAAAGAAGGTATTCTCTCAATTTGATTGAAATTACTACTAAGGGGATTAACATGCTGTCTCATACAATTATCAATATATTCCTAGGCAATAATATAAGGATGCATAATATTCATAACTATGACAATACTAATTTCAAAAGTAACAGTTTGATGTTTAATTATTATGTATTTAAAAAGAAAAAGTTTTGAACGTTTTTAATCAACTTTCTATTTGGCTATCCTTTCAACTTTCAATAATTTTCCTTATTGGTATTCCTGTTACTCTATCCCTATGGTCAATCAAAAAAAGAAATAAAGCTGTTATTAAACTTCTATCAATTTATTGGAAAGTATCCCTTTTATTTTTTATAAGCCTACTACTTTTAATAGGAAAGTATAATTATGCTCTTTTGATAACAAATATTTCAACATTATTAATGACAGTTTCAGTTTGGTTTTGGAACGATATTAATGATGAATTAAGAGAATATGATTTTTCATACTCCCTTACCACAACAACAAAAATATGGAGATGGACGATAACTTTTATATCTCTCAATATCTTTATTCAGAGTTTACAAAACTTTAACTGCTTTTCTTTTGTTAATTCGGATGCTTGCGCAATATGGCTTCAGCCTTCTTCAAATTTATATATTATTATAAAAAATTTATTTAATTTTTTCTTTGGAGCTAACTTTACCCAGCCGATATCAAAATTCTTAGGATTATTTTCATTATTAATATATATTTTAGGCCTTATTCAATGGTCAATAATCAAATTACCTAAAAATGGAAGAAACTCCTGCTTCTCAGAAAATGGCAACAATTGATTTAATAAATAGTCTTGAAAAAATAAGTTCCGAGATACCTGATAGGATACTTAAATTAGAGGGATTTATTCTAATAGAAAATCAAAAAGAACAATTAGAAATAATTATTTTCAGAGGTTACAGTAGCTCAACAACTCATCCAATTGAAATAGATTCAGAAAAACAAGTAATAAAACTTTCTTATACAATTACAAACTTTAAACTTTATAAAGCACCGTTAACAGAAACCGAAGAAAATTTTATAAGAGAAAATCAAAACTCAGTTTTCTTTTTGAATAAAAAAAACTGGATTTAAATAAATTCAAAATTAATAATATTTGAACATCTTTTGCATAATTTTGTATTTTGGATTCCATTAAAAGTTTCTTTTTGATAATGCCAACATCTATCACATTTTTGACCTTGAGCTTTATTTATTTGAATTTTACCAAGTGCATTGTTATCAATAATTAGAGAATTCTCCATCAAATCGGATACCACTTGGAAGTTTGATACTATAAGCCAATCTCTAAATAAATCTACATCTTGATTGCCAAATTCTTTTAGCCAAGTAAGTGAATCTTTTAAAGCTTTATCTTCAGGTAAATAATTAACTTCAGTTTCCAAAGCTGCTCCAATTAATTGTTTGTTCCTACATCCTTCTATAGCCTTGTTAATTTCAACTCTCAAATTTCTTAAATTTGCAATGTGCTCATTAAGTATTTGATTTTTCCATGTCTGCGGAAATATTGGCCATCCTCTTTGAAAGACTGATTTTTCTTCAGTTGAATATGGAATATTTTGCCAAATATCTTCAGCCATATGACAAAGCACTGGAGAAATGAGTACTGCTAAATTTTCAACAACTTTTGACATGACGAACTGACAAGATCTTCTCCTAAATTGTGATTTAGAACTTACATATAATCTATCCTTCGCAATATCCAAATAAAAATTTGAAAGATCTATAACGCAAAAACTCTGCAAAATTTGGAAAAATTTTGAAAATTCATAATTTTCATAAGCATTTGATATTTGATCTGTAACCTCAACTAATCTGCCTAACATCCATTGATCTAAGAGAGGCAATTGATCAATTTCAAAACTATCAATTTTAGGATCATAATCATGAATATTACCAAGAAGATATCTTGCAGTATTACGAACTTTTCTATAAACGTCTGAAAGTTGCTTGAGTATATTTGAACCAATTGGAACATCTACTGAATAATCTACAGAGCTTACCCATAGCCTTAAAACATCAGCACCATAAGCAGGATCAGTTTTTTTATTATTACCTCCATTAATAATTATATTTGGATCAACAACATTTCCTAAAGATTTGCTCATTTTTCTTCCATTTTCATCAAGTGCAAAACCATGAGTTAAAACTTTCTTGTATGGAGGTTTATTATTTACTGCAACAGATGTTAGCAAAGAAGACTGAAACCATCCTCGATGTTGATCTGAGCCCTCTAAATAAAGATCTGCTGGATACTTTAATTCACTTCTTAGTTCACATACTGCGGCCCAGCTAGATCCTGAATCGAACCAAACATCCATTGTATCTGTTCCTTTTTTCCAAAGATCAGATTCTTTTGCATAATTTTCTGGCAAAAGATTCTTAACATCCCAATCCCACCAAATATCTGCTCCATGTTCACTAAAAAGTTCTTGAATATGATTAATTATCTCTTTGTTAAGGAGAATGTCATTACCATTTTTTTTATAAAAAACTGGAATAGGAACTCCCCACGACCTTTGTCTAGAAATACACCAATCTCCTCTACCAACAACCATAGAATAAATTCTTTTCTTTCCAGTCTCTGGCATCCATTCAACATCTTCGATTGCCTTTAATGCAGATGATCTAAAGCCATTTACAGATGCAAACCATTGTTCTGTTGCCCTAAAAATAGTTGGTTTTTTGGTTCTCCAATCATACGGATATCTATGCTTATAATTTTCTTGTAATAGAAGTAAATTAGTATCTTTTAAATGTTCAATAATTAAATCATTTGCATCTTTCAGGACATTTGATCCTTTGAATTGACCAGAATATTCATTTAAGTTGCCTTTTTCGTCAACGACACATGTTATTGGTAAATTATATTTTTGACCCACATTAAAATCATCTATCCCATGACCAGGGGCAGTATGAACAATTCCAGTCCCTGATTCTGTAGTAATATAATCTCCTCCAATCACAATTCTGCAATTTTTATTCTTAGAGGGATGTTGATATTCAATATTTTCCAATTTCGAGCCTTTAACCTCTAAAAGAACCTTGAAATCTTTATTAAATTTCTCACTTATTTCAGAAGATAAATCCTCAGCAAAAAGGTAAATTTTCTTCTCTTCATCGATAGCAAAAACGTACTTTATTTTTGGATTTACTGCAACTGCTTCATTTGCAGGTATGGTCCAAGGAGTAGTAGTCCAAATAGTTATGAAAGAATTATTTTGAAAAAAATCTTTTTTGATATTAAGGTTTTCTTGGATGAAATTTAATAGAATTTCCTCAGGTATTTTAGTGATTTTTAATGAAACATAAATACTTTTTGAATAATGTTCATCAGGGTATTCTAATTCTGCTTCTGCAAGTGCAGTCCTTGAACTTGGACTCCAATGGACAGGTTTAAGACCTCGATATATATAGCCATTTAAAAACATTTTCCCAAATACTCCAATCTGAGCAGATTCATAACTTTTCTTAAGAGTTAAGTAAGGGTTATTCCAATCTCCCCATATGCCCCACCTTTTGAAACCCTCCTTCTGATTATTAATTTGGATATGGGCATAATCTGTTGCTTTTTTTCTTAAATTTAGAGTGTTAAGATTCTTTCTTTCATCAGATTTTAAATTCTGAAGAACTTTTAATTCAATAGGTAATCCATGACAGTCCCAACCAGGTACGAAATGAACCCTAAATCCTCTTAAGGTTTTGTACTTATTTATTATATCTTTTAAAACTTTATTAAGGGCATGACCCATATGAAGAGCTCCATTTGCATAAGGAGGGCCATCATGTAATGTAAATATTTCGCCTGAATTGCTTGAACCTAATTGGAAATCAATATCATTTTTAGCCCAAAAATTCTGAATCTCAGGTTCTCTTACTACTGAGTTAGCGCGCATTGAGAAGTCAGTTTTTAATAAATTTAAAGTTTCTTTATAAGAAAAGTCTGATTTTTGTTCTTTGCTATTTTGAGATTTCATACGACGATATAAGAAATATTGGTGATCAAAAGAATTTTTAAAATAAATCTAATTCATTATATGCTTTCTTAATTGACCTGTAGTTTTTTTGGGATGTTTCAGATAAACAATTTATTTTATTTCAGACTTTAATATTATCATTATTATCATTTCTTACCCACTTTTTTTGGGTTGTATTTTTTTTATTTCTACCAAAATAAAGAAAATTTGAAGGTTTCGTGAAATCACCAAATACCAGTTTTATAGACTCTAATATTTTCAAAAAGTTATTTTTAAACTCCAAAAAGCTAATTAATTTTTTCTTTTCGTTATCTGTTAATTGGTACCATCTAGATAAAAAAAGCTCTACTAGATAAAAAATAACAAGTACTGTTAAAAAAAGGAAAATTACAAAAAATGATTCATCTAGTGTTTTATTTTTAACTATTAATATCAAACCTATTAATAAATTTAAAAAAGCTTTTATTAAGTCTTTTGGTTTACCGAGCTCAAGATAAATTATCGGTACAGTTAGAAAAATGGTCCCAACTAAAATATAAAAAGTTCCTAAATAAAATATTAAACTATTCATTAAATTTACTACTTAATTAAAGTATAAGAGTTGATATCAATAAACAAACTATCTATCAGAATTTCCTTAAGTGCGGTCGGGGAGACTTGAACTCCCACACCCGAAGATACGAGTACCTAAAACTCGCGCGTCTACCAATTCCGCCACGACCGCTCAAATAAAATAATAATTGAAAGAGGTTTATTTTAAAAATTTTTTTTCTTAAGATGATTAATTTGACACATTAAAATTAAATTAAAAATCTCTTAAAAGAAATTTTTTATGTTTGAACATGCAATCAACTTAAAATATTAGTTATATTATTTAAAGAATAAAAGAAACGATTTCAAACTTAACCAGTAAAAATACAACGAAAAATACTAATTCTTCAAAAACATTTAATTGGCAAAAAGAGATTAAAAATTACGTAGATCCGCCAAGTTTTTGGAATCCAACATTAGGTTTATTTTTTGGCGGTTATTTTCTCGCTTTTCTTAGCATATGGCAATGGTATAGAGGTGTTTGGCCTTTACCTTTACTTGTAGCCACTGCTTTTTTAGCCTTACATATTGAAGGTACTGTTATTCATGATGCCTGTCATAAAGCTGCTCATCCAGTTCCTTGGATAAATCAAGCAATGGGCCATGGCTCAGCTATTCTATTAGGGTTTAGCTTCCCAGTTTTTACGAGAGTTCATTTACAACATCATATTCACGTAAATCACCCCAAAAATGATCCAGATCATATTGTCAGTACTTTTGGTCCAATTTGGCTAATTGCTCCAAGATTTTTTTATCATGAGGTGTTTTTCTTTCAAAGAAAACTCTGGAGAAGATATGAATTACTACAATGGGGAATTGAAAGATCCATATTCATAACAATTATCTTGGCAGGTTTGAAATTTGACTTTATGAATTTAATTTATAATTTATGGTTCGGTCCAGCATTAATGGTAGGGGTCACTTTAGGAATATTTTTTGATTATTTACCCCATAGACCATTTCGATCAAGGAATAAATGGATAAATTCTCGAGTTTATCCAAGCAAATTTATGAATTTTTTAATAATGGGACAAAATTACCATCTCATTCATCATCTTTGGCCTTCGATTCCTTGGTTTGAATACAAAATAGCTTATGAAAAAACTAAGCCTTTATTGGATAAAAAAGGCTCCCCTCAAAGGGTTGGGATATTTGAAAGTAAAGAAGACATTTTTAACTTTATTTATGATTTATTAATAGGTGTAAGGAGTCATAGCAAAAAGAGGGGGAAAATAAGAAAAATCATAAATTTATATCCAGGCTTTAAAATAAAAAAATTTTTATTAAAGATAGTCAACAAAACATTTATTGGAAGCAACTAACTTACTCATTCATTAATAATTTTTGGTACTTTAAAATATTTATCTTCTCTCGATGGACCCAATTTTAAAAGTTCTGCATTGCAATCAGAATTTTTCTTTTCGTCTTTTCTAAATACATTT
>CACGJI010000013.1 GCA_902573335.1 uncultured Synechococcaceae cyanobacterium | reverse complement strand
GTATGCTGGATTTATATGATTTCTGATATCTGAATTAAATAAAATTTTCGTGAGTATTATCTTAGGATTTTTAATTTCTCCAAATTAGTAATAAAGTAGTTAGATTCTTAAATAAGACAAATTCATTAAATTTCATGACATGAATTTTAATTTGAAGTTAAAAAAATTAAATAAACAAAATTACCAAAGAAAGCACTATGGAAAAATCCTAACTGTAAGACTGCCATGTAATCCAATATTTCCAATAGGACCTATTTATTTAGCTGACCATATACATAAATGTTTCCCAGGTATAGAGCAGCAATTCATTGATCTAGCAATAGTTCCATCTAGTAAAGTTTCCAAATCTTTATCTAGAAAAATCGATCAATTTAGACCACATCTAATCATTTTTTCATGGAGAGATATACAAATTTATGCACCTGTTGATGGTAGAAGCGGAAATCCCTTACAAAACTCTTTTGAAGTTTTCTACTCAAAAAATATCCTAAAAAAAATTAGAGGTTCTTGGGGAGGATTAAAATTGATTGCATCTCATTATGGAGAAATATATAGAAATACTTCTTTAGTCAAGATGGGACAAAAAAGAGCACAACTATACAACAAAAATGTAAAAGTAATTTTAGGAGGTGGAGCTGTTAGTGTTTTCTATGAACAATTGGGAAATCTTCTCCCAAAAGGAACTGTTATTTCAGTTGGAGAGGGGGAAAATCTCATAGAAAAAATCATTCGAGGAGATTCATTAGAGGAAGAACGATGTTATATTGCTGGACAAAAACCTCGGAAGAAATTAATACATGAACAACCTTCAGGCACTGTAAAAACTGCCTGCAACTATAAATATATTGAATCAATATGGCCTGAATTCAATTGGTATATCGAAGGTGGAGACTACTACGTAGGGGTGCAAACAAAAAGAGGATGTCCCCATAATTGTTGTTTTTGTGTTTATACAGTTGTGGAGGGGAAGCAGGTTCGCGTTAATCCTGTTAACGAAGTAATCAAAGAAATGAAGCAATTATATGATCTTGGCGTAAGAGGATTTTGGTTCACAGATGCACAGTTTATTCCAGCCAAAAAACATATTGAAGATGCAAAAAGACTTTTGAAAGAAATTAAAGATCAAGGCTGGGACGATATTAATTGGGCTGCCTACATTAGAGCAGATAATATTGATGCTGAGCTTGCTCAGCTTATGGTTGATACAGGTATGAGCTATTTTGAAATAGGTATTACATCGGGATCTCAAGAACTTGTTAGAAAAATGAGGTTAGCATATGACCTTGAAACTGTATTAAATAATTGCAGAATGCTAGTCCAATCAGGTTTCAAGAATCATGTTTCAGTCAATTATTCATTTAATGTTTTTGATGAAACGCCTAGCACCATAAGACAAACAATTGCTTATCATAGAGAATTAGAAAATATTTTTGGTAAAGGCTTAGTTGATCCAGCTATATTCTTTATAGGTTTGCAACCTCACACTCTTCTTGAGAAGTATGCCTTGGAACATAAAATTTTGAAGCCAAATTATAATCCAATGAGCATGATGCCTTGGACAGCGAGAAAACTGCTTTGGAATCCAGGCTCATTAGGGAAAAAGCTTGGTCAGGTTTGCTTAGAGGCTTTTGATAATCCAGAAGATGAATTTGGCAAAACAGTTATCGACATTCTTGAGAGAGAATATGGTAAGTCTTCCTTAAAAGAATCACTAAAAGTCCGTCCCTTATCAGAAAGGAAATTAGCTCATACTAAATAATAAATTCAACCGTTATTAATCCTCTTTCTCAATTGAACTAGAAATTCCTTTAGATTTTAATGATTCTGAGTAAAATTCTGCTGGCTCTAAATCGCAAACGATTACCAAACCTACACCCGTATTGTGTGCCTCAAGCATTATGGATATAGCATCTTGTTCGCTTAATTGCGGCACAACTTCTCGTAGTGAAATAGTTACATACTCCATAGAATTAACTGGGTCATTATGAAGTAAGACCTTATATTTTGGAGATTTATTTTTTAATTCAGCAGGTTTCTTTTCAATTACTGCCGAATTATTACTTACACTTTGTTCTAACTTTATGGATAGCATTAAAATTTTTTAGAGTCTAAATTTTACTAATAATTATATATTAATAATTCTTTCCATTGCATCAATGACGTTTGATCGAGAGTTAAATGCTGACAAACGAAAATAACCTTCTCCTGACAATCCAAATCCGCTCCCGGGTGTTCCCACTACACTAACTTTTTGCAGAAGGAAATCAAAAAAGTCCCAAGATGTCATTTGCTCAGGAACTTTAATCCAGATATAAGGAGCGTTGTCCCCACCATAAACTTTATATCCTGCATTCTGAAGTTTATTTTTCATGATTTTTGCATTTTCCATATAAAAATCAATTAAACCTCTCACCTGTTGCTTCCCTTCAGGAAAATAAACAGCCTCTGCTCCTCTCTGAACAACATAACTTACGCCGTTGAACTTTGTAGATTGTCGCCTATTCCAAAGAGGCCATAAGTCTATTTCATCATTTGTTGAGCTTAAACCTTTGAGATTTTTTGGTATTACTGTAAAAGCACATCTAACTCCAGTGAATCCTGCATTCTTTGAAAAAGATCTAAATTCAATAGCACAATCCTTCGCTCCCTCAATCTCATAAATTGAATGTGGAATATCATTATCTTGAATAAATGCTTCATAAGCTGCATCAAAAAGTATCAGAGATTTGTTTTGAAGAGCATAGTCAACCCACTTTTTCAATTCTTTTTTTGTGATAGTTGCTCCGGTAGGATTATTAGGAAAACAAAGATATAAAATATCAACTTTTTTTTCAGGTAGTTCTGGCAAAAAGTTATTCCCCTCGTTTATTGGAAGATATGTCAATCCTTGATAAGTACCATTTTCAAAAGAATCTCCAGTTCTACCTGTCATAACATTACTATCTACATAAACTGGGTAAACAGGATCTGTCACAGCAATTGAATTATCTTTGCCAAGAATATCTAAAATATTGCTACTATCGCATTTAGAACCATCAGAAACAAAGATTTCTTCAGGTGAAATTTGACAGCCTCTCGAAATAAAATCATGCTCAGATATTTTTTCTCTAAGCCAAGAATAACCTTGTTCTGGTCCATAACCTCTAAAACCATCTATTGTTCCCATATCATCTAAAGCTTTACCCATAGCCTCTATACATGCTTTAGGTAATGGTTCTGTAACATCTCCAATGCCAAGCTTAATAATTTCAGCACTCTTATTTGATTGAGAATATATTTTTACCCTTTTAGCAATTTCAGGAAATAAATAGCCTGCTTTGAGTTTTAAATAATTTTCGTTTACTTGAACCACTTTAGATAAAAAATTTCACCAATATTAGAATAATGTATCAACGTGCTTTAGTGGTGATTAGATGTTAATATTATTCTAGTTATGATTAATTTCAGATAAGGTCATAGCTATGAATTCAATTTCAATTAGTTTGAAAATCGTTTAAAGCTCTATAAATAGCAGAGTTCAATCACTATTAACTTTATTAATTTTAAAAAGTAAATAATAAAAGCTAAAAAACTTGCTTTAATTAAAGTTAAAATCTAATTCTTTAATTTAGACGATTTACAAAATCCAAATCATTCAGAATCAATTATATGTCTCAGCAAATTATCATCGCTGAGCAGGCTCGAATAGCAGCACTACTCACAGATGATCGAGTTGATGAATTAATCGTCGCACAAGGTCAATATCAAATTGGCGATATTTTTTTAGGAACAGTTGAAAATGTTCTCCCTGGCATTGATGCCGCTTTTATAAATATTGGTGAAAGTGAGAAAAATGGATTTATCCATGTTTCAGATTTAGGTCCACTAAGACTTAAAAAAGGGACATTTGGAATAACTGAATTACTAGAACCAAAACAAAAAGTTCTTGTACAGGTAATAAAGGAACCCACAGGATCTAAAGGTCCCAGACTAACAGGAAGTATTTCAATCCCTGGGAAATACTTGATGCTACAGCCATATGGCCAAGGAGTAAATATTTCAAGAAAAATAAATACAGAAACAGAACGAAGCCGTTTGAAAGCTCTTGGGGTTTTAATAAAACCACCCAGCACAGGATTGTTATTTAGAACAGAGGCTGAAAAAATAAAAGAAGAACTTCTAATTGAAGATTTAGAACAATTAATTCAACAATGGGAAAATGTACTAAAAGTTTCCGAAGCTTCTAATCCGCCAAATTTAGTAAAAAGAGATGATGATTTCTCTCTTAAGATCTCAAGAGATTATGTTAAAGAATCTACCAAAAGCATAATTATTGACAGTAAATTTTCAGTTTCAAGAGCAAAAGATTTTTTAAAAAATTATGCATCTGATGTAGATATTGAATTTCATGATAACAGTTTAAACCAACATATCTTAGAAAAGTACGAAATTAAGAAAACAATTCAAAAAGCTCTCCAACCGAGAGTAGATCTTCCTTCGGGAGGTTATATCATTATCGAACTTACTGAAGCTTTAACAGTAATCGATGTTAACTCTGGATCATTTACAAGATCCGCAAATTCAAGACAAACCGTTTTGTGGACAAATTGCGAAGCAGCAGTTGAAATCTCAAGGCAAATGAAATTAAGAAATATTGGTGGAGTTATAGTAATAGATTTTATCGATATGGAATCTAGAAGAGATCAATTTCAGTTACTTGAGCATTTTGCCTCAGCAATAAAAGATGATTCTGCTAGGCCTCAAATAGCTCAGCTTACTGAATTAGGCTTAGTAGAGTTAACCAGAAAAAGACAAGGTCAAAATATATATGAATTGTTCGGTAAAAAATGTTCTGCATGCGATGGTACCGGACATGTAGAGAATATATTAAATCACGAAATTTCTAACTTAAACATTAAAAATGTTGAAAATAAGTCTAATGAATCAAACAATCTAAAATCTTTAGATACAGATACTGCTCAATCAATTGATGAGCAAGAAAAAATAATTGATAAGGAATTAATTAACTCAAAAGACCTAAGTAAAGAGAATTCTTCTAATAAAAAAGAAAAAGAAAATGATAATAATAATTTGAACCAATCAAATTCAAAAGAAAAAAACATAATAACAGTTGATCTTACAAATGAAGAAAAAATTGTTTTCAGTCAATTAGGTATTAATCCACTTATAAAGTTGGGCAAAGAATATCTCGTAAGCAATAATTTTGTGCGTTTAAAAGAAAGTAATAAAGAAATGGAAAAAGCCTTAGATAATAAAAAAACAAAACAAATTAAAAAAATCTCAAAATTGGGAGAAGAAAAGATTCAAATTAAAATTGAAGCAAATGCTAATTCTAAAGATCAATCAACAAATAAAACTAATGATAATAATGAAGTTTTATTTACAGATAAAAAGGATGAAATTGAACTTACAGATGAGCTAAACAATGCAAGAAAAAAAAGAAGAAGATCTTCAGCAAGCATTGAATAAAGTATGCGAAGTTGGAATAGATGAAGTTGGAAGGGGGGCAATTTTTGGTCCAGTTTTTGCTGCTGCTGTAGTATTAACTGAAAAAAATAAATTTATCTTAAAACAATTCGGAATAACAGATAGTAAAAAACTAACTCCCAAAAAAAGAAAATTACTTTTACCGAAAATTTTATTACTCTCTTCAGATTATGGAATTGGGCAATCTTCGGCCAGAGAAATAGATAAGTTAGGAATTAGGGTTGCGACAGAACTTTCAATGATAAGAGCTTTAGAAAAATTAAAAGAAAAGCCATCTGAATTAATAATTGATGGTCCCTTATTATTAAGGCCATGGGACGGAATTCAGAAAAACATAATATCTGGAGACTCAAAGTTTATCTCGATAGCTTCAGCAAGCATAGTTGCCAAAGTTTCTCGCGACAATTTAATGGAAAGATTAGAAAAAAAATACTCAGGTTACTTGATATTTAAAAATAAAGGTTATGGAACTAGAGAGCATCTTTCATTAATCAAAAAAAAGGGAATAACTAAACTTCATAGGAAAAGTTTTTTAAAGAAATCAAATCTTATTTAATTCACACCAATCTAAAAAATCTTTTACGAGCTGCTGTTGAACCCTTGACTTTATACCCAACAGAATTCCATTTAATACCGAATGACCAGTAGATTCCAAAATTTTCCTTGGTACAAGCTTCAGTAGAGGGGGTTGGCTTACAGATACCCCAAGGAGCGCCTCACCTTCTAAACCAATATCAGTTGCTTCCAAATTCGCTTTCAAAATAAGATTAAAATCATCTATTATCCCCAAACCATCCAATGTACTTTCAAGGGCACTCATTTTTAAAATTCCATCTTTATTTTCTACCGCAATTGAGACAACAGGGTTAATATCTAATTGAAAAACCTTAAAACTTGTTACTGTATACTTATATCTACCTACTCCTTCTGGTACTAATTTTTTGGAGTCAAGCATTGCTCCAACAACTCTTTCTTCTTCTAAAAGATATTTAGAAAGATATTCTTTATTACGTGTTACAGAAAGCTTGAGTTTCTGTTTAGCATCAAAAGACAATAGCATTTTCTATATTCCTCCAATGCTTATTTGATCTCTTTTTTTTTTTACAATTAATCATGCGCAAACAAGTTGCATATTTAGGTCCTCAAGGAACATACGCAGAAAAAGCAGCCCATATATTATCAAAGCTTGCCAATTTTCAGACACCTATATTTGTACCATGTAATGGGTTACATTCGGTCATTAAATCAATAGCTTACAACAATTGTGATGCGGCTGTAGTCCCTATAGAAAATTCTGTAGAAGGGGGAGTTACAGCTACTCTAGATGCCCTCTGGAAATTTCCTGAAATTTTTATAAATAAAGCAATTGTTTTACCTATAAAACATGCATTAATTAGTGATGGAGAACTTCCAAATATTTCAGAAGTATTATCTCATCCTCAAGCATTAGCTCAATGTT
Source organism: uncultured Synechococcaceae cyanobacterium (assembly GCA_902573335.1). Classification (GTDB taxonomy): domain Bacteria; phylum Cyanobacteriota; class Cyanobacteriia; order PCC-6307; family Cyanobiaceae; genus Prochlorococcus_A. Next base: position 11,983 of record CACGJI010000013.1, on the reverse strand, counting down.
CAGAATGGTTATCTGAGAATCTTCCAAATGCAATTCCTCTCCCAACAAATTCAACATCAGAAGCTGTCAATATGATTAAGGGGAGTAAATTCAGAGCTGCTATCGGTTCAAAATCGTTAATTCAAATCGAAGGACTTAAAGAATTAGCATTTCCTATTAATGATGTTCCAGGAAATTGCACTAGATTTGTTTTATTGAGCAAGGAATCAAATTCAAATTTAGCTAATATTGCCAGTTTTGCTTTCTCATTAATTTCAAATAAACCTGGTGCTTTGCTTAAAGCTATAAATTATATTGCAGATTTTGGATTTAATATGAGTAAAATTGAATCGAGACCTTCAAAAAGAGAATTAGGAGAATACATAATTTATGTTGATTTAGAAATCAATAATCAAAATAACATTAAAAATTTTCTTGAATTAAAAAATAAGTTAAAGCCACTTTGCAAGAATTTTGTAGATTTTGGAAATTATTTTTCTGAAAATGTTGAACTAGATTAATTTACCCTCTACATTTATAAACTCCAAACTCCATTAAACCTTTTCTAAATGCCCAATTCATGAGAAGTATTGTTGGAATCTCTCTAATCGACTTCACTATCGCAAATGGGCCAAGTGACAAAATTACAAAGGGCCTTCGAATACCTTCAATTATGGAGTCGTACCATGAAGGATTTGTATAGGAATTCCAATTTTCAGAGATAACTCTTCCTGAACTATTTTCGTTAGTTCTAAGAATTTTACTAAATTCGTTAATGCTAATAAAATTAGGGTGTACCCATTGTTCAAGTAATTGTCTAAGAACTAACTTTTCAAAAAATGATGGGGGGTATGCTAAGAGGTCTCTTGAGTTCCAATCAGCCAACGCTAAATACCCTCCTGGTCTTAGTGTTCTCAACATTTCATCCGCAAACCTAGTTTTATCATTCATATGTGCACCAGCCTCAACACTCCAGACGGCATCAAATGATCCATCTTCAAATTTCAAATCCAAAGCATCCATAACTTGGAAGTTGCAATTTAGCCCACGAGGAGTAAGATCTCTTGCTCTTTTAACTTGAGCCGGACTAATTGTAATGCCAGTAACATTAAACCCATAATATTCTGCAAGAATTCTAGAACTTCCCCCTATTCCACAACCTAAATCAAGTATTCTGGATCCCTTTGGTAATTTATCTAAACCACTCCATTTGACTAATTCATGAACAAACTGAACTTTAGCCTTTCTAAAGTCAATATTTTTTTTCCCTGAGGGATAAAAACCCAAATGTATATGTTCTCCCCATAATCTCTCAAGTAATTTATCCTGGGTCCAAGCATCATATGCAGAAGCTACTGTACCTGAAGAAATATATTTTCTAGCATTATTTCTCCATATTATCGCTAGGACTAGAAAGAATAAAACTATTAAAAAAAAAGGGAATAATAATTCAAACATTTAATTTTCTTTTATATCAGGAAAACTCTCTTTTAATGCTGTTCTTGCTGCAAGTTGTTTTCTTGTATGATCAAGCATTTCATATTCTCTTTGCAAACGGGTAAAAGTATTTCTCTCTTCAAGAAGTCTTTGCTGTTCTTCCGCAACAGGACCGCCCAAATGAGCTCCTATCCAAAATGATAAATCCATTGGGTTGTCAGGTAATTTATCAGGTAGATTTTTCTTTGTATTGGTCAATTTACTCGTTAAATTAATAACATCACTAAGTGCTTCTTTTACTGAATCTTTTAGAGAATCTAATTTTTGAAAGTCATCAATATTGTCATCACTTATCCAACTAACCATCGCAGAACAAAATGGTGTCGAACGGGTAATTTCTAAGACTTGAAATCTTTGTTGGCCGAGGGTAATAATATTACTTCTCCCATCCTCTGCAGTTTGATGTTTTAAAATTTGTGCGCAACATCCAACGTTAGCCATACTTTTAGTAGTGGGATCCCACTTAATCACTCCAAACATTGAATCACTTTCAAGAACAGATTGAAGCATAATCCTATATCTCGACTCAAAAATATGTAAAGGCAATACTTCTTGAGGAAAAAGGACTACCTCTGGCAAAGGAAATAAAGGTAATTCCCTTACTGAGAGTTCTCCCATTTAAACCTCATTTCACTTATTTTATACTAATCAATTTAGGGCGGTTCCGGGATTTATTAAAGTTTAACTTCTATATCTACTCCACTCGGGAGATCAAGTTTCATTAAAGCATCAATAGTTTTTGCAGAAGGACTGTAGATATCTATTATTCTTCTATGAGTTCTTGTTTCAAAATGCTCTCTAGAATCTTTATCAACATGTGGTGATCTTAGGACACAATAAATCTTTCTTTTTGTAGGTAAAGGTATTGGACCTATTGCTGAGGCAGAAGTAGTATCAGCAGTTTGGATTATTTTGTCGCAAGATAAATCAAGCATTCTTCTATCAAATGCTTTAAGTCTTATTCTTATCTTTTGTTGTGCAATTGATGCAGTCATAGTTTTAAATAACTTCTAGTGAAGGGTCATTTTAATCAATGACCCTTATACATAAACCTATATTAGATGATTGAGGTTAAATTTTTAAAATTCAAATTTATTATTTGAGTATTTTAGAAACAACTCCAGCTCCGATAGTACGTCCACCTTCACGTATGGCAAATCTCATACCTTGTTCAATAGCTACTGGACAAATTAATTCTCCAGTCATCTTAATTCTGTCTCCTGGCATAACCATTTCAACATTAGAGCCATCATCTGAGGTAAATGCAGTTATTTGACCTGTCACATCAGTTGTTCTGATGTAGAACTGAGGTCTATATCCTGCAAAGAAAGGAGTATGTCTTCCGCCCTCTTCTTTTTTGAGAACATAAACTTCTCCTTCAAACTGGGTATGAGGGGTAATAGATCCTTTCTTCACAAGAACCATTCCTCTCTCAATATCTTCCTTTTGGACACCCCGTAAAAGTAAGCCAACATTATCTCCAGCCATACCTTCGTCAAGAAGTTTTCGGAACATTTCAACCCCAGTAACAGTTGTTAATCTTGTATCTCTTATTCCAACTATTTCTACTTCTTCTCCAACCTTAACTTTACCTCTCTCAATTCTTCCAGTTGCAACAGTTCCTCTACCAGTAATGGAAAAAACGTCTTCAACTGCCATCAAGAATGGTTTATCAACTTCTCTTTCTGGTTCGGGAATGCTAGCATCAACTGCTTTCATTAATTCTTCGATCTTTGATTCCCAAGTAGAATCTCCTTCCAGAGCTTTTAAGCCTGAAACTTGAACTATAGGAATGTCATCTCCGGGGAAGTCATAACTATCTAACAGTTCCCTAATTTCCATTTCGACTAGTTCAATAATTTCTTCATCATCGACCATATCGCACTTATTAAGAGCAACTACAAGAGCAGGGACTCCAACCTGTTTAGCTAAAAGAATATGCTCTTTTGTCTGAGCCATAGGACCATCTGTAGCTGCACAAACTAGAATAGCTCCATCCATTTGGGCGGCCCCTGTGATCATATTTTTCACATAATCAGCATGTCCTGGGCAATCAACATGAGCATAATGTCTGCCTTCAGTTTCATATTCCACATGAGCTGTATTAATAGTAATGCCACGCTCTCTTTCTTCAGGAGCACCATCAATGTCTCCATAATCTTGAGCTTGAGCTTGACCTTTTTTAGCTAATACATTTGTAATAGCAGCTGTTAGTGTTGTTTTTCCATGATCAACATGGCCAATAGTACCTATGTTGACATGTGGTTTGTTTCTTTCGAACTTCTCGCGAGCCATTTTGAATTAAAGAATCGAGGGTTTAAGAGTGTTTTGGTTTAGAGATCAGGAGTTGCCCTGATTCTTGGAAATGATAGCTTCAGCAACATTACGAGGAACTTCCTCATAATTTGCGAACTCCATTGAAAATATACCCCGACCTTGAGTCATTGATCGGAGTTGAGTGGCATAACCGAACATTTCGGCTAAGGGCACTTTGGCCTGTACCTTAGACAATCCATCATCAACAGATTGTCCTTCTACTTGACCTCTTCTGGAAGAGAGATCACCAATTACAGATCCAAGAAAGTCGTCAGGACTTTCGACCTCAACTTTCATCATAGGCTCTAAAAGGACAGGATTACATTTTTTAACCCCGTCTTTAAAAGCCATGGAACCTGCAATTTTGAAGGCCATTTCAGATGAGTCTACATCGTGGAATGAACCATCGACTAGTGTTACTTTTACATCAATGAGTGGATAACCGGCAAGAACACCAGATTCACAGGTCTCTTTCATTCCATTAGATGCAGGACCAATATACTCTTTTGGTACAGTTCCACCAACAATTTTGTTTACAAATTCAAAACCTTTACCAACTTCAGCAGGTTCCATTTCAATAATTACATGACCATATTGACCTTTACCTCCAGTCTGTCTTGCATATTTACCTTCACCTTTAGAACTAGACCTAATAGTTTCTCTATATGAAACCTGTGGAGCACCTATATTTGCCTCAACTTTAAATTCCCTTAACATTCTGTCAACAAGGATTTCTAAGTGCAACTCCCCCATACCTGCAATAACAGTTTGATTTGTCTCAGGATCTGTACTTACCCTAAAGGTTGGATCCTCTTCAGACAAAGCAGTTAAAGCTTTTGATAATTTTTCCATATCACCTTTAGTTTTTGGCTCAACAGCGACTGATATAACTGGTTCAGGGATAAACAATGTCTCCAAAACTATTGGATCTTCTGTATTACATAAGGTGTCCCCTGTAGTTGTGTTCTTAAGACCTAATACAGCTCCTAAATCCCCAGCCCTCAGTTCATCAACCTCCTCTCTTTCATCAGCCTTAAGAATCACTAATCTAGAAATTCTCTCTTTAGCATCCTTAGTAGAATTCATCACATAACTTCCCTTTGAAAGAACACCTGAATACATTCTCACAAAAGTTAATTTCCCATAGGGATCTGACATTACTTTGAAGGCTAATGCACTGAATGGAGCATTATCATCTGAAGGTCTAACATCTTCTTTGCCACTTGGTAAAATACCTTGTATTGGTTTCACATCAACTGGAGCTGGCAAGTAATCAACTACAGCGTCTAAAACAAGTTGGACACCCTTATTCTTAAAAGCTGAACCGCATAGTACAGGAACCAATCCATGTTTTAGAACCCCTTCCCTAATACCTTTTTTAAGTTGTTCTTCAGATAATTCTCCTGTTTCAAGAAATATTTCTATTAACTCTTCATCATTTTCTGCCACACTTTCCATTAACTTGGATCTCCACTCAGCAGCTTCCTCCTCCATTTCAGATGGAATTGGTGCTTCTTCAATATCAGTACCTAAATCGTTTTTGTAAAGATATGCTTTGTTAGCTACTAAATCAATAATGCCTGTGAGATCACCTTCCGCCCCTATAGGTAACTGGATGGGAAGTGCATTTGCCTTTAATCGATCTTTAATTTGCTCATTAACCTTTAAAAAATCCGCACCAGTTCTGTCCATTTTATTAACAAACACCATTCTTGGAACAGAGTATCTATCTGCTTGACGCCAAACCGTTTCGGATTGAGGCTGAACTCCACCAACTGCGCAAAATACAGCTATAACACCATCCAACACACGCATTGACCTTTCAACTTCAATAGTAAAGTCAACGTGTCCAGGAGTATCAATAATATTAATCCTATGATCTTGCCAGCTAGTAGATATTGCAGCAGCAGTTATAGTTATTCCTCTTTCTCTTTCTTGAGCCATCCAATCTGTTACAGCAGCACCATCATGAACCTCACCTATCTTATGAACTACACCTGAATAAAACAAAATTCTTTCAGTAGTTGTTGTCTTACCTGCATCAATATGAGCGGCTATACCTATGTTCCTTACTCGTTCTAGGGGAAAGTCGCGTGCCAATTTTAAAGCTCCAAATAAAATAATTTTGTTAAGTGTAGTTCACCTTAAAAGCAAACTTTAATAATAATAAACTACTTAAGTACCTTTTGATGAAATTAATATCTGTAATGTGCAAAAGCTTTATTAGCTTCTGCCATTTTATGAGTATCTTCTCTTTTTTTAACGGCACTACCAGTTTCATTCGCTGCATCCATTAACTCGCCAGCAAGTTTTTGGGACATGCTTTTTCCATTTCTTGCACGTGAGAATGTAACAAGCCATCTTAATGCCATAGCAATACCCCTCTCTTGGCGAACTTCCATAGGTACTTGATATGTTGCACCACCAACTCTTCTAGCTCGTACCTCGACAAGAGGAGTAGCATTTTTTACAGCTGTTTCAAATAATTCCACTGCATTCCCACCTGTTCTCTCGCTTATTAAGGAAAACGCATCAGATAATATTCTTTGAGCTGTAGATTTTTTACCATGTTTCATCAATCTGGAAATCATCATTGAAGCAAGACGACTATTAAATTGAGGATCAGGAAAAACTGGTCTTTTTACTGCTGCATTACGACGTGACATGTTTAAAAAAAGTGATGTTTACAAATTAACCTTTTGGAGCTTTTGCACCATATTTAGATCTGGATTGACGTCTATCTTTGACTCCAGCCGTATCTAAAGTTCCTCTTATTATATGATATCTAACTCCTGGCAAATCCTTAACTCTTCCACCCCTAAGTAGTACTACAGAGTGTTCTTGCAAATTATGTCCAATCCCAGGAATATAAGCCGTTACCTCGAAACCTGAAGTTAATCTAACCCTAGCAACTTTTCTCAAAGCTGAATTAGGCTTCTTTGGTGTTGATGTATAGACTCTTGTACATACCCCTCTTCTCTCAGGGCAAGCTTTTAATGCAGGAGATTTTGTTTTCTTTGTCAGACGTTTTCTTTCTGAACCTACTAATTGTGAGATGGTGGGCATCTATTAAACTTAAATAAAAATAAACATTTAACTATCATAACCTTTTAGGAGCACCATCTAAAAGTTTTTAATTATATTTTTTTTAAAATTTGTCAAATTAAAATTCTTTGGTAAATATTCATTATCTTTAGATTTATTTTCATATTTATTTTTATAATAGAAATACATAAATAACTAAATAGAATTAAATAATCTATGGGAGAGAGTATCAAAAGAATCGTTGGCCCATATCAAGATAGTTATTCCCCAAATGGAATAATTGGGGAAAAAGATGCGTGTGGAGTTGGATTCATAGCAAATATTAAAGGGATAGAAAGCAATTGGATCCTAAAACAGTCCCTTAAAGGCCTTAACTGCATGGAACATAGAGGAGGTTGTGGAGGAGATAGTGATTCAGGAGATGGAGCGGGCATTTTATGTTCAATTCCATGGGGATATCTAGAAGAAGAAATTAATCTAAAAAATAATCAAGAATTTAATAGAGGTTTAGGCATGGTTTTTATGCCTAATAAAAAAGAAAAAATTGAAGTATGTAAATCAATATGTGATCAAGAAGCAAAAAAATTAAAAGTCAACAAAACATCGTGGAGAAAAGTACCTGTTAATAATGAAATCTTAGGTCCTTTAGCTAAAGCAAATGCTCCATTCATTTGTCAGTGGATTTTATATATAGATAAAAAAGATTATCAAGATGTTGAAAAGCTTTTATTCCAATTAAGGAAAAGAATTGAGAAAAAAATAAGACAAACTTTCAAAAATGATGTTGGGGATTGTGAATTTTATTTTGCCTCACTAAGTTCTCAAACAGTTGTTTATAAAGGTATGGTTCGTTCTGAAATATTATCCGAGTTTTATCAAGATCTAAAAGAAGAGAGTTTTAAAGTTTCATTTTCTGTTTATCATCGTAGATTTAGTACTAATACACTTCCAAAATGGCCGCTAGCTCAACCCATGAGATTTTTGGGTCATAATGGCGAAATAAATACTCTTTTAGGTAATATCAACTGGGCTAAAGCCTCAGAAACGCATATAGATGATTTTTGGGGAGAGTTATCTAATGAAATCAAGCCCATTGTAGATGTAAACAAAAGTGATTCATCGAATCTTGATGCAACCCTTGAAATCAATATTCGTTCAGGTCAGGCCATTACTGACTCATTATTAAAACTTGTTCCTGAAGCATTTAGAGATCAACCTGAACTTGAGCAGAGAGAAGATATAAAAGCTTTTTATGAATATTCTGCAAGCCTACAAGAAGCTTGGGATGGTCCAGCACTCCTTGTATTTGCTGATGGAAATTTTGTCGGAGCAACGCTTGATAGAAATGGCCTAAGACCAGCAAGATATTCAATCACAAATGATGGTTTTGTAATAATGGGTTCTGAAACAGGAGTAGTAGATCTTGAAGAAGAAAGAGTAATAGAAAAAGGTCGATTAGGACCGGGACAAATGTTATCTGTAGATTTTCACCATAATAGAATCCTAAGAAATTGGGAAGTAAAATCTGAAGCCGCTCAAAGGCATGATTATAAAAATCTTCTCAGTAATAGAACTATAAAAATTGAAAATAATGAATGGGTTAAAGAATGCAAACTAAAAGACCTTGAGTTGTTGCAACAACAAACTGCATACGGTTTTTCAGCTGAAGATAATGACCTTATCTTAGATTCAATGGCTTCATTAGCTAAAGAGCCTACTTACTGCATGGGCGACGACATCCCATTAGCAGTTCTTTCATCTAAGCCACATATTTTATACGACTACTTTAAGCAAAGATTTGCGCAAGTTACTAATCCTCCTATTGACCCTCTGAGAGAAAAACTTGTAATGAGTTTAGAGATGCATCTAGGAGAAAGATGTACACCATTTGAAATTAAAGATGCTAAACCCTTCGTTCATTTACAAAGTCCGATTCTTAATGAGGAAGAACTAATTTCCATAAAAAAATCAAAAATTAAATCTCAGACAATTTCAAGTTTGTTTGATTTAGAGGAAGGTATTCAAGGCTTAGAGAACCAATTAAAAGCAATCTGTAAACAGAGTGAGCTGTCTATAAAAGAAGGTTGCTCCTTAATTATCATTTCTGATAAGGGAATTAATCCTAAAAAGACTTTTATACCTCCTTTACTTGCTGTTGGGGCAATTCATCATTATCTTCTTAAAAAAGAAATCAGGCTAAAAGCTTCTCTAATAATTGAGACTGGTCAATGCTGGAGCACACATCACTTAGCTTGTTTAATTGGATATGGAGCAAGTGCAGTTTGCCCTTGGTTGACCTTCGAAGCAGGTAGACATTGGTTAAAACATCCAAAAACACAAAAACTCATTGACAGCAAAAAAATAAATCCATTATCAATAGTTGATGTTCAAGAAAATATTAAAAAAGCTTTAGAAGACGGTTTAAGAAAAATTCTCTCAAAAATAGGCATCTCACTTTTATCTAGTTACCATGGTGCACAAATTTTTGAAGCTGTAGGCCTTGGCTCTGACTTAATAAAAATTGCTTTTGATGGTACAACAAGTCGTATCGCTGGCATAACACTAAAAGAATTAACTAATGAAACACTCTCGATACATACAAAAGCCTATCCAGAGATCGATTTAAAGAAATTAGAATTTTTAGGATTTGTACAATTTAGAAATAATGGAGAATATCATTCCAATAACCCAGAGATGTCAAAAGTTTTACATTCAGCGGTAAAACAAGGAACAGGATACGATCATTTTGAAACTTACAAAAAACTTATTAGTAATAGACCGACAACATCTCTTAGAGATTTACTAACAATTAATTCAATAAGAAAAAGCATTCCATTAGAGGAAGTTGAAAGTGTTGAATCAATTTGCAAAAGGTTCTGTACTGGAGGAATGAGTTTAGGTGCTTTATCCAGAGAAGCGCATGAAGTTTTAGCAGTTGCAATGAATAGAATTGGTGGAAAAAGTAATAGTGGAGAAGGGGGAGAAGATCCAGCTCGTTTTAATGTTTTAAATGATATCGATGAAAATACTCAGTCAGCGACGTTGCCATTTATTAAAGGCTTAAAGAATGGAGACACCGCATGCTCCGCTATTAAACAAATAGCATCAGGAAGATTTGGAGTTACACCTGAATATCTAAGAAGTGGTAAACAACTCGAAATTAAAATGGCTCAAGGTGCAAAACCCGGAGAGGGGGGACAATTACCTGGTCCAAAAGTTGATTCTTACATTGCAAAACTAAGAAATAGTAAACCTGGAGTAGCTTTAATATCTCCTCCCCCGCATCATGATATTTATTCAATTGAAGATTTAGCTCAACTTATCCACGACTTACACCAAGTTCATCCAAAAGCGAAAGTAAGCGTAAAACTTGTTTCTGAAATTGGTATAGGCACTATTGCTGCTGGAGTAAGCAAAGCTAATGCAGATGTTATTCAAATTTCTGGACATGACGGAGGTACAGGTGCTTCACCCCTGAGTTCTATTAAACATGCGGGTTTACCATGGGAACTTGGTGTTGCTGAGGTTCATAAATCTCTCTTAGAGAATAACTTACGCGAAAGAGTAATTTTGAGAACTGATGGAGGTCTTAAAACAGGTTGGGACGTAGTTATTGCAGCTTTACTAGGTGCTGAAGAATACGGTTTTGGCTCTGTAGCGATGATTGCTGAAGGATGTATAATGGCTCGGGTTTGTCATACAAACAAGTGTCCTGTTGGAGTTGCCACTCAAAAAGAAGAATTAAGAAAAAGATTTAAAGGTATTCCAGAAAATGTCGTAAATTTTTTCTTGTATATCGCTGAAGAAGTAAGACAGATAATGAGTACTATCGGTGTTTCTAATATGGAAGAACTGATTGGTAATCAAGAATTTCTTTCTGCAAGAAATATCGATCTTCCAAAAACTTCTAATATTGATCTTTCTTCTTTAGTAAATGAACACTCAACCCCTGATAGATCATGGTTAAAACATTTAAAAACTGCCCATAGTAATGGTTTTGTATTAGAAGATGAGTTTTTGTCTGATACTAAATTTATAGATTCAATTAAAAATCACGAAATATTAACCAAAGAAATTGAGATAAAAAATACAGATAGAAGTGTTTGTGCGAAAATATCAGGCGAAATCGCAGAACTCCACGGCAACACTGGCTTCAATGGCGAACTCAACTTAAATTTCAAAGGATATGCAGGACAAAGCTTTGGTGCCTTTTTATTGAAGGGAATGAATGTTCAATTAATCGGAGAAGCTAATGATTATGTTTGTAAAGGAATGAATGGAGGAATACTCACAATAATTCCACCAAAAATAAATGAAATCTCCTCCGAACAGGTTATCATAGGAAATACTTGTCTTTATGGAGCAACAGGTGGAAAATTATTTGCATTAGGAAAATCGGGAGAAAGATTTGCGGTTAGAAATAGTGGTGCTACAGCGGTAACAGAAGGAGCAGGTGATCATTGTTGTGAATACATGACTGGTGGGAAAGTAGTTATTCTAGGTTCCACAGGAAGGAATATTGGTGCGGGCATGACTGGTGGAATAGCTTTTATAATCGATGAAAATAATGATTTAAGTAATAAAGTAAATAAAGAAATAGTAAGCATTCATCAAATAACTTCATCAAAGCAGGAGAGTATCTTATTGGAAATTATTAGAGAATATCAAGCAAAAACAAATAGCTTAAAGGCTGCCAAAATAATGGAAAATTGGTCTCATTTTAAGAGTACTTTCAAATTAATTGTTCCCCCAAGCGAAGAAGAGATGCTTGGTATAAAAAAAATGTAAATGCCTTTCTTTGTAAAAACTGAAATTATAAAAAAAGAATATTTAATTAATAATGACTTAAAACGAAAAATAATTAACGAACATATTGATTGGGTAAAAAAATTAAAAAAAGAGGGAATTAATATAAAAAGTGGCTTTTTGGTAGATGAGTTAAATAGACCAGGTGACGGCGGATTACTTATTCTTGAGATGAATAATTATAGAAATGCACTAAAAATAATTAAGAATGATCCAATGATTAAAAATGATCTAGTTGAATGGAAATTAAATGAGTGGGTAAATCCAAATATATAAATATAACTATCTTGGATACTTTTTCATAAGTTTTTGAATCTCTTCAGCATGGTAACTACTTCGA
>CACGJI010000012.1 GCA_902573335.1 uncultured Synechococcaceae cyanobacterium | reverse complement strand
TTTTTTTCGATTGCAAGTCATCTAAAAAAGTTAAATCTTTCAACTTCAAATTTAAGTAAAAAAAAATATATATTTGATGAGGGTATTGATAATTTATTGAATAATGAAAAAGATTTAGTAGATAAGATATTTCTGGATTTACAAAGTCACTTAATTTTATGCGAAAAAAATTCTGGAATATGGAGTGTTGAATATTTGAATGAAATTGTTTTTGGTCAAAAAAAACCCTATGACCTTCAAAATTTAAATGAGGGTGTTCCGATAATGTGTACAAAAAATAATAATGAGCTTGGATTGTCAAATGGTGATATCGGAGTACTTATAGGTTTGAAAAATAAAAGAAAATATCTTTTTAGAAAATTTAATGATAATAACGAAGAAATTGTCGCATTAATTGATCCATCTAATTTAGAAAATGTTGTGCCTGCAATTGCCATTACTATACATAAATCTCAAGGCAGTGAATCTGAGAAGGTAAGTATTTTGTGGTCACAAAAATATAGAAGAAATCAATATGTTGTAAAAGAAAAAAAAGATGGTGAAAATATCTTTTGTAGAGATAATTTTGAAAGAAGGTTATTTTATACTGCTGTTACAAGAGCGAAAAAATTTCTAGAGATATATTATTTAAATTAAATCTTATTTTTGAGAAATTAGTAAGATCTGAACCCCAAGATGTTAGATTAGTAATTCGGCTCTGTAAGGCTAGTCAACAATTTAAGTAAATTTAGATATTTGTTGAATGCCTAATCAGAAGATTATTAGGCATTTAAGATGGCTTTAAAAAAAGATAGTAACTCTCGTGATAGTGAGCAGGGAAAATCTCAGAATGAAGATTCTTCCCTGATTGAGTTAAAGAACTTAGAGAACAAAAAAGAAATTGAATCTCAACCATTGGAAGTATCGAAAGGAAATGATAATGAGAATGGATTTCTCGATTTTGGGTTTAATCAATCGATCTTAAATTCGTTAAGAAATAAAGGATATAAAAATCCAACACCCATCCAAAAAGCTGCAATTCCGGAACTAATGTTAGGCAGAGATTTACTAGGCCAAGCACAAACAGGAACAGGAAAGACTGCAGCTTTCGCATTGCCATTAATAGAAAAACTTGCAGATAATAAAGAATTAAATGCCAAGGTTTTAGTTATGACTCCTACAAGAGAATTAGCAACTCAAGTGGCAGAATCTTTTAAAAGTTATAGTTCAGAATCTAGTAATTTTAAGACGGTTGCAATATATGGAGGTACCGACTATCGAAGTCAAATTTCTGCATTGAAAAGAAAAGTTGACGTAGTAGTTGGTACCCCTGGCCGAATAATGGATCATATCAGGCAAGGAACTTTTAAAATTAAAGACATAAATTGTCTTGTTTTAGATGAGGCAGATGAAATGTTAAATATGGGTTTTCTTGAAGATATTGAATGGATAATAGATCAACTTCCGGAAGAAAAACAGATGGTATTGTTTTCAGCAACAATGCCTAGTGAGATAAGGAATATAGCAAAAAAATATCTAAATGATCCCGCCGAAATATTAATCAAAAGTGTCAAAAAAGAAACTCAATTAATTTCGCAACAATTTCTATATGTACAAAGGCATCATAAGTTAGATGCTTTAAAAAGAATATTAGAACTTAATAACGAGGGAGTAATAATTTTCGTGAGGACAAAACTACTTACTACTTCAATAGCTGAAGCTTTAGAGAATTCAGGTCATACTGTGGCAGTACTTAATGGAGATATACCTCAAAACCAAAGAGAAAATACTGTAGATAGATTAAAAAAAGGATTTATTAATATCCTTGTTGCAACTGATGTCGCAGCTAGAGGATTAGATGTTGAGAGGATAAAACTTGTTGTTAATTACGATTTTCCTTTTGATAAGGAAACATATACTCATAGAATTGGAAGAACTGGAAGGGCAGGCAGATCAGGGGAAGCAATTTTATTTGTTAATCAAAGAGAAAAACATTTTCTAAGAAACTTAGAAAACTCAACAAGAACTAAGATTGAAGAAATTAATATACCAAGTAATAAAATAATAAATGAAAAAAGGATGGAGAAACTTATAGAGAATGTTAATGAGAGTTCTTTAGCTAAAGATAAAAATGAAGAAAATAAAGCTTTGATTATTGATGTACTAGATAATTTAAAAGAAAAATACTCTATGGATGACCCCAATATTGCAATGGCGGCGATTAATTTAGTAATAGGTAATAAATCATTTTTTGTTAATGAAGATGATTCTTGGATTCATAAACAAAATAATACTGATCGAAATAGAACTAATAGAAATATTAATAATCGTATGAGAAATTCAAATAGAAGAAATAATTATCAAAATGATTCTTTTGAAACTTACAAATTTAACTTTGGTAAATTTGATGGGGTTAGAGTTGCAAATATTATATCCTCAATCTGTAATTCAACTAATATAAATGGTAGATCCATTGGAAAGATACAGATTTTTAATGATTACAGTTTGGTAGATTTACCCAGAGATCTGCATAGAGAAACTAAAAATAAATTAAAAAAAATTAAAGTCAGAAACTAGGGATAGAGAATGAAAGCTAGCAAATATAAATTCTTTATTTTTGTGAATCTGATAATCCTATTCAACTCTTTTAATAGTTATTATCTAGCTCAAACGAAACTAAATTCAATAATAAAATTATTTTGTCTTCAGAGTGTCAAAGAGGAGATGTTGAAATCAGAAATATTATATAGTGAAGAAATTGCGAATGAAACTTGTGATTGTTACTACGAAGAATTTACACAAACTGAGAGTCATCAAGATGCAAAATCAAAATGTAAATTCGAAACTAAAGAAAATTTAAATCATAATAGAAAAATTTAATTGTTATTTTATGAGTTATAAGAAAAATCAAAATCCAATAGTTAGACTTTATTTAAATCTGATTGAAGAAAGAAGGTTACTATTTTTTGCTTTTCTTAGTTCCATAATTAATAAAATATTAGATTTAGCTCCCCCTGTAATAATAGGTCTTGCAGTTGATATCGTTGTAAAGGAACAGAATTCATGGATTGCTGGTTTTGGGATAAAAGAAGTTCCAGCACAATTGATTTTTCTTGCATTTGCTTCAGGAATAGTTTGGTCTGGTGAATCCTCCTTTGAATATTTATATTCGATTTTATGGAGAAATTTGGCTCAGCTATCGCAACATAAATTAAGAATAAAAGCTTATGAGCATATCCAGGAATTAGATATGGATTTTTTTGAAAATGATAATACTGGAAGGCTATTATCTATTTTGAATGATGATATAAATCAACTAGAGAGATTTCTAGACCAAGGGGCTAATCAGATTATTCAGTTATTTATAACTGTCTTAATAATTGGTGGCACCATGATTTTTGTCGCTCCAAATATTGCTTTATTTGCTTTCTTTCCTATTCCAATTATATTTTTAGGATCAATTAAATTTCAAAGGAAGCTTGCTCCAAAATACAGAGATGTAAGAAATAAAGCTGGACTGTTGGCATCAAGACTTAATAATAATTTAAGTGGAATTTTAACCATAAAAAGTTTTACTAAAGAAAAATGGGAGCTAAATAGATTAAATAAAGAAAGTCTCGATTATCAAAGAAGTAATAAGGCTGCAATAAAATTATCTTCTGCTTTTATCCCTCTTATAAGATTTGCAATCTTATTTGCTTTTATAGCGATTCTATTAATAGGAGGTTTCCAAACTTGGAATAAGACACTTGATGTAGGAACTTATAGTTTTTTAGTGTTTATTACACAAAGACTATTATGGCCTTTAACTTCTTTGGGGCATGTTTTAGATGATTTTCAGAGATCTATGGCTTCAATAGATAGAGTAATTGATCTCATAGATACGCCTGTAAAAATAAAAGATGGAAAAATAAAAATTGAGCCTAAAGATATCAAAGGAGAAATTATTTTTAAGAATGTAAATTTTAATTATCCTGGACGAGATTTAACTTTGAAAAACATAAATTTCAAAATTGAAAATAACTCAACATTAGGAATTGTTGGTTTAACAGGTTCTGGAAAAAGTACAATAATAAAACTACTTCTTAGGATTTATGATAGTAATAATGGGTCAATAATCTTGGATGGCATTTCTATTAAAGAAATAAATTTGAGAGATTTAAGAAAGTGCATTTCTTTAGTAAGTCAAGAAACTTATTTATTTCACGGCAGTGTTCAAGAAAATATTGCTTATGGTTCAATTAACCCAAGTCTTAAAGATATCATTAAAGCTTCAAAGATCGCGGAAGCTCATAAATTTATTGAACAATTACCAGATGGTTATAAAACTATAGTGGGGGAAAGGGGCCAAAGGCTCTCAGGCGGACAACGTCAAAGAATTGCCTTGGCGAGAGCTGTTTTAAAGGATGCGCCAATATTAATATTAGATGAAGCTACAGCCTCAGTTGATAATGAAACAGAGGCTTTAATTCAAAAATCATTATCTAAAATCACAAAAGAAAGAACAACAATAGTAATAGCTCACAGATTAAGCACTATAAAAAATGCGGATAATATTGTTGTTATTGATAAAGGTAAAATAGTTGAAAGCGGAAAACATGAAAAACTATTAGATCAGAACAAAATATATGCTGACTTGTGGAATGTTCAAGTAGGAATCTAGTATATAATTCCTAAATTATATTAAGAAGTTAAATGATTCAATTACATTGCTAAACATACCATCAACTTTATTCCATCTCTCTTCATTTGTTCCCACAGCGAAAGTGTAAAGTGTTCCTCTGTCAATTACGACAGTAGCTAATTCGTGTCTGGCCTGTTCATTTAAATTTAATTCATATTCTAAATCATAGAAAATATGATTGGAGGCCTCTCTTTGATTGGCATTTATAAGCTTTACCTCTCTACCTGAACCTTCGGGAGCAATGACTTTATCAATTAATGTTTGACCTACTTCACTTGGGCTTCCTAATTGCTCTAATTGAACCTCTTTATTTACATCAGAAATAACTAAACTTAGGGTCTCATTACTATTTATTAAATCATGATAAATAATTTCAGGTCCTCCATCGACTTTTACCCTAGTCCATCCTGTTGGATACAAAAAAGCATATCTTCCATCAGGACTTTGATATGCTTCTAATCCTGCATTGAGTCCGCCACTACAAGCACTCAGTGTTAAACACAAAAAAATCAAAAATAAATATTTGAAAGGGTTAAATTTAATATTTTTCATTTTGTTTGAAATTACTTACTAAAAACATAATAAGACATTAAAAGCAAACAATTATGGCAATTCAGAATTTTGCGTCTAAATTATCCCTAGAAATAGTTTCATTTTGATTACTTATACCAAACCGCTTTCGAAATTAATTGGTCATTTTGAGAAATTCCCAGGGATTGGTCCAAGAACAGCTCAACGATTAGCCCTGTTTATTTTAAAACAACCTGAAAGTTCAATAAGAGATTTTTCAAAGGCTTTGTTAGAAGCACATAGTAATGTTGGTCGTTGCAAAAAATGTTTCAATTTGACTTCAGAAGATGAATGTGAAATTTGTAAAAATACTGAAAGAAATCAAAAACTAATCTGTGTAGTAGCAGAAACTAAAGATTTGCTCGCTTTGGAGCGCGCTAGAGAATTTAAAGGTGTTTACCATGTTATTGGTGGTTTAATATCTCCAATGGATTCTGTTGGCCCAGAACTCTTAGAAATAAAAAGCTTAGTAGAAAGAGTTAGTAAGTCTGAAATAGATGAGATCATATTGGCATTGACCCCCAGTGTTGAGGGAGATACAACAAGTCTTTATATTGGAAAATTGTTAGCCCCTTTTACTAAAGTTACAAGGATTGCATATGGCCTCCCAATGGGCAGTGAACTTGAATATGTGGATGAAGTTACACTTGCAAGAGCGTTAGAAGGAAGAACAAAACTAAATTAGACAATGAGAGATAATAATCTAATCAAGAAAGAAAAAATCCTAAAACTACCCTCTTGGATTAAATTTCCTATTAGTAAAGCTTCAGAATTCGAAAAAATACAAACACTCATCAAAAAATCAAATATTCACACTATTTGTGAAGAAGCAAGATGTCCAAACAGAGCAGAATGTTATGCCTCAGGAACAGCCACTTTCTTACTGGGTGGATCGATATGTTCTCGTTCATGTGCTTTTTGTCAGGTGAATAAAGGTAGACCTAGTTCTATCAATATTGATGAATGTACTCAAGTCGCTGAAGCAGTGAAAGTACTAAATTTGAAATATGTTGTTTTGACATCTGTAGCTAGAGACGATCTCCCTGATCATGGTGCAAATTTATTTATATCTACAATTGATGAGATTAGAAAAATTGATTCAACAATTAAAATAGAGGTTTTAACTCCTGATTTATGGGGTGGGGGCAAAAATTTTGATGAAACTAATAGCCTTCAGACTAAGAGATTGAAGATGATTTTAGAAAAAGATCCAATATGCTTTAATCATAATCTTGAAACTGTTGAAAGACTGCAAAAAGAAGTTAGGAGGGGTGCAAATTACAAAAAATCCCTTGGTTTACTAAAAAAGTCAAAAGATATTGCTCCTCATATTCAAACTAAATCAGGAATTATGTTAGGTCTTGGTGAAACATTGGATGAAATAAAAAATACACTTTATGATCTAAAAAAAATAGATTGTGATCAAATTACAATTGGCCAATATTTAAGGCCCTCATTCAATCATTTGGCAGTTAAGAAATATTGGGATCCATCAGAGTTTGAATATCTATATCGCTTCTCTAAGGAATTAGGATTCAAAAAAGTATCTTCTGGGCCTTTAGTTAGAAGTAGTTATCATGCGGGTTAACTTTCTTCAATTAAAGAGAGTTTCTTTTCAATTTTTTTCAATATGGAAATACATTCCCCTTTCATAAGTGTACCTGCACCTCCCCATACCAATCTTAATGAAAGATCTACTGGGCTAGAACCAACTTCTTTTACAATTTTGAATCCTATTAACTTGAAATATCTTACAAGTTTTTTACTATATCCTTCACTATCAAAAATAGCTAAAAGTCTTACTTTGTTGCTTGATTTTTTTTCAATTGCCCAAGCCATAGTTGTTGCCCATATTAATTCCGAAACAAAAGCAGGCGCTTTACTAAGGATTCTTAATGTATCAAGCTGAATGCCTTGTTTATTTAAATAAGTCCAACCTTTCATTTCGGCCCAAATCTTAATTATGTTATCTTTCTGTTCTGCTATAACGATTCTAAAGAAACATAATCCGAGAGTTTCTCTAACTTGAATTTTTATTAATAATCCAATAGTACCTGCTAATTTTTCTAATTCTTCAACTTTCATGATTTTGAAAATTAGTCCTTATGGATTTTATGATTTTCCACTTTTAATCTATCGATTTGTTTTTGTCTTTCTTCAAACCTTTTCCTATCATCATCACTGAATTGGTTTATGCAGAAATGACATTGGATACCCTTTCTATATTCTTTTCTTTTTTGATCTTGAATTGAAACAGGCATTCCACATGCATGACAAATCGAGTAGGAGCCTTTTTCTAATTCTTGATCTAAAGCAACTCTTTTATCAAAAACATAACATTCACCTTCAAATAAGTTTTTTTCTTTTGGTATATCATTAAGGTATTGAAGGATACCCCCTTGTAGGTGATAAATATTTTTATAACCTTTCTTTTTCAGCAAACTAGTAGCTTTTTCACATCTTATTCCTCCGGTACAAAACATTGCTATATTTGTAGACTCTTTATTTCCTAAATAGGTATCTAAATGATCATCCACCCAATTGGGGAATTCGCTAAAGTTTCTTGTGTTTGGGTTTATAGAGTTCTGAAATGTACCTATAGAAACCTCATAATGATTTCTAGTATCAATGACTATTGTATTTTGACTTTTAATTATCTTATTCCAATCAACTGAGTCAATATATGTCCCATTGTTTTCCGAAGGGTTTATTTCAGGAACACCCATGGTAACAATTTCTTTCTTGATTTTTATTTTTAATTTTTTGAAAACTTTCTTTTTTGCAAAGTTTACTTTAATATTCAAATTTCTATTATCTGCATATTTATTAACTAAATTTATGACGATGTCAATTACATTTTTCTCAGCACAAATAGTTCCATTAATGCCCTCACTTGCAAAAATTAATAAACCTGAGAGATCGTTTTCATTTTCGATTTCTAATAATTTATTTTTTAGATCAAGAATTAAGTTTTCTTGAAACGGGAAGAAAGAGTAAAGAGAAACTACTTTATAATTTTTGCCTTTCATAAAGAAGATAATGTCTTTTCACAAGTTTCAAAATCTTTGTTAAATGATACGCCAACTTCTTTAAGAAGTTTTCTGTCTGATTGAAAAGATGGATTTGAAGTCGTGAGTAACTCATCTCCATAAAAAATTGAATTTGCCCCACATTGAAAACATAAAATTTGGGCTTCTTTAGAAAGTTTTTCTCGCCCTGCACTTAATCTTATTTTACTTTTAGGCATAAGAATTCTTGCTGTAGCTATCATCCTTATCATTTCAATAGAATCAATTTCTTTATTATCTTCTAAACCAGTACCTTCAATAGCTACTAATGAATTTATAGGAACACTTTCAGGGTGTGGATTCATGTTTGAAAGCACTTCCAAAAGAGATGCTCTATCGTAATTAGTTTCACCCAAGCCTATTATCCCTCCACAACAAACATTTATTCCTGCATTCCTTACTCTTTTTATAGTATCTAGTCTGTCTTGATAAGTTCTAGTCGTAATAATATTTTTATAATTTTCAGGACTAGTATCAAGATTGTGGTTATACGCGGTCAACCCTGCATCAGCCAGTCTAGAAGCTTGTTCTTCTGTAAGCATCCCAGCAGTAACGCATGCTTCCATCCCTAAATCTCTTACACCGCTAACCATCTCTAACATTGCATTAAAAGATTTCCCATCTCTAATTTCTCTCCACGCCCAACCCATACAAAATCTATCTGCACCCTCATTTTTTGCTATTTGAGCTCTTGCTAAAACCTCCTCAACTTGAAATTGTGGATGACTTTTGATTTCGCTAGCACTATAAATTGATTGGCTACAATACGAACAATTTTCCTCACAACCACCAGTTTTTACGCTGAACAATGATGCTAATTGAATGTCGTATTTGTTAAATTTCCTGTGAACAGTTTGTGATTCCCACATTAAATCAATAAGAGGCATATTAAGTATTTCCAATATCTCCTCTTTATTCCAATCGAACCTAATTTCTCTTAATAAATGATTATTCGAATTAGCCATTTTTCATTAGGTAGTGTATTGAGAATCTTCAAAAGATCCATTTGGTAATGATTCTATACCGCCGAAACGTCTATTTCTTGATTGGTAGTCAATTATTGCTTTAAGAAATTCATGCTCATTGAACTCTGGCCAAAGTACGTCGGAAATATAAATTTCTGAATATGCTAATTGCCATAATAAAAAATTACTTATCCTTTTTTCGCCACTAGTTCTTATTAGTAATTCTGGATCCTTAATCCCTCCAGTTAATAGCTTTGAATTAAATAATTCTTCATTAATTTCACTTGGTTTTATTTCCCCAGCAGAAGATTTAAATGCTAGTTCTTTTGCAACTTTTACTATTTCTTGTCTACCTCCGTAATTAACACAAACATTAAATAAAAACTTTTTGTTGTTTTTAGTAAGTGATTCTGAACTAGAGATTATTTCTTTTAAATTTTTTGGGAAAGGAGATAAATCTCCAATAAATTTTATTTTTGTTGATTCTTCATTTATCTCTTTAATTTCGTTTTTTAAAACTTCGCTAAAAAGATTTATAAGAAAATCAACTTCTTTTGTTGGTCTTGTCCAATTCTCAGTTGAAAAAGCATAAACAGTAATTACTTTACAACCTAAATTTTTTGCAGCTTTAAGAATTTTTTTTAATACACTAACGCCCTGTTTATGTCCAAATGATCGGGGTAAACCTTTTCTAGTCGCCCATCTCCCATTGCCGTCCATAATTATTGCTACATGTTTGGGCAATTTTTGCTTATCTATTTTCATTAATAAGTCACTAATTTTATCGTCTATTACTTTTTCTAAACTCATTAGTCAATCCTTTTTGTTAATAAAAATTTCTGATTTTTCTGACTCTTTTTTATTTATATCACTGACGATATTATCACCTAAGTCCGTCTTTTGGGATGAGACATTTTTACTTAAAGATGCTTTATTTGCTCCCATAGAGTTTTGATTACCAATCAATTTTGCAAGAAGTTCTTGTAACCTGCTGCTCGTTATTGGTCTTTCGAGTTTGCCTTGGCTTGCTAATGATAACGTACCTGTTTCTTCAGAAACAACAATACAAATACATCTGTCAAATCTTTCTGTAATTCCTAATGCTGCTAAATGTCTTGTGCCATATCTACTTATTCCTTGTCTTGAGAGAGGAAGTATTACACCAGCAGAAATTATTTTATTCCCTTTCACAAGAACTGCTCCATCATGTAAGGGCGTATCTGTTGCAAAAAGATTTATTAAAAGGTCAGTTGATAATTGCGCCTCAATATTGGTACCTGAATATAAAAAATCTTCAGGTCTTAAATCACTTCCTAAATCTACAACTATTAGAGCCCCTCTTCTATTTTGAGAGAGTTTACCTGCAGTATCAACTAACTGAGTAATGGTAGTTGAAGTTGCTCTAAATTCCTTTGGTGGATTCCCAAGTAATACAGCAAGCCTCCCAGTACCTAGTAGTTCCATTAATCTTCTTAACTCTCCTTGCCAAAGGATCGCTAATGAGAGAGAGCAAGCGAGGACTACCGCATCAATTAATTTTGATGTTAGTGGCAAGTATGCATATCTTTGAATAAACCATGCGGATGATACTAAAAACAAATATCCTCTTAGAAGCCATAATGTCCGTTGTTCTTTTACTCTAGAGAATAATAAAAGTCCGAAACCAACAGCAAATAAGACATCTAATAAAAGTTTTAAATTTATAATTCCCCAGAAATTCACACTAAAAACAGAATTAATTTAAATTTACCTAATTTTATTTAATAAAGCGATCAGGTAAAACATCATATTTTAAAAGATCAATTGGACTTTCTCTTTTTTGAATAATCTCTGCTTCTCCATTACAAACTAAAAGGGCTGCGGGTCTTGGAATTCTGTTGTAGTTAGAACTCATTGAATTATTGTAAGCACCAGTACCAAACACACATATGAGATCTCCTGTTTCGCAATTTGCTAATTCTATCTCCTTAAACAAAACATCTCCTGATTCGCAGTGTTTGCCAGCAATTGTGTATTTATTCTTAGAGTTAATATTTAAGGGGTTTTTTACTAAACATGCAGAGTAATTTGATTGATATGTTATTGGCCTTGGATTATCACTCATCCCGCCATCAACAGACAAATAAGTCCTGATTCCGGGAATTTCTTTAAAAGCCCCAATTTTGTAAATTGTTATGCCTGCTGTAGATACGATTGATCTTCCAGGTTCACACATCAATTTTGGCAAGTATAAATTGTGTTTTTTACAAGCTTTAACAACTGAGTTGGAAATTGTTTTTACCCATTCATCTATAGAAGGTGGATCGTCATTTATTGTATATTTAATTCCTAAACCTCCACCAACATTAAGTTCTTTAATATTATGGCCAAATTTTTTGGCGTCTAAAATAACCTTTACCATTATTTCCCCTAGATCCTTATGAGGGTCTAGTTCAAAGATCTGGGAACCAATATGAGCATGTATTCCTTTTAATTTTAAATGTTTAGTTTCGCTGATGCTTGCAAATAAATTATTCAAATATTCGATTCCAAAACCAAATTTGCTATCAAATGAACCTGTTCTTATATATTCATGTGTATGGCATTCGATTCCAGGAGTAAAGCGTATCATTATTTCTAAGTCATGATTTAATGAATTTGATACTTCCTCTAATCTTCTTAAGTCATAGTCATTATCTACAATTATTTTGATGTTATTTCTAATTGCGAAATCAATTTCTTTGTCAGATTTGTTATTCCCATGAAAAACAATTTTTTCATTTGGTACCCCACCCTTAAGAGCAGTTAATAATTCTCCCTCTGAGACTGCATCAAGTCCTAAACCTTCTGATGAAACAAGATTACTCATGAATATAGAGCTATTTGCCTTGGAAGCATATATAGGGAGAGATTCCCCTGGGTAATATTTTTCTAATGCTTTTTTATATGCTCTACAAGACTTTCTTAAAGTGATTTCATCCAATATATAAAGAGGAGAATCATATTTTTTAACTAACTCTTCAATAGAACAGCCACCAACTGACAATTTCCCATCTTCTCCAATGGATGTTGTAATTGGTACGATATTTTTATTAGGACTTTCCAAGTCAATTTTTTGTTTTAAAAAAGATTGTTTTTCTTCCATGGGAGAACTTTAAATAAAGTTTTGCTAAAACTGTCATATTTTATAATGACTCTAGATTTGAACTTTTCAAATATATATACATAATAAAATGATATCTATCAAACAAATTAATGAGAAAGATATTGATTTATGTTATGAATTAGATTCAAATACCATTTCCCTATGGAGCAAGAAGCAATGGGCTAACGAATTTAAAAAAGAAGGTACAAAAATCTTTGGATTATTAATTACAAATTTATTTATTGGAATATGTGTTTTTCAGGTAGTTGTTGATGAAGCTCAAATAAATTATTTTGTTGTAAATAAGAAATTTAGGAAAAAGGGTTTTGGATCATATCTTATGTACTATTTAATAAAAAAATGTGAAAAATTAAATCTAAAAAAAATACTATTAGAGGTTTCTCATGGCAATGTTACTGCTGAAAGATTTTATAGTCGATTTGATTTTTCTACAGTAGGAATAAGAAAAAATTATTATAAAGATGGTTCACATGCTCTTTTAAAAGAAAAAAAATTAACAACAAAATAATGTAAAAATTTAATTGTTCGGATAACCAGAATCCTTGAAATTACTATAATTTCTTGCTATACCACTAAAAAAGTTCAATTTAATTTGATAAATTATACTTTTGTCTATTCATAAAAGCTCATTCTGAACACAAAATTGACATATTACTGGTAGGTTATTAGTAGGAATTTAATCTTCTAATGTTTGAAAGATTTACAGAAAAGGCTATAAAGGTCATTATGCTTGCTCAAGAAGAAGCTAGAAGACTGGGTCATAATTTTGTTGGAACTGAACAAATTCTTTTGGGGTTAATCGGAGAAGGTACTGGGGTCGCAGCGAAAGTACTTAAATCACTTGGAGTTAATTTAAAAGATTCGAGGATAGAGGTGGAAAAGATAATAGGTAGAGGTTCAGGGTTTGTAGCTGTAGAAATACCTTTTACTCCAAGGGCTAAAAGAGTTTTAGAACTA
This sequence comes from uncultured Synechococcaceae cyanobacterium, assembly GCA_902573335.1. GTDB lineage: Bacteria > Cyanobacteriota > Cyanobacteriia > PCC-6307 > Cyanobiaceae > Prochlorococcus_A. The sequence continues at coordinate 6,111 of CACGJI010000012.1, read as the reverse complement.
TCTTTAGAAGAGGCTCGTCAACTTGGCCACAATTACATTGGTACAGAACATTTATTGTTAGGTTTAATAAGAGAAGGTGAAGGTGTAGCTGCAAGAGTACTTGAAAACCTTAATATTGACCTTACAAAAGTTAGAACTCAAGTTATAAGGATGCTAGGTGAAACAGCCGAAGTTGGCTCAGGAGCCAGTACATCCAAGGGCAACTTAAAAACTGCTACTCTTGATGAATTCGGAACAAATTTAACAAAATTAGCAAGTGAATCAAAATTAGATCCAGTCGTTGGACGCCATTCAGAAATAGACCGTGTAGTTCAAATTCTAGGTAGGAGGACAAAAAATAATCCTGTTCTTATTGGAGAGCCAGGTGTAGGTAAAACAGCTATCGCAGAAGGTCTAGCTCAAAGAATACAAACTGGCGATATTCCAGACATACTTGAAGATAAAAGAGTTTTGACTCTTGATATAGGTCTTTTGGTAGCAGGAACAAAATATAGAGGTGAATTTGAAGAAAGGTTAAAAAAAATAATGGAAGAAATTAAATCAGCAGGTAACGTCATCCTTGTCATAGATGAAGTGCATACTTTAATTGGTGCTGGAGCTGCTGAAGGAGCCATAGATGCAGCAAATATACTTAAGCCAGCATTAGCTAGAGGGGAACTCCAATGTATTGGAGCAACAACTCTAGATGAGTATAGAAAACATATCGAAAGAGATGCTGCTCTAGAAAGAAGATTCCAGCCTGTAATGGTAGGGGAGCCATCTATTGAAGATACAATCGAAATTTTAAAAGGTCTTAGAGAGCGTTACGAACAACATCATCGTCTAAAAATTACTGATGATGCGCTAGAGGCCGCCGCTCATTTGGGGGACCGTTACATATCTGACAGATTTTTACCTGATAAGGCTATTGACCTCATCGACGAGGCAGGAAGTAGAGTACGTTTAATAAACTCTAAACTTCCGCCTGAAGCAAAACAAATAGATAGAGAATTAAGACAAGTCCAAAAACAGAAGGAAGAATCTGTAAGAGACCAAAATTTCGATCAAGCTGGCCAATTACGCGAAAAAGAGATGGAATTGTCTGCAAAAATTAAAGAGGTTTTGGATAATAAAAAAGAATCTACAGCTGGAGATCAATCTGATGCCGATAATTCTATAAAAAGTGATTCAAAACTTTTACAAAGTCCCCTTGTTAGTGAAGAGGATGTAGCTCATATTGTGGCTTCATGGACAGGTGTTCCTGTTCAAAAATTAACAGAAACTGAATCAGTCAAGCTTCTTAATATGGAGGAAACACTTCACCAAAGGCTAATTGGACAAGATGAAGCTGTAAAGGCTGTCTCAAGAGCCATAAGAAGAGCAAGAGTTGGATTAAAAAATCCTAATAGACCCATAGCAAGTTTTATCTTTTCTGGACCTACCGGTGTTGGTAAAACTGAATTGACTAAATCATTGGCTTCATATTTCTTCGGTAGTGAAGAAGCAATGATTAGATTAGATATGTCAGAATTTATGGAAAGACATACAGTTAGTAAACTTATAGGTTCGCCTCCTGGTTATGTTGGTTTTAATGAAGGTGGTCAGCTTACTGAAGCTGTTAGAAGACGTCCTTATACCGTCGTTTTATTTGATGAAGTTGAAAAGGCGCATCCAGATGTTTTCAACTTATTATTGCAACTACTTGAAGACGGAAGATTAACTGACTCCAAAGGTAGAACTGTAGATTTTAAAAATACATTGTTAATAATGACCTCTAATATCGGTTCAAAAGTAATCGAGAAAGGTGGTGGCGGACTAGGATTCGAATTCTCAGGTGATTCAGTTGAAGATAGCCAATATAACAGAATTAAATCACTAGTTAATGAAGAACTTAAGCAATACTTTAGGCCTGAATTTTTAAATAGGCTTGATGAAATAATTGTATTCAGACAATTAACTAAAAATGAAGTTAAAGAAATTGCTGAAATAATGTTGCAAGAAGTTTTTGTCCGACTACAGGATAAAGGTATTAAATTAAATGTAACTGATGCTTTCAAAGAAAGACTTGTTGAAGAAGGTTATAATCCTTCATACGGAGCGAGACCTTTGAGAAGGGCAGTTATGCGTTTACTAGAAGATAGTTTGGCTGAAGAAGTTCTTTCTGGGAGAATAAAAGATGGAGATAAAGCTTTAGTTGATATAGATGATAATAAAAAAGTTACAATTAATATTTCTTCTGAAGAATCTTCCCAAGAGTTAGCAGGTGCTAACTTCTAATCATTCAAAGTAAATATGCAGTCTATCTCTCCAGAAACTATATACAGGGGAAATTCTGCTTGGGAAAAATCTTTACCTCAAGTTACTAAATTAACTAAAAGTCCATTAATTCTAGGTAGAGGGATTCAAACGAATAATTTGAGAAATAATATTTTTAATGATTTAAAAAATCAAAAACTTAATGTAAATTCTGCTAATTTACAATTTGATTGTTGTTACGAAGATATTTCAAGAGTTAGTAATATTATTTCAAATAATAATAATGATTGTGTTATCGCTGCTGGAGGTGGCAAAGTTCTAGACGCTGGAAAATATATAGCCGATTCTCTTAATATCCCTTGTATTACAGTTCCCCTTAGCGCCTCTACATGTGCTGGTTGGACAGCCTTATCGAATATTTATACAAAGGATGGTCAATTTATAAAAGATGTTGCATTAGGATCTTGCCCGAAAATACTAGTTTTTGATCATAAATTTATTCAAACAGCTCCATCAAGAACACTTGCAAGTGGCATAGCAGATGCCTTGGCAAAATGGTACGAATCCTCAATAACAAGTTCAAAAATAGATGACGGTCTTGTTCAACAAGCAATTCAGATATCAAGAGTTTTAAGAGATCAACTATTAATAGATGGAGGAAAAGCATTTAAGGGTCAATTTGAAAATAATCCATCTTGGCAAAATACTGTAGAAGCATGTGGACTTACAGCAGGATTAGTTGGCGGTATTGGTGGAGAAAAATGTAGGACTGCAGCAGCACATGCTATTCATAATGCAATTACTCAGATAATTACCCCTAATAGATTCTTACATGGTGAGATTGTTGGGGTTGGTTTATTATTGCAATTAAGAATAGAAGAAATGAAAAATAATAATAAATTAGCGGATCAATCAATTAAACAATTATTTGTACTTATGAAAGAATTGAACTTGCCAACTACTATAGGACAACTTGGAATAAATGTTTTTGAAAATAATAATTTAGAGAAAATTGCTGAGTTTACTTGTCGAGATAAATCTGAGATTCACTTTTTGCCTTTTGAAATTAATAAAAGGGACATAATAGAGGTTATTTCAAATTTTGAACAACAAAAAATTAAAACATAAATATTTTTTGCCTAAAAACAATTTTGAACAATTAAGTGATTTAAATGCAGAATTTTTCGAAAGTGCCAAATTGTCACTATTAGATCCTTTAGGTCTTTATTTGGCAAATGATGTTAAGTGGATAAAACTCAACCAAAATTGGAACTCCTTAAAATTCCCAGTAGTTATGGGAGGAAAAGGTCAACCTATACTTCTTCTACATGGCTTTGATAGTAGTTTTTTAGAATTCAGAAGAATATATAAATCATTAAAAAGAAATTTTCAAGTTATCGTTCCTGATCTTCTGGGTTTTGGTTTTAGCCCCAGGTGCGCAACAAATGAATACAATTCCTCGAAAATAATTTCGCATTTAATTGATCTCCTTAAGACATTAAAAATAACAAAGAATCTAAAAATTATAGGTGCCTCTATGGGAGGCTCAACAGCTTTAAAACTTGCTTATGAGATTCCTGATTCTATTGAAAAAATTATCCTTTTGTCCCCCGCCGGATTGTTTGGAGAACCTAAGAGTATCCCTTTTCCTCTTAACCAAATTGGCGCCTCATTTCTTGGATTGCCTCAGGTTAGAAAAAGTCTTTGTAGGCAAGCATTTGCTTTTCCAGATGAATGCGTTGGTAAGAGGGAAGAGCAAATTGCTTCAATTCATTTAGGTTGTAAAGGATGGAGGAATTCACTTGCATCATTTGCAAAAAGTGGTGGGTTTGCAGGAACTCAAAAATATATCCAAAATATCCCAATTAAAACATTATGTGGAGAAAATGATCGAATTCTTGGAAAAAAAGAGCTTAAAAAAATAGGAAATATTGAAAAATTAAATTTTGTAGGGTTACAAAATTGTGGTCATCTTCCGCATATAGATCTTCCATCATTATCTAGTAAAATTATCCAAGATTATTTTTTGGAATAAAAGATTTCTTAATTAATTTAGATACTTGAGAATTATAAAAATATAATACAAAACAGATGGAGTAAAGATGTAACTGTCAATTCTGTCAAGAATCCCTCCATGTCCCGGTAAAAAAGTTCCGGAATCTTTTATTTTTGCATCTCTCTTCATCATTGATTCAATTAAATCTCCAACTAATGCCATAAGAGAAATTGAAATTCCATATATTATTCCAACAAATAATGGATTTTCCCAATTCAATAAAAATGCGAAAATTATTGCTAGTAAAGTTGAACAGGATATTCCTCCAATTAAACCTTCTATAGTTTTGCTCGGAGATATTGGAGATAGAGATGTTTTACCAAATGACTTCCCAATGAAATAAGAACCAATATCACTAGCTACAATTAAAAAGCAAGAAGTTAAAGTTAAATGCAGACCTGTAGTATTTGATAAGTTGTCAAACGACATAAAACCCTGATTTGAACTTATTATCACTGAATCTAATCCCCTTAACTTAATCCAGTAACTAGGTAAAAAACCTAAATAGAATAATCCAAAAATGGAGGCTGCAATATCTGAAATTGTCCCAGGTTTTGGTTGCAAAAGTAACCAAGTACATATCCCAACTGAACAGATTGGCAAAATTGAATTTGAAATTTCTCCTTCAAGCACACCAATAGTCTCAAGATAAGTAGAAACTATAATAATAAAGGATGAAAATAATGTGGTTTTTGTAGCTGGTCTTATTCCTTTAAATTCTGCCATTCTAAAAAATTCTACTAATGCTAGATATGTAAGCAAAGCAGTTGCCAATGTAAAAAACCATCCCCCCATCAAAACAACAATTAAACCAAAAATTCCTATAAGTAACCCGCTTCTTAATCTCATATGAAATTGTTATGTTACTAAGACTCTTATATTAAAATTTACCAGATCCTTGTTGCATAAACTTTGATTATTTATCCAATTAAACCTATCTATATCAATTTTTTCGCCAGGAACTAGTAATGGTATCCCAGGAGGATAAGGGCAAATAATATCTCCAGATATTTTATTTAATGATTGTGAGAAAGGAATACTCCGACTCTTACTTCTCCAAGCAATTCCAATTTCGATTTCGGGAGCTTGAACTAATTTAAAGGGCGATCTGAGCACTTCTAAACTTTTTGATTTTTTGGAATTTAATAGTAATTTTTTCCATAACTTTTCAAATAAATTAAGAAAATCTTTTTGATTTCCAAATCCTAAGCAAAAAGTGAGAGTCATCATTTCTGGTAATTCGGCAATAAGTCCATTTCTATAAAAAAAATTATCAGCAGTAAAACCATCAATCCCAGCCTTAGAGGTATTTACTACAATTTTTAAGGGGTCTTGAGTTTCTATGAGAGGAATATTTTTTTGAATTAATTTTTTATAAATACTTTTTGCCTTTAAAATTCTTTTTTGATATTTTGATAAACTTTTTTTGTTAAGCCAGTCCCTAATAGACTCTTCACAAGAAGAAAGTAATAAGGAACTTGGACTGGTGGTTTGCAGCAAATTAATACTTTTGATTAATTTATATTCATTTATTAGATTCCCTTTGTACCAAAGTACCGCCGTTTGAGTTAATCCATTGAGTGACTTATGCAATGAATTAACCACTAAATCAGCGTTTGATGATAAGGCCGGTTTTGGTAAATTAAGATTTTTACAAAAAAGGAAATATGAACCATGGGCTTCATCAACTAAAACAGGTAAATTTTTTTGATGACAACAATCTATTAAAGGCTCTAAATCTCTTGAATAACCATGATAAGAGGGGTTTACTAAAATAACCCCTGCAATTTTATTCTCATCAAAATTTAATTTTTTAAATA
>CACGJI010000011.1 GCA_902573335.1 uncultured Synechococcaceae cyanobacterium | reverse complement strand
GAAGATTTTGTTTGCTATGGAAATAAAAAAAAGAAGTTAAAAGATGAAATGATTAGTGGATGTGCTTTTTGGGTCTATTGGAGTTTCTTTGACCAATTTACGGAACAATCAGAAAGGCGATATTTTGAGAAATTGAAGAAAGCTCAAAAAAGGAAAATTGAATATGAGGAGTGGCAAAAAAATAATCCTCCAAGAACTATGAATATTAATATTGATGATGACTTTTATAGGAAATTTGCTGAGGCAAGAAATGAGATTAAATCATATGGAGATTTTGATTGCTTTGAAGTTTTAGGAGTTGATAGAAATGTATCTTTGTCAGACTTAAAAAAAGCATATTGGAATTTAGCTAAAAAATATCATCCAGATTTAAATTCAAATGATGAGAAGGCAAAGAAAAAGTTTATTGAAATAAATAATGCATATCAACTGTTATCCGATCCTGAAAAAAGATGTTATTTATAAAAAAAAGGGGCGACAGAAAACCCCATTGAAAGTTACGCCAAGTCGGGCAGAACCTAAACCTGATTAAGTTCTAAAGATATACCAACTAATCGCAAAGAATTAGTGTTGGACACTTTATGGGCACTTTTTGGGCACTCTACTTTTTAGGTTAAATATATTATTGGCTGAGACTTACTGCTATAACTGATCGGGGCGACAGGATTCGAACCTGCGACCTAGTGCTCCCAAAGCACCCGCGCTACCAAGCTGCGCCACGCCCCGCTCATAAGATCTTAGTTCATAACAGTCATCTATAAAAGAGTAAATAGCAATATTTTTTGTAAAAAATATTTTTTAGGAATAAATATGCTTTCTCTCACTAATCTCTCACTAATTTTTTAAACTTATTTTTACATAAATAAAGAGTGTGCCTTTAAATCAACCTTGCTGCTAATAGTTATTTAAGTATGACTTCTAAAAAGATCTATTCTTTATTTGTTATTAGATATGAGGTGCAATTTAAATCTTTTTAGATATATTTAGAAAAAAAAATTCATTTAGTTAGAATTTAGAAAATGTTAGATAGATTATTAAAACTGATATTTGAAAAAAGTAATGAAGAGTCTTAACCAATTTATTGATACTTATAAAGATTATCCAAAAAAAGGAATTGAGTTCAAAGATGTTCTTGGAATTATTCAGGAACCAAGAATATTCAAGGAACTAATTTTAAAGATGTCTTCCAGTCAAATTATAAAAAATGCAGAAGCAATAATTTCCATAGATGCTAGAGGCTTTATTTTTGGTTCTGCGATCTCGTTGCAAGTTTCAAAGCCAATGATTGTAGCAAGAAAACCTGGGAAGCTCCCAGGAGAACTTGTAGAAAAGAACTATAGCCTAGAATATGGTGAAAATAAACTTTCTATTCAAAAAAAGGCTCTACAGAAATTCAGCTCTTATGCCATAGTTGATGATTTATTAGCTACTGGCGGAACGGTCAATTGTGTTTCGAGGTTGCTTCAGGATCAAAAAAAAGAAATTCTAGGTTTAATAACAGTTATTGAATTAAGTAAATTGAAAGGCAGATCAAAATTTAATTTTCCTGTTAGGTCAATTATTTCTCTATGAAAGGGAGGAGAAGTGAAATTTTCACTAAAATAAATTAATAAGTCTTTACGATTTTCATTTAAAAATTATTTGCTTAGTAATTCCAAATTCGATGAATAAGATTAGAAATTTAGTTAATTAACTTAAATGATTCCTATTGATCCTGCTGTGAAACCGACTGCTAGAAAAAAAACAAATTCCAGTAAATCTCTAGGTAAAGAATTTACTAAAAAATTAATGTGAGTCATTTGACCTTGTGCTCCTCAGGTTTATAAAAGTAGAGAAAATCTAACTAATTATTTTTACTGTTGAGAGAAATAAAATTTTTTTTTCTTTTTTCTAAAGATTTCAGGAAAGTAAAACTTCTTAAGAAAATAATTTTCAAAAGCCTATTAAAACTTTTAAACAAAGTAATTTACTGCTCAAGTTATATTTAAGTGCTATATTTTTTTTATTAAGCAAAAATTACGAGAATTTATGGATTATAAAAAGAAATCCTTAAGTAAATTAAATCAAAAAGAAAGTTACGAGGAAATTGACACTAGGTTGGCGTCCGGATGGTACGTAGATGCAGTTGATAATAAAAAGAAGAAAAAATATAAAACAGATAAAGTTTCTTTCAAAATTTCAAAAAAATTATAATTTTTGAAATCAACAATTTAGAAAAAAAACATTAGAAATTAATTAAATTAACTTTAAACCTAATGTACAGCTTGAGAAAGTGGCACAGATTATTCGGAAATGTAGTCGTTGATACTTGATTTTGTATGCCTAAATACACTATCTTGAGGTGTACTTTAAATTTCGTGTGAGGAAATTTATGAAGCTTTTTAAGAGCTTACTCGTAGCTCCTGCATCACTAGGCCTTCTTGCGCCTATGGCAGTAACTGCGAATGAAGTCACTATTAATGACTTCAACGCTGCAGAAGAAATTGCAGTGACAAACAGTCGCGTAGACGGTCTAGAAGCTAGACTAAACAATTTTGAGGCTGGTAGTTTTTCAGAAACAACAACTGCATCATTTAGTGTTGACGCTGTTTTAGGTGCTATTGACGGTAATGCATCTGCTACTACTGGTCAAGGCGAAGAAACAGGTTTTGACTTCCAATTTAATATTGGTTTATCAACAAGTTTCACAGGTGAAGATTCACTTGATATAGCTATTGACAACGGTAGTGCAACACTATCTCCAATAGGATCCAAAATGGGTTTCGACAGTGGTGTTGATTTAAAAGTTGATGGTGTTACTTATTCATTCCCTGTTGGTGGAGCATCAATGGTAGTTGGTGATTCAACTGACTTAAGTACTGCATTTACTGGAGCTTGTACTTATAGTGCATTCACTGATGCAACACCAGACGACTGTGGTACTGGTAACTCTATGGGTGCTGGTGGTAAAGGTGTTACTGCAGCTTTATCTTATGCATTTGATTCTGGATTCTCACTAGCTGGTGGAATAACATCAGGACAAGCTGAAATCTTAGGTGATGATTCTGACGCATTCGGTATTAATGCTGCTTATTCAGCAGACAGTTACGGAGTAGCTCTCGCATACATTAGTGATGATGGTGGAACAGACGCTGAGACAACAATCTGGGGTCTTAACGGTTACTACACTTTTGATTTAGCAAGCGTAAGTGTTGGTTATGAAACTTCAGAAAAAAGCGGAACTGATAAATCTGGATACTTCATTGGTCTAAGCTTCCCAGAAGTTGGCCCTGGTTCAGTAAATATTGCTGCATCAACTACAGGACTTACTGCTGACGCTGACCCTGAGTATCTTATATATGAAGCGTCTTACTCTTATCCAGTAAATGATGGTATGACTATTACACCTGGTATATTTTTCGAGGAGACAGAGTCAGGAAAGGATGATTTAACAGGAGTAGCTGTTAAAACTTCATTCTCTTTCTAGTAACTTAGATTAGAAAAACTACACACAAAAAGAGACCTGCTTAACAGCAGGTCTTTTTTTATTTTGAGAAAATTTCTAAAGTTAATGAATTCTTATGTTTCATAATTTAAGTTAGTATAATAATTAAAAAATTAAATATATTGAAAAAAATTGATTTATTAAAAAAAATTGAAGAAGCAAAAATAAAACAAAAAGCGGGAAATTCTTTAGAAGCAAATCAGATATTTCAAGGGTTATTAAAATCAAATAATGATTCTTTTGATTTACTCTACGCTTACGGTCTGTTTTGTAGAGATTTAAAAAATTTTAATTTAGCAAAAAGAGTATTTCTCGATTTAATTAATAAATTTCCATCATCAATTAATACTCATATCTTATTAGCCGAAATATTAAAAATTGAAAATAAATTAAATGATGCAGAAAAAATACTTCTAAGGGCAATAAAAATTGATCCTAATCATGGAGATTTACTATATAATTTTTCTCTTTTGTACTTTGCTTCGAGGAACTTTGATTATGCATTAGTTTATATAAATAAAGCCATAAAATTATCTTTAAATAATGATATTTATAAACTTTTAAAGTCTGAGATTTATATCAATAAATTTAATATTGATGAAGCTATACGTATCTTAGAGGATTTAAATAATAATAATAGAATTAAAAAGGACAAGAACAAAGAAATAAGAATAAATATCCTACTAGCCGATGCATTCTTAAAAAAAAGAAAGTATGAAAAAGCAGAAAATCTTCTTTTAAAATTAATCAAAAAATATCCAGGATTGGAATTGGCGTATTTAAATCTGAGTATTGTTTATAACGATTTGAATCAATTAAGTAAAAGTATACAAATACTAAAAAAGGGAATAAATCTATCTTCTAATTTCATGCCTTTTTATAAGAATTTAGCAAGTTTCTATAGAAATTCAGGACAGCTTGAACTTGCTATTGAGACTAATTTATATATTATTTCGAGAAATAAATTTGACTTTAATAGTTTTTATGAATTATCTGAGATTTATGATTTTAAGAATCATAAAAATGAATTAAATTTTTTATTAAATACAAAACTTGAGAATCTCAATTCAAACTCAAAAATCTACGCAGCTTTTGCAATTTCTAATTTGTTTCATAAACAAGGAAAATTTAAAGAAAGTGCAAAATTTCTTAAAATTGCCAACGACGAAAGCATTAAGAATAAAAAGTCTGACTTAAATTTAAAGATAAAGCATACTGAATTTTATAGATCATTAAAAATTAAAAGTTCAAAAAATAAGTATTCAAAGAATTCTTCTAATTATGTCTTTATTGTTGGCATGCCTAGGTCTGGGAGCACTTTACTGGAAAACATATTGAGTTTAAATCCTGAATTAACTGATATGGGTGAGGTTAACTTTTTAGAGGAATCCATAAAGGAATCTAAAGATTTAGAAGATGTTTATGACTTTTACGAAAAAAAAGTTATTCATCAATTTCAATCATCTATTATTTACACCGACAAAAGTTTATTTAATTATATGTACTGTCCCATTATTTCTAATTTTTTTCCTAAGGCAAAAATAATAAATTGCATAAGAAACCCTCTTGATAATATTTTATCCATATACAGAGCAAACTTCTTAAAACAGTCTTTCTCTTTCTCTTTGCCTGATATTGCTAATTTATACATACACTATTTTGAAACTATTGAGGAATATAAAATTAAATATGGTGAAAATATTTATGATTATTACTATGAGGATTTAATTGAAAATCCTAATAATGTTATACCTGAGATAATAAATTGGCTTGATTGGGATTGGGACGAAAAATATCTTTCGCCCCATCAAAACAAAAGAAATGTATACACTGCAAGTAGCGCTCAAATAAGAAAAAAAATTTATTCTTCTTCTATTGGAATCTGGAAAGAATATAAAGAACTTTTGGAACCTGCAATTGAAATTATTAAAACAAATAAAATTCTTAGAGAAAAGATTTCATAGTGAAGAGAGTGTTTTAGGTATAGCCGGCTCGAATTTTGTCTACTGGAGGTTGTTAATTCTAAGCAAATATATTACCTTTAAACTACCTTAAATTGTGTGAGGAATTTTTATGAAGCTTTTTAAAAGCTTGTTAGTGGCTCCAGCAACTATTGGTCTACTAGCTCCTTTATCTACGTTTGCTGGCGAGGCAAATTTAAATGATATCTCAAAATACTCTAATCTAGAGCATATTGACCTCGCTAATGCTTTTGTAAATGATGAACCAAATAATACCACTTTACTTGCTGGTGGAGAAGGTTTAGTTGATGATCATAGTCATGATGGTAGTTTTTCAGAAACAACAACTGCATCATTTAGTGTTGACGCTGTTTTAGGTGCTATTGACGGTAATGCATCTGCTACTACTGGTCAAGGCGAAGAAACAGGTTTTGACTTCCAATTTAATATTGGTTTATCAACAAGTTTCACAGGTGAAGATTCACTTGATATAGCTATTGACAACGGTAGTGCAACACTATCTCCAATAGGATCCAAAATGGGTTTCGACAGTGGTGTTGATTTAAAAGTTGATGGTGTTACTTATTCATTCCCTGTTGGTGGAGCATCAATGGTAGTTGGTGATTCAACTGACTTAAGTACTGCATTTACTGGAGCTTGTACTTATAGTGCATTCACTGATGCAACACCAGACGACTGTGGTACTGGTAACTCTATGGGTGCTGGTGGTAAAGGTGTTACTGCAGCTTTATCTTATGCATTTGATTCTGGATTCTCACTAGCTGGTGGAATAACATCAGGACAAGCTGAAATCTTAGGTGATGATTCTGACGCATTCGGTATTAATGCTGCTTATTCAGCAGACAGTTACGGAGTAGCTCTCGCATACATTAGTGATGATGGTGGAACAGACGCTGAGACAACAATCTGGGGTCTTAACGGTTACTACACTTTTGATTTAGCAAGCGTAAGTGTTGGTTATGAAACTTCAGAAAAAAGCGGAACTGATAAATCTGGATACTTCATTGGTCTAAGCTTCCCAGAAGTTGGCCCTGGTTCAGTAAATATTGCTGCATCAACTACAGGACTTACTGCTGACGCTGACCCTGAGTATCTTATATATGAAGCGTCTTACTCTTATCCAGTAAATGATGGTATGACTATTACACCTGGTATATTTTTCGAGGAGACAGAGTCAGGAAAGGATGATTTAACAGGAGTAGCTGTTAAAACTTCATTCTCTTTCTAGTAACTTAGATTAGAAAAACTACACACAAAAAGAGACCTGCTTAACAGCAGGTCTTTTTTTATTTTGAAAATATTTTTAAAATTAATTTTTTACGATCTTAAATAAAATGATTCTATATAAAAATGCTCAGTAAATTAATTTTTATTATTATGTGTTTAGTTAGCTTCTTTTTAATAATCAGAAGGAAAACTCTTATTCTGAATCACGATTTGAATGTCTCCAATTTTTAAATGTTTAATATGTAGGAAAGATATAGAAAGATCAACAAAAACTTTTTGGAGTAAAAAAGGCCACCTATTATGCTCTACATGTTTGGATAATATAGATAAGAAGAAATTTTGAATTTAAAAATTCTTTTAATGCCTTTTTTAAAAGCATGTCTTAAGACATCTAATTAAATAGACTAAAAATTATCGTTACTGCCAAAAAATATCATCTCAAGTATTTACAAAATTCTCACGACTGTTAGCCAATAATTTTTTTCGAGTGATTAGATATTGAATGATCTAAATTTTTAAAAAAAAAACCTCAAAAACTTGTAAATTTGAGGAGAATACTTCAAATTTAAAGGTATTTGAGGATAATTTAGAAATAATAAAATATTTTAATTAACATCAAAGAATTGATGCTTAAAAAAGGATTTTAAATTCTTTATAAATAGAATTTAAAACCAGCCAGGGATGATTTGTCCGGTAGTTACATACGCGCCGACTGCTGCAACGAAACCTAGCATTGCTGCCCATCCATTAAAACGTTCTGCTTCAGGTGTCATGATTAAAAAAAATGTGTATATGAATAATTGTAACAGGTAATATGAAGCTTTGTAAAGTAATTTTTAGTTTTTTTTCAAAATTTCATTATTTATTAAAAATAATGCTTAATTTTTACAGTATTGCTACAAAAATGTGTTGATTATCATCTTTTCCTTTGTGTAGAAAGCATTGCAAGAAGAAATATCAGATAATTAGTAACAAATTAATTAGAGTTTTAAATAAAATTAAATAATATTCTCCGCAATTTAATGAGATTTAAAGCTGCGTGATGTTTTGAGCTCCTTAATAGTAATCTTAGATTTATTAAGGGACGAATTTACTTGATATTTAACTCAATCGTTAAATAATTAAAAACTTTACGATTAATTAAGATATTCTAAATTTGGGAGCTGTTGTCTTTCACTGATAAAAAGATGAACTCAATAAAAATGTGGGTCGCCTGAGATTCGAACTCAGGACCAGCCGGTTAAAAGCCGGATGCTCTACCGCTGAGCTAGCGACCCATTTTTGTAAAATTGAGTACATATGGAATTATCCCTTTTTAAGGTAAAAAAAACAACTTTTTATCTCAAGTTGAACAATAGAAAAACAATTCTTAACTAATGAAATAAAAAATTAAAATTTCTCTCTAAAATAACAGTTAAAAGTTAAAATGATTTAACTGTTAATAGGATTTTTAAAATGCTTAGAACAATCGTAGTTTTTGCTCCAATTATTGCTGCTTTAGCATGGGTTATATTTAATATACAAAAACCAGCAAGAGAGCAATTCAATAGGGACTTTTTGGGCAAGGATTAATCCAATTTGTTAGATAAAGAAGTAATAGTTATTGGTGCAGGTCTTGCAGGATCAGAAGCTGCATGGCAAGTAGCAAATTCTGGTGTACCAGTTAAATTAGTTGAAATGAGACCTATTAAATCAACTCCAGCTCATCATACGGGAGAATTTGGAGAATTGGTTTGTAGTAATAGTTTTGGAGCTTTAAGTCCTGATAGAGCTGCAGGCCTATTGCAAAAAGAACTTAGAATTTTTAAATCATTGATAGTTCAAACAGCAGACAAATTTGCTGTACCTGCAGGTGGCGCTTTGGCCGTTGATAGATCTAAATTTAGTATTGCTTTAACTAATGCTTTATCTAATCATCCTTTAATTGAAATTAAGAGATTTGAACAATTGGATCTCCCAAGTAAAGAAAATATAACGATCCTCGCAACTGGTCCACTAACTGCTGATGAATTGTTTTATAAAATTCAAGCTTTTACAGGTATCGATTCGTGTCATTTTTTTGATGCCGCTAGTCCTATTATATATGGGGATACTATTGATCAAGAGAATGTATTTAAAGCTAGTAGATACGACAAAGGAGATCCGGCATATTTAAATTGCCCTATGGATAAAAATGATTACATCCATTTCAGAAATGAACTATTAAAAGGAGAACAAGCCAACTTAAAAGACTTTGAGAAAGAATCAGCTAATTTCTTTGAGGCTTGCTTACCAATTGAAGAAATTGCTAGAAGAGGAGTTGATACAATGAGATACGGACCATTGAAATCTATTGGGTTGTGGAATCCAAAATGGGGAGATTTATTTGATAGAGAAAATAGATTGAAAAAGCGACCTCATGCAATTGTCCAATTAAGGAAAGAAGATTTAGAAGGGAAATTGCTAAATATGGTAGGTTTTCAAACTAACCTAAAATGGTCTGAGCAAAAAAGAATATTTAGGTTGATTCCTGGTTTAGAAAAGGCTGAGTTTGTACGTTTCGGAGTAATGCATAGAAATACTTTTTTAGAATCTCCAAAATTACTTTTACCGACATTGCAATTTATGAAAAGAGAAAACCTTTTTGCTGCGGGTCAAATAACAGGGACGGAAGGTTATGCAGCAGCCGCAGCAGGGGGTTTGCTTGCAGGAATTAATGCATCATTATTAGCTAAGGGTAAAAAACCAGTAAGTTTTCCTAATGAATCAATGATTGGTTCTCTAATGAATTTTATTAGTAACAAAAATCAAATATTGTCTAATCAAAAAAAGAATAAATTCCAACCAATGCCTGCTTCATTTGGTTTGGTTCCAGAACTTACTAAAAGAATAAAAGACAAAAGATTAAGATACAAAGCTTATCAAGAAAGATCTACAGAAGCCTTGAATGACTTTAAAAATAAGCTAGATTCTTGTTTTGAAAAAGACCACTTACTTAGCAAAATTTACTAAGATTAAGTATCAAAGATCCAAAAATGCAATTTAGTAAGGAAAATTTCGATGCAATTATTATTGGCTCAGGAATTGGAGGCTTAGTAACAGCATCACAATTAGCTGCTAAAGGGGCACGAGTATTAGTTCTTGAGAAATATATTATTCCGGGAGGAAGTGGGGGCTCTTTTAAGAGGAAAGGCTATACCTTCGATGTTGGCGCTTCAATGATATTTGGATTTGGAGATAAAGGTTATACTAATTTATTAACTCGTGCTCTAAAAGATGTAAATGAAAAATGCGAAACGATTCCTGATCCTGTGCAATTGGAATATCATTTACCACATAATTTTAATATTTCTGTAGATAAAAATTATGAGCAATTTATAAATAAATTATCAGCGAGTTTCCCCAAGGAGAAAAAAGGTATCAAGAAATTCTACGATACTTGTGCAAGTGTATTTAAATGTTTAGATTCAATGCCTCTTTTGTCAATAGAGGATCCAAATTATCTTTTTAAAGTTTTTTTTAAATCTCCATTATCGTGTTTAGGATTAGCTAGATGGTTACCAGTAAATGCAGGAGATGTAGCGAGAAAATTTATAAAAGATCCTGAACTTTTAAAATTTATCGATATCGAATGTTTTTGTTGGTCTGTAATGCCAGCTCTCAAAACTCCTATGATTAATGCGGGAATGGTTTTTACCGATAGGCATGCTGGAGGTATAAATTATCCAAAAGGGGGAGTGGGAACCATAGCAGAAAAGTTAGTTACTGGTATACAAAAATTAGGAGGCAAAATAAGATACAAAGCTAATGTAACTGAAATCCTTTTAAAGGAAGAGAAAGCGGTAGGAGTAAAGCTTTCAAATGGGGAAGAATTATATTCAAACATTATTGTATCCAACTCCACTAGATGGGACACATTTGGATTAAAAGGTAATACAAAAGGATTAATTTCTAGTAAAAACGTGCCAAAAAGTGAATATAAATGGTCAGAAACTTATAAACCCTCACCTTCTTTTGTTTCGATTCACCTTGGAGTAGAAAAAAATCTAATATCCGATAATTTTAATTGTCATCACATAATCGTTGAAAATTGGGATGAATTAGAAAGTGAACAGGGAGTAATTTTTGTTTCTATACCTACTTTGCTTGACTCTTCTTTGGCTCCAGAAGGTAAACATATAGTACATGCATTTACTCCTTCATCAATGAGTGAATGGGAAGGCCTATCAAGGAAAGAATATTTGCAAAAGAAAGAAAAATATTTTTCTTTTCTTGTTGAAAAAATATCTACTATTCTTCCTAATCTTGAACAAAATATTGATCATAAAGAAATTGGTACTCCCAAAACTCATAGAAAGTTTCTTGGAAGATATGAAGGTAGTTATGGGCCAATTCCCAGTAAGAAGTTGCTTGGACTTTTACCAATGCCTTTCAACACTACAAAAATTCAAAACCTTTATTGTGTAGGGGATTCATGCTTCCCTGGCCAAGGCCTAAATGCAGTTGCTTTTAGTGGATACGCATGCGCTCACAAAATAGGTGCAAAATTAAACATAAACAGTTTTAAGTTGCCCGATTAAAAAATCCTTTTGAAATGATAGAAAAATTTAAAACTCTTTTTATTGTGAAAAGTTCGTTAATTTCTCTTTATTTAGCGCTTACAATTCCTTTACCATTTATTTCAATCGAAAAATTAGAAATCCCCTCTATTATAATTTTTGCCTTAGGACTTTATTTGATAATCAATATCACAAGTGATTATGTAGAAACTTGCAGTAATAAAATTTCATACAAAAGTAGCTTTATTTCTAAATTCTTAGGAAAAAAAAATTGGGATATTTCTTGGAAAGATATTAAATTAATCAAATCTTTGCCAACCAGCCAAGGTAGTAAAGTTTATTACTTTTATACTTTTCGAGGTGATAATTTTCTTGTCCCACAAAGAGTGGAAAACTTTGAAAAATTTTTATTAATTGTTTCCAGTAATACTGGTATTGATATTAATGAAATATCTTACATATCACCACTATGGACATATAAATTACTGACACTACTATCAGTTTTAATGATTATTGGTGAACTTTTTGCTTTTCTAAACTAAATATTATCAATACTGAATCTATAACCTTGTTGTCTAACAGTGGTTATTCCCCCACCTTCTCCCAATCCAGCCTGTTCTAATTTTCTTCGCAAAGTTAATACCTGAGTATCTACAGACCTAGGACCCCCACTGAAGGGCGGCCAGGCCATCCTTAAGAGCTCTTGACGACTTCTTACCATTCCAGGGGGCATCAAAAGAGCGCAAAGCAGTGCAAACTCTCTAGGGCTTAATTCTACGGGCTTCTCGCTTAGAGTAACTTGCCTTAAAAGAAGATGAACCTCTAAAGGTCCAACCTCAACTTTTTCTTGTAATCCTATCCTTCCCCTTTTTAGGAGAGTTCTGCATCGTGCTGCAAGCTCTTCGAGTCCAAAAGGTTTTCTTAGAACATCATCTGCCCCTTCATCTAATAGATTTACTAATGCTTCAACACCTGATCTTGCCGTTAAAACTATGACTGAAGACCCAAGTTGTTGGGCTAGTCTCATTGCGGTATTCTGCTCGAGGATTTCTGCGCTAACTAATAAGTCAGGTGATTGTTCTCTGCATAAGTCAATAGCTTCTGCAGCTGTACCTACTGCCGCGGCTAAATGGCCATCTTGGCGAAGCCTTTGCACAAGAACTGTTCTAAGTGTGGGATGAGGTTCAACAACTAGAACTCTTGAGGGGGTTTGAGAGCTCGTAGGCAATTGTGAACTGCCAGGAGTTGAAGCTAAGATTTGCTCAGTTGATTGCATTCTTGATTACTGTTTGGCCAGGCAATTTTTGATCGTTCTTAATAAGGTATAACAAATGCAAAATAAAAATCAGAATTTATCGTATTATGACATCATTTGAAAACCCCAAAGCAATTCGTCACTTTCAGTCAATTTGCGATAGTTGCCAGGACTTAGTTACTCGTTTTCATACGCCATCTGATCTTAAATTATATAGTGATGGTTATCTCCAAGCATTGAGGAATTGCAGTAGTTTAGAGCAAAAGGATCAAGAGAAATTAGAAAGATTAATTGAAAGATGGATTTTAGATCCGTCAAGTTTTATTGATCCTGATGGAGATGGAAATAAAGGTTTTTTTGATAAAAAAAGGATTTAAAATATTAATTTTTATTAACCAATAAAGTATTTATACTCACTAATTATCTTAAGACGCTAATTCAATTTCTATTTTTTCTTTAAGAGATCCAGAGTTGTACATCTCAATAAGAATGTCTGATCCACCAAGAAATTCTCCTTTTAAGTAAACTTGAGGAATTGTTGGCCAATCTGAATATTCTTTGATACCTTCTCTTATAGTGAAATCACTCAAAACATCAAAGGTACCAAATTCTACCCCTAAAGAATTTAGTATTTGAACTACATTGTTGGAAAAACCGCATTGAGGCATTAATTTTGTCCCTTTCATGAAAACCATCACTGGATTAGATTCAATCAGTTTTTTTATTTTATCTTTTGTTAGGTTGTCCATAATTCAATTTGGAGTTTCTGTTTTTAATGCCAGTGCATGGATAGACTCTGAAGCTAATTCTTCCTTCAAAGCAGAATATACTAGCTGGTGTTGTTTAACTAATGATAATCCATTGAATTCAGATGCAATTACAGTTACTTGTAAATGATCATTTCCCTTGAGGTTTTCAACAAAAACTTGGGAACTTGGAATTTTTTTAGTGATTAATTTAATAACCTCTGTTTTAGTAATCATAGTAAATTTTAATTAACCTTTGTATTTTGTCTCAACAAATCCTAGTTGTATCAATCTTTCATAAGCTTCTTTACCTTCAGGGCTATCAGGTGACATTATTCTAATTGTTTCAACAAGTATGGGTACTGCAACCTCAGGCTTTTCAGTTTTTATATACAAAGAGGCTAATCTCTCATTTGATTTTGCCAAAATTTGTAATGTTTGCTTTCCTTTCCTTTGCATTTCAATTGGTATTCTCGCATCAATTCCTTTGAACGATGAATTTAGATCAGAATAAAAAGAAGCAAGTTGCTTTGCTAATTTTCTAGCGTCTAAATAAAAATCCTTAGCTTTTTCAAAATCCCCGTTTTTAATATATTTATCACCTTCATTTATAAAATATTCAACGTTTGAGATGGAAAGCTTTTTACTCTCATTTGAGAGGACTCTGAAGTCTTCTGGATTCTTTATTTCTGCATGAACTTCATTTTTGTAAGGAACATTTCCAAAAAATATAAATAAGATTGGGATTAACTTTAAGAATTTCATTTTCTTTTTCAATTATTAAAATTCATATTAACTTATTCCAGATTCATCTACCTACATTTTTTAACGCTTTTTCTTCCTCTTGAGTCATTTTTTCATTTAGAAATTTATTAAAGTCCTTGATAGTAAAGTTTGAGTAATCATTAATTTGTATTGGTTTTCCAAAGGATAAACAAAATTCACCTCTAAAGTTCGGAGGTATTTTGCTGTAAGCAATTCCAATTGGAATTATAGTAATAGAGGTTGTTTTTTTGGTGGCCAATCTAGCTAATCTATATAGTCCTTCTTTGAGAATTAATTTTTTCCCATATCTATTAATCTTTCCTTCGGGGAAAACAACTAGTTGTTCTCCTATTTCTATAAGATCAATCGCATATCTTAAAGCTGAGAGAGATGGCGATAATTGATTTATTGAAAAACATCCAAGTCTTTTTAAAAACCAACCTTGTATTCCTCTCATTTCGGATTTAGTAACCATAAATCTACAATCCTTTTTTGTTACCCTTCTACCCATTGCCATTGTTAGTATTAAACCGTCCCATCTTGATCTATGGGTTGGAGCCAAAATGATAGAGGAATTTATGGGAATCGAAAAACCATTTTTTAATATTTTCTTTTTTCTAAAAAAGAATCTCAAAACAACGTCCTGAGTAACGAACATTGCAATAATTCCCAATACAGGATTGATTTTATGCCAAATATTTAAGGAATTCTTCTTCAAGTTCTATTTACTATATATTAATAATTTAAGTGTTCGCCTTTTTTTATTAGCTATTATTGGGCGGTTACTAGATTGTCTAGAAACTAAGATTTTCAAAATTATGGCTACTTTAGGAGTAAACATCGATCATATTGCAAATGTAAGGCAAGCAAGGAAAACTGTCGAGCCTGACCCTGTGCAATTTGCCTTTTTAGCTGAATTAGGAGGGGCAGATTCTATAACAGTGCATCTAAGAGAAGATAGAAGACATATACAAGATAGGGACGTATTCCTTCTGAAAGAGACTATAAAAACAAAACTCAATTTAGAGATGGCTGCTACTGAAGAAATGTTGGAAATTGCCAAAAAAATTCTTCCCAATTATGTAACCCTTGTACCCGAGAAAAGAGAGGAAGTTACTACTGAAGGCGGGTTGGATATAAAAAGTAATGTGCAATACCTCAAGAAGGTAGTTGGGAATTTAAAGGATTCAAATATAGAGGTAAGTGCATTTATTGATCCTCTTGGTGAACAGATAAATTATTCCAAAGAAATAGGGTTTGATTTTATAGAATTACATACTGGAAAATATGCTGAACTATCGGGATCTGAACAATATAAAGAGCTCCAAAGGATTATAGAGTCTACACATTTAGCAAATGACCTTGGATTAGTTGTAAATGCTGGGCATGGACTTAACTATAATAATGTTAAAAAAATTGCAGCAATTAACAATATGAATGAGTTAAACATAGGTCATAGTATTGTTGCAAGGGCTTTAGCGATAGGATTAGAAAAGTCTGTACGTGAAATGAAGTCCCTTATTACATCAAATTAAATTTCAAAATGACAACATATTTTTTCATAGCGGCAAGTGAAAAGTTTTTAACTATTGAAGAACCAATTGAGGAGATTTTGAAAGAGAGGATGAGGAACTATAAAGAAAATAATAAAGAAATAGATTTTTGGCTTTTAAAAAATCCATCATTTTTGCAAACCGCCCAATTTGTTGATCTAAAAGCAAAGATTCCATTACCTCCAGCAGCTATTTTATCGACGGATAAAAAATTTATAACTTTCTTAAAGCTGCGCTTAGAGTTTGTTGCTGTTGGGGAATTCGAATTTCCTAATGCAGAAATAACTGATCCATTTAAAGTTGAATAAAATAACAAGCCAGTAAATTGCTCAATCTATATAAGTCAAATAAAATTGAAGTGATTAGTGAGCTGTTGGCAGAAGAATTAAAAATATGTCCTCCTCTCATAACTGATAATTTAGAAATAGCTGTTCCTAATTATTTTTTGGGGAAGTGGTTAAGTGAACAAATAACTATAAAAAATAAAATAAGTGCTCTTTATGAATTTAAGACAATATCAAATTTCACGGAGTCATTATTGACTAATTTTTTCCCCGGAATTGATATGGGTTTATGGAATATTGAATCAATTAAGTGGGGCATTATTGATTCATTAGAAGAATTAAATAGCTTTAAAGAATCATTTCCGCTTAAAAATTGGATTAATAAATATTTGGATAATGAAAAAATAATTGATGGTGACATATATAACCTTACAAAAAAGATCGCGAGTAATTTCATTGATTATCTGATTTTTAGACCTGAAATGATTGCCGAATGGAATAGATATGAAATTAATTCACTTAGTCTATTTAAGAATTTAAATTCAGATCAATTTTGGCAGCCTATTTTATATAAATTATTAGAGAAAAAGATATCTGAAAAGCCTTCATGTTTATACATGATTAAATTAATAAAGCATTTAACAAAAGTTAAAAACGTTCAATTTCAATTGCCAAATCAAATTTATATTATTTCCGATAATAACTTATCTAAACTACATATTAACTTTTATTCAGAACTTTCAAAATTTACTAAGGTAAATTTATATTTATTATCTGCAGGAGATGATTTATGGAATAGAATAAATTTTCTTGAAGGTGAGTTGAAATTTGATAATTTTAAAAGTAAATTTAATTTAAACAATACAAATATAGAGAAAATATTTGGTAAATTTGGAGCAAACTTTCAGAAATTAATTGAGGAAAATATTTATAAAGAAGGTATAAATTTAAAAAATAATTTAATATATATTGATCCAACAACTAATTTTCATGAGAAGAAAGATATTCCTCTTCTTAATCAAATACAAAAAAGACTAATTGATAATAATATCAATGATTTTATTGTAAATGAAAGGGATGATTCAATATTACTTTGCGAGCATCTTAATCAGAATAGTCAATTAGAATATATAAGAAATAAGATTATAGAAATAATAAATTCCTATGAGAGAATTAAATATAGTGATATTGCTATTTTATCTCCACAAACTAATCAAATCAAACCTTATCTAAAGTATATCTTTAATAATGAGTTAATTAATGGTGAAAAGATACCTTATTTTTTTATTGATGATGATAATTATGATTATCCAGATATTTATAATTTTTTAATTGACATCACTGAAATAGCAAATGAGAAAATTACACTTGAAAAAATAGATTATATTCTTTCTAAAAAAGTAACTCAGAACATTTTTGATTTTGATATTAATGAGAAGGATGAAATTATTTTCCTACTTACCCAAGTTGGTTTTCATTGGGGATTAGATGCTAATGAAAGATTAGGGGAAGAAAAAAATACTCTAGAGTGGTGCATAAATAGAATTACTTTAGGCTTGATTTATGACAAAGAAGAAAATTTAAGTACTTTTAATTTAAAACCATTTAGTTTGAAAAATATAAGTTTGGATTTGAATAAATGGGTTAAATTATTACTTGATTTTAAAAAATATATTAATTTGCTAAGGGGATCTTTTTCTTACTCAAGTTGGGTTGAAAAGATAAAGTTTATATTAAAAAGTATTGCTGATTCTAATGGAAATTTTAATTTAGAAATAAGTGAAATAAATAGAATACTTGATAATCACTCAATAACTTTAATACCTGATGATCTGATTATGTTAAATGTTTTTAGAGAGATATTAATTTCTTGCATAAATGAAGCTAAATATCAAAGCAAATCACGTATCAACAAGATTCTTGTAAGTGATATTGAGAATGCAAGGCATATTCCACACAAGGTTATCTTCTTAATAGACATGAATAGTGTTCATTATCCAAAATTATCAAAGAATGAAAATATTAATTTATTAAATAATAAATATCAACTGGGCGATCCATCAGTTTTTGAAAGAGAGAGATATCTATTTCTTGAGTTGTTAATTGCTTGTAGAGATAAATTTATTGTTTCATGGGTAAAGAATGACAAAAACAATAAAAAATTAGATGTTTCATTTCCTGTAAAAGAGTTAATTTCTTTTTTTGATAGTTTATTAAAAAAAGGCAAAAGAGATCAAATAATAAAATATTCTGATTTAAATAAAAAAGAAGTAATTGATATTGATAGTTCTAAGATAATCAAAAGAAATTATTCTTTAGTAGAAGATATAGATTGGATTGAAAAAAAAACTGATATTCAAAATTACAAATTATCAGAACTTATTTATTGGTTCAAGACTCCACAAAAATATTGGTTAAATAAAAAAAATATTTCTCCCAAGGAAATATTTATTCATCATCCAGATGATGAGTGTTTAAGTAATCTGGAGAAGTCGCAAATTATTACAAAAATAATCCAAAAGTTAGAGATTGATAATCACAATATTATTGATGATTTAAAAAAATTGAACATTAATGATCAGTTGGTTGAAAATGGAATTATTATCCCCAATAATAGTATTCTTATAAAAGAAAAAGAAATCAAAGATTTATTAGAAAGTCTATCTAAAAGTTTGAGTCAACATAATAAGATTAATAGAATTTATGTTAAATCAAATGCAAATAAAGAAGAATATTTCATAGCTGATGATACCGTAATTGAATTGATTCATGCGAAACTAAGTTTAAGTCGTTTGACAGAGGCTTGGATAAAATCACTCTTTATTTCTTCTTTAAAGAAGAATATAAAAAAGACTAAACTAATTTTTAGAACAGAAAATAATTATAAATCGCATATTATTCAATCACCCGGAGCAATGGAGTCAAATTTAATTTTGGAGGAATACATAAATATTTTTAAAAATTATTCTGAAAAATGTTTACCTCTCCCTCCAGAAAGTACTTATAAATATGTAGAAGCAAAAATAAAATCAAAAAATGAGAAAAAAGCTTTTACCGATAGATGGATTGGTAATAAGACTTTTTCTAAAGGAGAAAGAGATAATATCGAAATGAAATTATGTTTTGGAAATAAAAAAGAACCAGACTTCTTTCTGGGAAATAATAATTTTGATAAATTATCATTCAGATTATATGGTCCTCTTATTGAAGCATTAAAGAAATAAATTAATGACTAAATTTCAGTTAAAAATTTTTTTAAAAGCTATTTATGAAATAATACTTGTTTTTTTACAGTTCTTTATTATTAGTCTCCATTTTTTTAAATGGGAATTTATTCCAGAAAAACAAATAATTCAAGTCACTCCTTTTTCCTATTTTGTGGGGTTTTTAATTATCATAATTGCTTTCATAATATTGTTAGTTGCAATTAAAGACTTAGGAAGAAATTTATCCCCTTTCCCAAGACCTAAAAACAATAGCAATCTTGTTAATAAAGGTATTTATCGATTTACGCGCCATCCAATGTACTATTCTTTAATATTTATTTCCTTTGGCGTTTTTATAACAAAGTTATCTATTTATTATTTATTTTTATCAACAAGTTTAATTTTAATAATTAAATTTAAGATTGATTTAGAAGAGCAATATTTAAAAAATAAATTTAAGAATTACTTATTTTATAAAAATGAGGTCAAATATTAATTCAATAAAGATATGGATATTAATCAAATTAAATTAGATAATAAATTTAAATTAGTAGAAGCAAGTGCAGGAACTGGCAAAAGTTTCACTTTGGCTCATCTTGTTTTAAGAAATGTTTTGGAGAAAAAAATTAAACCAGATGAGATACTCTTATTAAGTTTTACAAAAAATACGTGTTCTGAATTACGAGATAAAATACTTTTGAGATTTCTGGAATTAAAATTATATTTGCAAAATCATAATGAAAGTAAGATAGATAATACCCTTAAGGATTGGTATCTAAAGTTTAAGGAGAAGGAGAAATCTAAGGAAAAAACTATATCCGAAATTGATAATTTTGTTAATCAAATTTATAAATTACAAGTAACTACAT
>CACGJI010000010.1 GCA_902573335.1 uncultured Synechococcaceae cyanobacterium | reverse complement strand
TCATTAAAACTAATCTCAAGAAAATTTCCAATCCTCCCTCCAGAGCATGATTGCAAGAAAATTAAAAAAATTAATAAAAAAAATTCTTTTTTTTTTAAAATCATATTTTTTCTAACTTTTCTTTTTCCTTGTAGTTTTTTTATTACTAATCTTTGTTTTTTTTAAAATAGCGTCTTTTTTGTCTTTTAGTTTTTCTTCTAAAAGAGATACCGCATCATCTATGGTAAATTTTTCTATGTCAGTATCTTTAGCAATCGAAACATTAGTTTTGCCACATTTTAAATAGACGCCATATCTTCCATTTAATATTTGAATTTTTTCTTTAAATTCTTTCGGTTTTCCAAAGTCTTTAAGTACCTCTTGACCACCTCTACCCATTTTTGGCATCGCAAGAATTTCTAATGCTCGTTCTATATCAACTTTAAAAACATCATCCTCTTTCTTTAAGGATCTGTTTTCAGATTCATTTTCATTTTTAATCCATTTAATATACGGGCCAAATCTTCCTCTATCAGCCTCAACAACTCCTCCTTCAGGATGGACTCCTAACAATCTAGGCAAACTTAAAAGTACAAGAGCCTCATCTAGAGTTAGATCATCAGTTTTCAACTCTTTGGGTAATGAAGCTCTTCTTGGTTTAGCTTTATCTTGATCATTATTTCCCAATTGAACGTAAGGTCCATAAGGCCCAAATCTTAAAAAGACTTTTTCCCCAGTTTTTGGATCAGTTCCAAGATCCGATGGGCCACTTAAGATTTGATCAACTTGTTTTATGTCTAAATCTCCAGGAGTAATATCCATTGGGAGATTACCTTTAGCCTGAATTTCATTACCAGATTCATCAATTTTTGTACCCTCTAGCCAAGGTCCGTTAGAGCCTATTCTGACTACGCAAGGAAGGTCTTCGAAATCAACTTGTCTATAAGCTTTACCATCAATATCACCCTCTGTTTTCTGAACCTTTACCTCCAAACCATTTTTACCCTTATAGAAAGTTTCTAGGTATGGCAGCCACTCAAGATTGCCTGAAGATATTTCATCCAATGAAGATTCCATTTTTGCAGTAAAAGTAGTATCAACCAGATCAGGAAAATGTTCTTCTAATAGAGCAGTAACAGCAAAAGCTGTAAACGTTGGGGCCAAAGTATTGGAAGATATATTTGCATAACCTCTATCAACTATGGTCCCAATAATGCTGGCATAGGTAGAAGGTCTTCCAATCCCTTCTTTTTCAAGAACTTTAACTAATGCAGCCTCTGTATATCTTGCAGGAGGTTTAGTTTCATGAAAAGTAGATTCCTTATTAGTAACTTCAAGACATGTTCCAGTTGTTAAGTTTGGAAGAATAATTTCTTGTTGTTCAAGAGATGAACTTGGGTCATCACTTCCCTCGACATAAGCTCTGAAGAATCCTGCGAAATCAATACTTTTCCCACTCGATTTAAATAACCCATCCCCTACACTAATTTCAGCATTAATCATTGTTAACCTAGCTTCCGCCATTTGACTAGCTACAGTTCTTTTCCAAATTAAATCATAAAGTGATAAGTCTCTACCAGTTAGATTAGTTTCCTTTGGTGTTTTAAATACCTCACCTGCGGGCCTAATAGCTTCGTGTGCTTCTTGAGCATTTCTTGCAGTTGAATTAAATTGTCTTGGTGAGTTAGATAAATATTCTTTCCCATACATAGAACTGACACATTCTCTAGCAGCTCTTGTGGCTTGTTCGGAGAGATGAACTGAATCCGTTCTCATATATGTTATGAAACCTCTCTCATATAGCCCTTGTGCACATCTCATAGTTTCTCTTGCAGATAAACGAAGCTTCCTATTTGCTTCTTGTTGCAATGTGCTAGTTGTAAATGGGGGAACTGGCTTACGGGTGGATGGCTTTTTTTCGATTTTTGAGACTAACCAATCCTCTGAGGAAAAAGTCTTCAATAAATCATTTACTTGTTCTTCTCCAATTATTAAAGATTTGTTTCCTTCTTTTAATTTACCGGTTTGTTCGTCGAAATCGGAACCGTTAGAAATTCTTTGACCGTTTAAACTGAATAATTTAGTTTCGAAAGTAACATTATCTTTTACTAGGGAAGCTTTAATCCCCCAGTAACTTGCTTTTTTAAAGGATCTTCTTTCTCTCTCTCTCCTAACAAGAAGTCTTACAGAAACTGATTGAACACGACCAGCAGATAATCGGGGAGCTACCTTCTTCCAAAGTAAAGGAGATAATTCATATCCAAAAAGCCTGTCCAAGATTCTTCTTGTTTCTTGAGCTTGAACAAGTTCCATATCAATTTCTCTTGTTTGGTCTAAAGCTTTATTTATTGCCTTTTTCGTAATTTCATGAAAAACCATTCTCTTAGTTGGTATTTTAGGCTTAAGTATTTGCAGGAGATGCCAGCTAATACTCTCTCCCTCTCTATCTTCATCAGTTGCCAGTAATAGCTGGGTCGCACCTTTCAATGCATCTTTTAACTCTTTAACAACCTTTTTCTTATCTTTTGGAACAATATAAAGTGGTTCAAAATCTTCTGTTGTATTAACTCCTATCCTTGACCATTTTTCCTTTTTAACCGCAGCAGGTATTTCAGCAGCTCCTTTTGGAAGATCTCTTACGTGTCCCATTGAAGCGAGAACTTCATAATTAGAGGGCAAAAACTTTCTAATGGTTTTTGCTTTGGTGGGACTTTCAACAATAACAAGTGTGTGATCCAAGGTTTATTTCAAAAATTGGTGTTTTTGTTCAGTTAGGGCATATTATGATTATTTGAAGCTTTTTCAAGTAATTTCTTCTTAAAATTTCAAAAATCATACCCACAAATTATAATCAAGTTAAGATTAACTCTTAGACCCTTACAATCAAACATCTAATTTAATCCAGTTTAATAAAGTGCCCAACGAAATCTTTACAATTAATTTAAATGCTCAAGCCATTATTCCAGAGGCTTTTATTTTATTAGGTATTGTTGGAACACTTCTTGTAGATTTAGCTGGAGAAAAAACTGCATCAAAATGGGCACCAATAATTTGCTATTTATCAATTGGCAGCTCTCTTGTTAGTTTGGCATTGCAATGGAGTAATCCGGTAGAAAGCGCATTCCTTGGGTCCTTTAATTCAGATAATTTGGCAATAGCATTTAGAGCAATAATTTCTTTATCAACCTTAGTATCTTTACTTATAAGTTGGCGGTATACAGAACAAAGTGGCAGCCCAATTGGCGAGTTTGCAGCGATAGTTCTTTCGGCCACACTTGGAGCAATGCTTTTATGTGGATCTACTGACCTTATTAGTGTATTTATATCTCTGGAAACTTTATCTGTAGCAAGTTACTTACTTTCTGGTTACCTCAAGAGAGATCCAAGAAGTTCAGAAGCGGCCTTAAAATACCTCCTTGTTGGATCAGCTGCTGCTGCCGTCTATTTGTATGGATCCTCTTTTCTTTATGGATTAAGTGGTTCAACAAACTTAGTGACAATAGGTTTAGAGATTATCAATAAGCCATCCTTCATTACTTCACTAGCTCTTGTATTTGTCTTATCAACAGTTGCATTTAAGATAGCTGCAGTTCCTTTTCATCAATGGACTCCTGATGTATATGAGGGGTCACCTACACCTGTAGTAGCTTTTTTATCTGTTGGTTCAAAAACAGCGGGTTTTGCATTTGCAATAAGAATATTAAGCACAACTTTCTCTTCTTTTGACGAAGAATGGAAACTTTTATTTACCATTTTGGCCATATTGAGTATGGCTCTAGGAAATGTTGTAGCACTAGCTCAAACCTCAATGAAAAGGATGCTAGCTTACAGTTCTATTGGACAAGCCGGATTTGTAATGATTGGAATAGTATCTGGTACACAAGATGGTTTATCAGCAGCTGTTTTATATTTGGCTGCATATTTGTTTATGAATTTGGGTGCATTTTCTTGTGTTATACTTTTCTCACTAAGAACTGGTTCTGACAGAATTCTTGATTACTCAGGACTTTACCAAAAAGATCCTCTCATCACATTAGGCTTAAGTCTTTGTCTTCTATCTCTTGGAGGTTTACCTCCAATGTTAGGATTTTTTGGAAAGATATACTTGTTTTTTGCAGGTTGGGCAAATCATCAGTATCTATTAGTAATAGTTGGATTAGTAACTTCAGTTATATCTATTTATTACTATATTTCAGTGATAAAAATGATGGTAGTTAAAGAACCACAGGAAGCTTCTGAAATAGTCAAATCATATCCTGAAATTAATTGGGGAATTGTAGGACTACCTCCCTTAAGAATTGCACTTTATACTTGCGTGGCAGTAACTGCTCTTGGAGGAATCCTGTCTAATCCTCTTTTTAAATTAGCTAATACAGCAGTTTCAGAAACTCCTTTCTTACAAGATATTATTGCTACAGCAAACAATATTTCCTAGAAGAATTCTTCAATAAATGTCTAAGAAAGTCGCGAGTTTAGAAAATATATCTAAAACATATGGGAAAGAGGATCTAACTGTTAAAGCCTTAGACAGCATAAACTTAGAAATTTATAAAGGTGATTATTTAGCTGTAATGGGAGCTAGTGGCTCAGGCAAAAGTACAGCTATGAATATTATTGGATGTCTAGATAGACCATCTGAAGGTATTTATAAATTAAATGGAATTCCTGTTGAGAATTTATCAGATGATGAGCTCGCGGAAATACGTAACCAAAAATTAGGATTCGTTTTTCAACAATTTCATCTTCTTTCAGACGCAACTGCACTTGAAAACGTAACTTTGCCGATGATTTATGCTGGTATTGATCCCGAACAAAGATTAGAGCGAGGTAAAAATGCCTTAAAAAAAGTTGGCCTTTCAGAAAGAATGAATAATCGACCAAACCAATTATCTGGAGGTCAACAACAACGAGTTGCTATTGCTAGGGCTATTATCAATAACCCTGCAATTTTGTTAGCAGACGAACCTACTGGAGCACTAGATTCAAAAACCACTGAAGATGTATTAGATCTTTTTGACAAACTGCATGAATCTGGAATAACTATAGTTTTAGTTACCCATGAAGATGAAGTTGCAAATCGCGCAAAAAAAATAGCCAAATTTAAGGATGGAAGAATAGTTGAATTAAAAGTTAATTAAATTCAAAACCTTCTAATTACCTTCAGTTGAGTTTCATTTTCAATTCTTAAATTCCCATTGGAATCAATATCTTTAATTTTCCATGTATGAGGACAATAACCACTAGGTAAAAAACTTTTAGTAAGAAACTTATTTGCAGATTTAATAACATATTCTTTATTCTTATTACATTCAATTGAATCATAAAAAGCTTTAAGAACTTTGGCTGTCCAATAATGTTGATTAATATTTTTAGTTTGAAGTACTTTTGATAATGAAATACCTTCTGATGGAGTGTAATTTAAAACATTCATGCCAAGTCCTACTCTTACATAGATAATTTCTTTGCCTCTTGTTATCACCCTTGGTAAAAATCCAATCAACTTTTTTGAACCAAAAAAAATATCATTTGGCCATTTCAAACAAACATTTATATTCTCTTGTCTAAGCATTTCACATAACTTAATACCTAAAGACAAATTAAATATTTGACATGCAAATTCTTTTGAAAATATTGGGTAAGCTGCACTTAACCAAATCCCGCCTTTTGGAGAAACCCAATGTTTTGAATTTTGGCCAACCCCTGAGAACTGTTCTCTTGCGATTATCGCTACTGGATGATTTTTCTTTATTACAGAATATCCAATCAAGTTTGTTAGCTCATTTTCGGTACTTTTACATTTTATTTTGTAAAGAAGTCTCCAGACTGGATATTGGCCCTGGATTTTTTTTAAGTAAAAAACTGTCTTAGATGCAGATCCAATAACTTTCACAAATTCTTTATTAAAACAACGAGCATCTTTTTGAAGATTAGATTAACTTTAGTCTTAATAAGTAAATTTTACAAATTGGACAAAAAGTATTTGCCAATAGTGAATAGAAGAGATCCACATCCATTAAAAAATTGTCTTGATAATTTCAAAAAATCATGGGGAGACTTAGATAAACTTTCAAAAATCAACGAAAACTGGAAGAACTTAATCGGTTTGGAACTATTTCAAGAATGCAAACCATTAAATATTGAAAAAAAAATACTTACTATTGCAGTAAATCATCCACAGTGGCGTCAAGCTTTAATCTATAACAAGCATAAATTAAGAGAGAGAATCGAGAAAATTGGAATAACTTTGAATGAAATAATAATAATACAAAATTATGAAATTAAAAATAAAAATATCAACGCTACTAATGCAAAGATAGTTTGGGCAAAGCATCCAAGCAGAATACATCAAAATAATATGTGCATTTGTACTCTCTGTAATTCCCCTACTCCTGAGGGAGAAATCAAAAGATGGGGAAAGTGTTCTTTTTGTTGGAGAAAAATAAATAACTAAATTCTTTATTTAGTTAAAATTAGTATTCCCATTTGCCCTCCCAAAATAGTCCTATATTCAGCTTTTTCAAATCCAACTTCCTTAGCAATATTTATAAGCTCATTTTTTTTTGGAAAATTTCTAATACTTTTTTCAATATATGCGTACTCTGGACCTAAATTAAAAAGCCGCGAAATGGTTACAACAATAAATCTCAAATAAATTTTCTGAAAAATATTGGATAAAGAACTTTTTGTTGAGTGATTAAAATCCAAAAATCCTGCCCTTCCATTATCCTTCAAAAGATAAAAAACTTTTTTTATTCCTTCTTCAACATTATTCAAGTTTCTTAGCCCATATGACATGCAAATCCCATCAAAATTTTTTGAATAATGATTAATTTCTAATACATCTTGAATTTCCCACTTAATAAATTGATTTTTTTTTAGCTCTGATTTTTTCTTTGCAATATTTAAGATATCTTCAGCGCTGTCAATTCCAGTAATTGAGCCCATTGGACTAACTCTCTCAGAAATCAAGAATGCTAAATCTCCAGTTCCACAGCACAAATCAGCCCAATCTTCACCATTCAAAGGTTCCAATAAATTAACTAATTGCCTTTTCCATAATCTGTGCAGACCAAAACTTAATAAATTATTTAAAAAGTCATATTTATAAGAAATTTTATTAAATATATTTTTGACTTCGATAGTTTTTATGAATTTCATTTTTAAATTTTCAACCTATTTCTTTTTGGGAT
This sequence comes from uncultured Synechococcaceae cyanobacterium, assembly GCA_902573335.1. Taxonomy (GTDB): domain Bacteria; phylum Cyanobacteriota; class Cyanobacteriia; order PCC-6307; family Cyanobiaceae; genus Prochlorococcus_A. The sequence continues at coordinate 14,582 of CACGJI010000010.1, read as the reverse complement.
TAAATTAAACTTTTTATTCATATGGTCTAATTGAAAGTTTTTTTTCGAGGAGGAAATTTTTTATTTCTTTTAAAGAAAGTTTCTTATCATGAAGTAATGATGCCAAAAGTGCTGCTGATGCCCTCCCTTCTTTGAAAACATCATAGATATCTTCTAGGGAGCCTGCCCCTCCGGAAGCAATTACTGGAATATCAACAATATTTGCAACAGATTCTGTCAAATTCAAATCATATCCATTCTGTGTTCCATCACCATCCATTGAAGTAAGCAATATTTCCCCTGCGCCTAATTCCTCAACTTTCTTTGCCCAACTTAATACATCTATACCAGTATTTTCTCGCCCTCCTTTTACATATACCTCCCACTCACCAACCTTATTAACTTTTCTTCGAGCATCAATTGCTATAACGATGCATTGAGTACCAAATTCTCTAGAACTTTCAGAAATTAAATAAGGATTTCTTACGGCTGAAGAATTCAAACTCACTTTATCCGCTCCTGCTCTTAAAAGATCATTAATAGAAGAAACAGAATCTATTCCTCCACCTACTGTAAAAGGGATTTTTACTGATTTTGCTGTCCTAGAAACAAGGTCAACTAATGTATTTCTATTTTCCACACTTGCTCTAATATCTAAAAATACTAATTCATCTGCGCCTTCATCAGAATATCTACAAGCTAATTCAACAGGATCACCTGAATCTCTCAAGTTAACAAAATTTACACCTTTAACGACTCTGCCATTGGCGACATCTAAACAAGGAATTAAACGAAGAGCTACCATTTTAGTAAAAATTGTCCAAATGCTGTTAATCTTGCATAATAGCTTCCATTTTACCTCTTATGGCTGAAACAAAATTATTACCCAAAATCGGTAGTAAAATCAAAATCAACATTAACAAAGTAAAAGATAGACTACCAGCGAAATTAATTGATCAAATATCCTCTAATCCTAAAGCCGTAATAACAGGCTATAAGATGACAGATGGCAGGAGTATTGGAATCACTGCAAAATTTCAGAATGGTAAACAAAACTGGTTTTTCCCAGAAGAAATTGAGAAAGGTTAAAGAGTAAAGTGAATGATCCAAAACAACTATTAGGAATTAAGGGTGCATCTGAAACTTCAAGTATATGGAAACTTCGTATACAGTTAATGAAGCCAATTACGTGGATCCCTTTGATATGGGGAGTTATTTGTGGAGCAGCCGCAAGTGGAAATTTTGAATGGACATTTAGTAATGTTTTAGCTTCACTAGCATGTATGTTAATGAGTGGGCCACTTCTGGCAGGTTATACACAAACAATAAATGATTTTTTTGATAAAGAAATTGATGCAATTAACGAACCAAATAGACCAATTCCCTCTGGAAAAATTTCAATTAAAGACGTAAAAATTCAAATATGGGTATTACTTATTGCAGGTTTAATTGTTGCTTTTCTATTAGATTTATATGCTAAACATAACTTTCCCTCCGTCTTACTTTTAGCATTAGGAGGATCTTTTGTTAGTTATATATATTCTGCTCCACCCCTTAAATTAAAACAGAATGGCTGGCTTGGTAATTATGCATTAGGCGCATCATATATAGCTTTACCTTGGTGGGCAGGACAAGCCTTGTTTGGGAAATTAACTATTGTGACGGCATTACTTACGCTTGCTTATAGCCTTTCTGGACTTGGAATTGCTGTTATTAATGATTTCAAAAGTGTTGAAGGGGACTCAAAGCTAGGCTTAAATTCTTTACCGGTAGTATTTGGAATTAAAAATGCAAGTAGAATAAGCGCGGGACTGATTGACATTTTTCAATTAGCAATGGTTGTAGTATTAGTCATTATTGGCCAACATTTAGCCTCGGTAATTTTGGTTTTATTGGTAATACCACAAATTACATTTCAAGATATGTGGTTACTGAGAGATCCTCTAAAGTTTGATGTCAAATATCAAGCAAGTGCCCAACCATTCCTTATAACTGGAATGTTAGTTACAGCTTTAGCTATAGGACATAGTTTTTTAGTTACTTAAGGTGCAAAAGATTAAATCCAAATCTTTTGTTTTAATAATTCCAATATTAATTTTTTCTGGAATATCTTTTTATATTTTTAGTCTAATATTTACTACATTAAAATTTGATGTAACTAAAAAGAAAGGGTATAGGATAACCAATTTTTCTTATGTAATAACATCTTCTGATAATAAGATACTAAGCAAATTAAGCCGCAAATTTGAAATAGATAATAGTAAACATAAAATTCCATTTTTTCTTAAACAATCTTTTATCTCTTCGGAGGATAAAAGATTTTATAAACATAATGGAATAGATTTAAAAAGTATTTCACGAGCTCTTATTCAAAATATTAGAAGTGGTTATGTTAAAGAAGGAGGAAGTACGATTACTCAACAAGTTTCCAGATTACTTTTTTTAAATAATGATTTAAGTTTTCAAAGAAAAATCAAAGAAATATTTTTATCACTCATACTTGAATTTAAATATGATAAAAATCAAATTTTAAAATTATATTTAAATAATATTTATTTAGGATCAGGAGCATACGGGGTTAACGAAGCTTCACAAATTTATTTTGGAAAACTCATAGAAGAATTAACATTATCAGAGATGGCATTAATTGCAGGATTAGCTCCAGCGCCATCAATTTATTCTCCTTATCAAAATATAGAACTAGCTATTAACAATAGAAATAAAGTCCTTGAATCAATGTACATTGATGGATATATTTCTCTTGAGGATAAGAATAAGGCTATTAAAGAGAAAATAAACTTAAATTATCAAAAAGCTGATAATTTTTTAGATGATAAATTACTAATAAATTTTATTCTTCAGGAAACAGATAAAAAAATTGAAAATAATAATGATTACAAATTTTTAAGAATTAAATCTTCTATCAACAAAGATTGGCAAGAAAAAGCTCAGAAAATATCAAGATATGCTGGGCCTAAACAACTTGAATTTGCACTGTTATCAATTGAGTCAAACACAGGACTAATCCGGACAATGATAACCAGTAAAAATCCCTCAATTAATGAATATAATAGAGTAATTACATCTGTAAGACCTTTAGGTTCTACTTTTAAAATAATTCCTTATGCTGCTGCATTAATAGAAGGTATACAATTAAGAGATAAATTTGAAGACTTACCAAGATGCTGGGAAAATTATTGCCCAAAAAATTTTTCAGAAGAGTATAGAGGTTCAATATCTTTGATTGAATCATTTAAAAGTTCATCCAATATTGTTCCAATATCAATAACAAAAAAAATCGGCTTAAAAAATATTATTAATCTAGCGAATTCATTTGGCCTAGGTTATGAGCAAAAGTTTGAGGAATTCCCATCATTAGCTATTGGCTCCTATGGAGATAATCTTTTAAATATCACAAAAGCATATTCTGCAATAAATAATAATGGGAAGATTCAAAGCACCAGCATCTTAGAAAAAATAGAGTCATTTAATAAACAACCTATTTGGGTAAACAAATCTATTTCCAAGAAAATATTAGATTTAAACGTAAACAAACAAATAAATAAACTTCTTGAAAAATCTGTAAAAGAAGGCACTTCGAAAGCAGCCTTTATAGAAGGAAAAAAAATTTATGGGAAAACAGGAACATCTGATGGAAATAAAGATCTTTGGTTTATTGGTTCACTTGATAAACTTACAACAGGTATTTGGATAGGTTATGACGATAACAAAGAATCTGAATTATCTAGTGGAAATGCAGCTTATTTGTGGAAGAAATTTATAACTAAAATTTATAAAATACCAATTAAATAATAAATTATATTTTTAAGATTTATAAGAAATTATTGCAGAATAAAATCCATCACCTGGATAGTCTAAGCTAGGTAAAATTTGCTTTTGGCTAACCAATTTTAAAACTTTGTTTTTTTCAATAAATCTTTCAATTAATAGATTATTTTCATCGGGACAAATAGTACAAGTTGAATAAACTAAAGTTCCACCTTTTTTCAAAAGAGGAAAAATATTCTCCAATAGTTTTTCCTGTAATAAAGTTAAATATTTTATTTTTTCTTTACTTAAAGACCATCTAGAATCTGGATTCCTTGAGAGAGTTCCAATCCCAGAACATGGAGCATCTAACAAAATCTTATCAAAATAAGATGTAAACTCTGGATTTAATTCAATCAAACTTCTTGCATCAGCCCTGAGTGTATTTACAGATTTTAAATTTAACCTTTCTAAATTTGATTGAAGTATTTTCAATCTTTTTACTGATCTATCTACAGCCAGGATTTCAGCACTATCATTTGTTAATTCTGCTAGGTGGGTAGACTTACTTCCTGGCGCTGCACAAGCATCTAAAATTTTTTCACCTTCTTTTGGATTTAAGAGTGGTGCTATCCACTGAGAAGACCTATCTTGAATTGTCCAAAGTCCATCACTATATCCCGGTAAATTTTTTATAGATCTTGGATTAGATTTTAAAGTAATTCCATTATTTAATTCTTTAATAATTTCTGCATCAATTTTATTTTCATGCAGAACTTTCAAAAATTTATCTAAATCAGTTTTTAGTGGATTAATTCTCAAATCAATTGAAGGTTTTTTATTAAATGCCTTTACTATATTTTCACCCTTGCTATTGCCAAACCATTTATAAAGATCATTTACTAGCCATAATGGCAATGACTCAAGATATGAAATTCTTTCTTTTTTATCAGAAGATAATTTTGGAAAAATTTCATGTTTTAATTTTCTAGATGCATTCCTTAATATTGCATTAACAGTTCCTGCTAAACCCTTTAAATCTGTTTTTTTAGCTACTTCTACAGTGGTTGAAATAGCTGCAGGAAATGGAATTTTATCCATTTTTAATAGTTGATATAAACCTATGTGTAAAAGCCATCTTAATTTTGGAGGCTGCTTTTTATGAGTTATTTTTGATGTATCATCCACCCAAAGATCAAGAAATTTTCTATATCTTATACATCCAAAAGACAATTCAGTAATAAAAGCAATGTCAAGAGGATTAAATTGATAATTTTTTAAAACCTTATCAAGAGCATGATCAGAAAAATCACCAGAACTAACTTTTAATAAAATCTCCCATGCAGCTTTCCTTTGTAAATATCCAATACTCAAAATATAAATTTATTTTTAAAGATAACTTAAATATACAAAAAATTTAAAAATTTAAACTACTTTTTCAATTGAGGAATTTAACCAAATAAAACCTAAGATAGAGATTAGTGTTAAATTAAATCCTAAAAAAAGAAAGATATTTAAAGAGTGAATTATTTCCCGAAAAAATAATTTTTTCTCTTCTTTATACTTCATTAATAAAATAAAACTTAATCAGCAATTTAAACGACAACCTATATTTATAGATCCTGCATCAAGCATTCTTCCTAGTTTAATTGCTATAGATTCCTCCAACCTTGTGAAATTAGATTGATGAGTAGTTATCCAATCTAATTCAGAAAAAGTAATAATACCCGTCAAATTACTTTTCAAAAAAAGTGTTCCAATTTCCATTAGATATATTTTTCTCGTTCTAAGCTAACATCAGTCTGTAATATTTCGTAATAACATAATATTCTTTTAATTTTTCAAAAAAACAGTAGGTTATTACTCTTAATTTATTGAATATCTTTTAAAAATTTATCGGCCGTTTTTAAGTGATTATTTAATTTTTCCTCTGACATTTTATCGAGATTTCTCGTTAACATTGCCAGACGATATTGCTTTCTAAAAAAGCTTTCATTATCTTTGATAAATTTCCAAAATAAGCCATCCCATATTTCACACCATGGGCCACTTTTAAAATTAGACATTTTTTTTACATAATTAGAGCTTGATATATATGGTTTTGTTGAAAAGATACCTCCATCACTAAACTGACTCATTCCGTAAACATTAGGGACCATAACCCAATCATAGGAATCAATAAACATTTCCATAAACCATTTATAAACTTGATTGGGGTGAATTCTACATAGAAGCATGAAGTTACCGATAATCATTAACCTCTCAATATGGTGACAATAACCATATTTAATAATATTGTTTATAACAACGTCTACTGGTTCAATTCCTGTATTTCCTTGATAAAAAGATTCTGGAATTGGCTTATCTTCAAAATTCCAAAAATTACTGTTTCGCATCTTTGTTCCATACTTTTTATAGACGAGGCAAATAAATTCTCTCCAGCCAATAATTTGACGAATAAAACCCTCTAAAGAGTTAATAGGAATATTATTAGTTTTTGCAAAAAGTAATGCTTTATTTACTACTACATCTGGAGTTAATAAGCCGCTATTTAAAAGAGGAGAAAGTAAACTATGCCATAAAAAAGAATTTTCTCTAGAAATAGCATCCTCATAATCTCCAAATAAGGAAAATCTATGTTTAAAAAAATCATTTAACCATTCATCTGCCTCATCAAAATTAGTTGGATATAAAAAGTTATTACTTTCTCCAATAAACTCAATATCAAAATTGGCTAATGACCTTTCTGCATTAACTACGAATTTATTTTTTTGTAATTTAGGTTTATCAGGTATGTTTATTTTTTTTGGTAATTTTTTTCTGTTCATTTCATCGAAACTCCATTTACCACCTTCAGGTGTATCATCAGGATTAACTAATATCTTTTGGCTTTTTCTTTGATTCTCATAAAATCTACCCATAAGAGGTTTTTTTATATTTGATGCAAATAACTTTTTTAAATCTTCACTACTCATAAACATTGGAGAAGGCAAAATATTTAAAGCTAAATTATTACTTTCAACAAAATTATTAATCCTCTTAATTATTAAAAAATCATTAGGGTCAATGAGATTTATTTTCTGATATTTATCTTTAATAAATTCTGATAAGTAGTCAACTGTAGAAATATTATTCTTATTTTCGATATATAAAACTTTAAAGCCAGATTTTTCTAAATAATTTTTATAAGAGAGCATAGATGCTCTATGAAAAACTAACTTGTTTTTATGGTTAATTAATTTATGAAATTTATCATTTCCAAAAAATAATGAGTCTTCCAAAATCAAAATTTCACAATTTATTTTTAAGATTGGGCTTTCTCTAAAAAGTTGATTCGGGAAAATAATTGATACTTGTTTCATCTTTTTGACTTTCTTTTACTGCATCTTTTTGAACAGTAGATAACATCATCCCAGCAGTTTTTCCATTTTTTACGCCACTCGAACGGCCTATTGCAAACAGGACAAGTTTTAGTAGAAAGATTTTGCAAAATTTATAATTTTCTTTTATGAGTAGATTTAAATCTAGTTGAATCTTTAAGCGCCATATGTTTTGTATTTCTTCCCGAAACTCTCTTTCTCCAAACTTTGAAGGATTTGGGTTTAAGATTTTGACGCATAATTTTTATCGCATCTTCCTCTTTCAAACCAAATTGATACTTGATAGCTTCAAACGGTGTTCTATCTTCCCAACACATTTCTATTATTCTGTCTATGTCGATACTTTCCATATTTATAATTCACATTGTGAAGTACAAAGTTTTTCAATATCGGATCTACCTGTAATTTGAAGTCTATATTTTGCCCAATATTTGTATACTAGTCTTAATATGGGAGAAAAGAATTTAATCTTCAAGGGATAATAAACCCAACCTAAACCAACTAATTCATAAGAATATGCAAGTACATCTAGTCCCCTAATAATTTCACCATTTTCCATAATCCCATGAAGGTTTGACATGGCTTCTGAATATGAGATGTCATTAAAAAGAGTTTTATCATAATCCTTACTATTAATATCTATAAATGTAATTTGATTTAAGACGTCTCTCTTTTTTAGAAAATTTGTTTCTCTCAAACAAAGTGGACAACCACCATCATATAAAAAGGTTAATTTATTTTTCATATTTTTATTTAAATATATAAATTAAAAAACTTTTTTGTGGGATAAAAATTTTTTTTTAGAGTACAAGCTTTATAAAGCCTTAATAATTGCCAGTTCTAATTTAGTGAAATTATATTATCTTATAAAATAATAAACCATTGATTAAGGGATACATCAATGGTTTAAAACTATTTATGATCAGTCATCTAAAAGATGAACTCCTTCTCCTACGTCAGGAGTAAATTTACAATATTTTTCAAAAACAAGTCCAACACCTCTCATTTTTTCTCCTAATTCATCGTTAAATTTATTCCATTGCTCAGATTCACGCTCAGGTAAATCCCACCCTTGTTTTTCTACCATACTTGTTATTACTGTATAGTCCCATTCTATGTATGCCATTTAGTTAATTCAAACTACCAAAATATTATAAACCAAGAGATTTAATAGGTAATCAATATTTTTTGAATATAATTTAAAAGTGTGAAAAAATTATAAATGTCAATTTTGCCAAGAAGATTTGAACGAATCAAAAGTGTTTTAGATTGCAGAATGAAAAACTTGACTGTTTTAGTTGAGGATGTAAATAAACCACATAATTTATCCGCGATATTAAGAACATGTGATGCAGCAGGAGTTTTCGAAGCAAATTTTATTAGCAAAACGAATGCCGTTAAGACTTTTAATAGTACTGCTCAAGGAAGTCAAAAATGGGTAAAACTGAATACTCATGAAAACACTCTCACGGCAATATCTGATTTAAAGAAAAAGGGTTTTAAATTATATGGAACGACTCTTAATAGTGAATCAGTAGATTATAGAAATTTTGATTATTCTCAAAATACATGTTTTGTTTTAGGAGCAGAAAAATGGGGACTAAGTAATGAACTTATATCAATGGTTGATCAATCAATTTTTATACCTATGAGAGGTATGGTTCAATCTCTGAATGTTTCAGTTGCTGCTTCCATATTATTATTTGAAGCTATTCGCCAAAGAAAAAATAAAGGTATTTTGCCCGCTAATGGAGAAGGTTTAAATATAGATGAATATCAAAAAACACTTTTTGAATGGTGTTACCCACAATTAGCTGAGGTGTATAAAAAATCAGCTAAAGAATATCCAAAGTTGAATGATCAAGGAGAACTTGATCCTACTACAGATAACTAAATTTATTCAGAATTTTGACTATCAAAAATATCTTCAAGATCCTCTCCTATAAAAGAAAGACCTAAAACTAAAAAAAACATTGCCAAACCTGGGAACAAAGCCGTCCACCATATACCTGTAGGTAAAGCGGCAAGAGCAAGATTTAAATCACTTCCCCACTCTGGGACATCTGCAGGAACACCAAGACCTAAAAATCCTAAACTTCCTAATACCAAGACTGCATCCGCAGCATTTAGGGTAAGCAGAATAGGCAAAGGTGTTATTACATTTGGGAGAATATACTTTAAAATAATTGTTTTAACATCAGCTCCTGAAACTTTAGCTGCCTCCACATAAGTTTCGGATTTAACCAATATTGTCTGATTTCTGATTAATCTAAAATATTGAGGAGAGTAAACAATACACAATGCCAAAGCAGCGTTAAGGATACCCTTACCTAATACAAAAGCCACAACAACTGAAAGCAAAATTACAGGTATTGAAAAAATAGTATCCATTATTAGTGATAAGCATTTATCAAAAAACCCGCCAAAATATCCACTTAATAATCCCAATGGCAAACCCAAACTTAATGAAAAAAGGACAGCTAAGAATACAACTTCTATAGCTAAGGATGATCCTTGCAAAGTTCTTAAGCAAACATCTCTTCCTAATCTATCTGTGCCACAAAAATGATTAAGCGAAGGAGGGGCAAAGATATCATTGCTTAACGTTGAAAATGAATAACCAAAAAAATTATTGGCCTCTAAAAATTTCATTATTAAAACAACAATAAGGTAAATAAGTACAATTAGAAATCCAGCTTTTCTGATATTTACGCCGACACGATTAAATGAGTTAATATCCAAAATCTTTTTTTTACAGATATGACTGAAATATACCCAATTTTTTTAAAAAACAAATAGCTATAAATTTTAAATTTAAAAAATTACTGGTTTAATTTAAGGACTGCCATGAAAGCTTCTTGAGGGACTTCAACTTTACCCATTGCCTTCATCCTCTTTTTACCTTTAGCTTGTTTCTTTAAAAGTTTCTTTTTCCTAGAAATATCACCTCCATAACATTTAGATAAAACATCTTTTCTCAAAGCACTAATACTTTCACTTGCAATAATCCTGCTACCTATTGATGCTTGAATAGGTATTTTAAATTGTTGTTTTGGAATTAGTTCTTTTAATTTCTCAACTAAACTTCTGCCAATTCCATATGCCTTATCTTTATGAACAATCGAAGTTAATGGATCTGCTCTTTCTGAATTTATTAGAACATCTAATCTAACAAGGTCATTCTTTCTATAGCCAATCAAGTGATATTCCATTGATGCATAACCTTGGGTCCTACTTTTCATTTGATCAAAGAAATCTGTAACTACTTCTGCTAATGGAATTTCATAAATCAAAGTAACTCGATCTGTTGTTATGTATTTCATATCTAGGAATACTCCCCTTCTTTCCTGACATAAACCCATTAATGTTCCATTAAATTCATTGGGTGCATAAATTTCCATTTTCACGTAAGGCTCTTCTATTGATTCTCTAAGTTGTGGATCAGGAATTGTAGAAGGATTATCAATAAAGATATGTTCTTGCTGATTTAAATTAACCTTATAGATAACTGATGGTGCAGTTACGATTAGATCCAAATCATATTCTCTTTCTAATCTTTCTTGAACAATCTCCATATGAAGAAGTCCTAGGAATCCGCACCTAAATCCGAAGCCCATTGCGCTACTGGTTTCGGGTTCATATTTTAAAGCTGCATCAGATAATTGTAATTTTTCAAGAGATACTCTTAAATCTGGGAATTGATCAGCATCAGTAGGGAATAAGCCACAAAAAACCATAGGATTTGCAGTCTTGTAACCAGGCAAAGGATCATTTGCAGGTGAATTTAGAAGAGTAATAGTATCTCCCACTCTCGCATCAGCAACTGATTTTATAGAAGCAGCTAAATAACCAACTTCTCCTGCATGTAATTCATCAACTTGCTGCTGATCAGGAGCCATTATTCCTATCTCATCCAGTTCATAATTTTTTTTACTCGCCATTAATAATATCTTTTCTCTCTTATTTAGAGACCCAGATATCACCCTGAAATAAACAATAACTCCTCTGTAAGGATCATAATAAGAATCAAAAATGAGAGCCTTTGTAGGTAGTTTAATTTCATCTTGAGGAGGAGGTACTCTTCTTACGATTGCTTCCAAAATATCTTTAATACCAACTCCAGTTTTTGCTGAACAATTTATTGCATTGGATGTATCTAGTCCAATAATTTCCTCTATTTCTTGTTTTATTTTTTCAGCATCAGCACCTGGTAAATCAACTTTATTTAAAACAGGAATTATTTCAAGATTATTTTCCAAGGCAAGATAAACATTAGCTAATGTTTGAGCTTCTACTCCTTGACTTGCATCAACAACGAGTAAAGCGCCTTCACAAGCTTGAAGAGATCTACTAACCTCATAAGAGAAATCAACATGTCCTGGTGTATCAATTAAATTCAAAACATATTCTTGAGAATCGTCAGCTTTATATTTCATCCTAGCGGCCTGTAACTTGATAGTAATTCCTCTTTCTCTCTCAAGATCCATACTATCCAAAAATTGTTCTTGCATATCCCTTTGCTGCACAGTACCAGTATCTTGGAGCAACCTATCAGCAAGGGTAGATTTACCATGGTCAATATGAGCGATTATGCAGAAATTTCTAATTTTGGAAACCGATATATCAGTCATATAGAAAGAAAAAATCTCCTCTTATTACATCTTGATTCATACTAGCTAATTAGAATTATGGATGGAAACCAAAAATAGAATTATTTCTTTTTTTGATGTCTTGTATAAAGGTACTTTTATTTTCAGAGTCTGATAGTTCTGGATAAATTAAGTCATTTATTTTTTTTTGAAGATTATGCTTGTCGTTTAAAAATAAAACAGATTTTTCTAGAACCTTAACCATAATTGAGACCGCAGTACTTGCTCCGGGAGAGGCTCCCAATAAAGCAGATAATGATCCATCAGATGAATTCACAATCTCCGTTCCAAATTTCAAAGAACCACCAACTTCAGTTTTTTTAATTATTTGGACTCTTTGACCAGCATTCTTTAAATACCAATCAGAGGGATTAGCTGATGGCATCATATTCTTTAAATTTTCAACTCTTGAGTTATGGTTCTTTAATGATTGCGATATTAGGTAATTAATTAAATCGTTGTTCTTGAAACCGACGTCTAACATAGAAAAAATATTATTCTTTTTAATTGAACTAAATAAGTCAAAGTATGAGCTTTGCTTTAGAAATTTTGTTGTAAATCCAGCAAAAGGTCCATATAAAAGAAGTTTTTTATTATCAATCCATCTGGTATCTAAATGAGGTACAGACATTGGTGGCGAACCAATATCAGCCTTGCCATAAACTTTTGAGTTATGTTTTTCTGTCAGATCTTTTTTCTCGCAAATGAGCCATTTCCCACTCACAGGAAATCCACCATAACTTTTTGCTTCTGGAATTTTCGATTTTTGCAAATAATTAATTGTTTTTCCACCAGCACCAAGAAAAACATAACCAGTTCTAATTGAAGTTTTTCTGCCTTCTGAATTAATTTCTAGTTCCCATTTTTTATTATCAATTTTCTTTAAATCTACTAATTCTGTTTTGTACCTAATTTCTACATTTTTATTTAAAGAAACTAATGATAAGTACTCTTTTGTGAGAGCCTCAAAATTAATATCTGTTCCTCTACCTATTTTGGTAGCAGCAATCTTAGCAAATAGATTCCTATCTTTTGTTATTAGAGGAGCCCATGATGAAATTTCATTAAAAGATGTAGAAAATTCCATATCAATAAATTCAGGATTTTCGGTCATTTTCTGAAATCTTTTTTTTAAAAAAGAAATATTATCCTGACCAGACACAAAGCTAATATGAGGAATAAATTTTAAAAACTTCTCTATATCAATTTTCCCTGCTTCATACAATGAGGCCCATAAAGACATGGAGTTTTCAAAAGATCGATTTATTGAGAGCGCTTTATCTATTTTTATATTTCCTTTTTCATCTAAAGGTGTATAGTTTAATTCGCAATTAGCCGCATGTCCCGTACCTGCATTATTAAAAGCACCAGTACTTTCACTTCCTGGAGCATTTAATTTTTCTATAATAAGAAAATTTATATCTGGTAAAACCTCTGAAATTAGGAGGGCCAAAGTACTGCTCATTATTCCGGCTCCTACTAAGACTGCATCAAAGCAATTATTGTCATTAGTGGGATTTTTAGATGAAGTCACAACAGAAAATTATCTTTTTTGCAATTAATCAGATTTCTTTCTAGGCTTATTATAAAGTTAATTCAAAATTATGAGTACTGAAACACTCTCACTGACAAACGAAAATGTAGAAAAAGTCCTTGACGAGCTAAGACCTTTTTTAATTTCTGATGGAGGTAATGTAGAGATTGCAGAAATAGATGGTCCAATTGTCAAAGTCAGACTTCAAGGGGCATGTGGTAGTTGCCCTAGTAGCACTATGACTCTAAAAATGGGTATTGAAAGGAAGTTAAAAGAAATGATTCCTGAAATAAGCGAAGTTGTTCAGGTATTATAAAAAATTTTTACTAAAAAATTTCACTTAGTTTTTAATTCATTCAACAAAGATGATTCCATATCAAGGCAATCAACTGGAAGTCCTTGGCCAATAGCGATTAAAAGAGGAGCAAGAATTCCTAGAGTAAAAACTAAATTTGATTGGCATATATCGTACTTACTCAAAGTAAAAGTTATCAAATAAATAATTGAAAAATACGCATGTAGGGAAAAAAATTCTTTTGGCTTTAGGACTGGCCACCTTAAAGTATTTCCCAAGAAATATAAAAATCCTGTCATAAAAAAAATAGTTATATGAAGATTAAACCAAATATAAACATAAACCTTTATGGAGACTATTTATAGAAAAATTTACCAAAGATAATAATTAAAAAAACATTAAATCTTCGTTTCTATTTGTAAAAGCTAGACATCCTGTTAAAAATAAGCTTATAATAATTTGGTAGCAATTGCTACTTTTTCGTTCACCCTCATTTGAGGGCGCAGTTCGAGTCATACCATGGAACGGGGGATGGCCGTGTTGTCACATCGAAACATGACTACTTTAACTTACAGAGGTAAAAACTACGTTCAAAACAAAGAAGCTGCTAAAAAGCAACTTGTTGAACTTACCTACAGAAGAAACGTATACACCAACAGAATGGATGACGCTTCTTCAAGTAATGAAAAAGCAGAATTAAATTACAGAGGTGTTAATTACACTAAATAATTTAATTAAACAAATTAAAAGCCCCTTTTTTTAGGGGCTTTTTTTTGGCTATATTTATTAAGAGTCCATTTAATAATATGTCTGAAAGTTGCTGTAATACAAACACATCGAATAAAGCATCTAATCAATTCGATCATAAAGATGCAATTCAAAAAAGATATGGTTCAGCCGCACTTGAAAAAGAAAGTTGTCTTTGTACACCAGTTGGGTTTAATCCCGTTTTACTTGAAGCAATTCCTAAAGAGGTT
>CACGJI010000009.1 GCA_902573335.1 uncultured Synechococcaceae cyanobacterium | reverse complement strand
ATGGTCAGATTTGTTAATAGTGGAACAGAAGCATGCATGGCTGTTTTGAGACTTATGCGAGCATATACGGGAAGAGATAAAGTTATTAAATTTGACGGTTGCTATCACGGTCATGCAGATATGTTTTTAGTTAAAGCAGGATCAGGTGTTGCCACTCTAGGTTTACCGGATTCCCCTGGTGTTCCTCGGACAACAACTGCCAACACACTTACGGCTCCCTACAATGACCTTGAAGCAGTAAAAAAATTATTTTCAGAAAATCCTGATGCCATTTCAGGAGTTATACTGGAGCCTATTGTAGGTAATGCTGGATTTATTACTCCAGAGCCTGGATTCTTGGAAGGATTAAGAGAATTAACCACTGAGAATGGATCCTTATTAGTTTTTGATGAAGTAATGACTGGATTCAGAATAAGTTATGGAGGCGCTCAAGAAAAGTTTGGGGTTACTCCTGATTTAACCACCCTTGGGAAAGTAATTGGAGGAGGCCTACCTGTTGGAGCTTATGGAGGCAAGAAAGAAATAATGTCAATGGTAGCTCCTTCAGGACCGGTTTACCAAGCAGGTACTTTGAGCGGTAATCCACTAGCAATGACTGCTGGAATAAAAACTCTTGAACTGCTTAAACAAGATGGTACATACGATAAACTTGATTCAACAACCTCCAGATTAATTGAAGGGATAATTCAGTCTGCAGAAAATAACGGTATCGCTATTAACGGTGGAAATGTAAGCGCAATGTTTGGATTTTTCTTATGTGATGGGCCAGTCAGGAACTTTGATGAAGCCAAAACAAATGATGCCGAACTTTTTGGTAAGTTGCATAGAGAAATGCTTAGACGAGGAATTTACCTAGCGCCAAGTCCCTTCGAAGCTGGTTTCACATCTCTAGCTCACAGCGAAGATGAAATTGATAAAACTATCGAGGCTTTTGACGAATCTTTTAATGCAATAAAAAAATAATCATTTTACATTTTTTCTTAAATAAAAAAATGTAAAATGATTTGAATTGTATAGAAGGATTATTTTTTAAATAATTATCTCTTACCACCAACAATTACTGGGGGACTTCCACCTTCTGAACCTGGTAGGCCAGGAACAACTTGTGTGCTACCATCCCATTTGTCGAGAAATAATTTGAAAAGTACTTGATCGTCAAGACTTCTATTTAATGTCTCGTATCTAAGTGCTTCTTGTTCAGCAATTTCGACTTCTGTCTTTGCTCTTAATAATTGCTGACCTGCTATTTGCTTTTGTTCAATAGCAGCTCTATATTCCTCAGCAATCTCTAATCCAGTAAGATCTAAACTTTTAACATCTACATAATCGAATGAATTTAATTCTTGTGCAACCGTATCACCTACTTTTTCAGAAATTACTGCGAATTCAGTAGCAATTGTTTCTAGCTCATATTGAGAAAACACGGATTTTAAAGCTTTGAGCAAAGATGGCTGAACAATTTTTTGATAAACATCGCTATTTCTGCTTGCAATTGTTGCGAAGATTCTTCCTGCTTCGTTAGGTTTTACTGAGTACTTTACGGTAGCTGTAGCCCTAATAACTTGAAGATCTTTAGTTAAAGTTTCAAATTTTTCGGGTTGAACCTGAGTTTTTATATCAAATGGATAAACAGACTGAACAAATGGAAGTTTAAAGTTTAAACCAGCTCTCCTAGAGGGGCCACTTACTTTCCCTAATGTTGTAACAACTGCAACTTGTCCAGAAGGGACAACAAAGAGAGATTGGGTGAGCAAAAGAAAGCCAGTAAAAGACAATACAATCAATAATGTTGCTGTTCCACCTGGACCTGTTGGTGTTACATTTTTAAAGGATGTTGACATTTAATTTTTTTCTTTTAATTAATCATATTTAAATAGACTAATTAGTGCATTGATAAGGCATTTAATTAAAATATTTTTTTAATAATTGTAGGTTTAAATGTAAATACTATTTAATAGATATTTTATTTGAATTCTTGCAAAAGTTCTAAATAAAGGTCCTCATCTATTTCTCTTATGTCATATTCAGAGGGTAAAACACCATGCTTATGCTCATGTACAGCCATCCAACAAAATTTCTCTATTTCTTGTTTTGAAAAGCGAGGATATTCTTTTACTTTCTTAATCAATGATTTAACGAGAGCTTCTGAATAATATGTCATGCTTTAAAAATATTCTTACTGAAAATTTTATCTAAAGTTACTAGCTTTTAGAGGAATGTTCAAAGACTCTTCCAACTCACTAACAAGCTTAATTGCTAATTGAAGATCATTTTTGCTCTTACTTGCAACTCTGAGTGTTTCTCCATTGATGCTGACATTAATTTTCTTTATTTGATCTCTAATATTTTTACTGATATTTTTTGCGATTTCTTGTTTAATTCCTTGTTTTAATAAAATTGTCTGTTTTACTCTATTACCACTAACCATTTGAATTTCGCCGTAGTCAAATATTTTCAAAGATAAGTTTCTTTTTATTGCTTTTTGTCTAATTATGTCATTAACAGCATTTAAGGTTAAATCGCTATTTGTGATTATAAAAATATTTTCTTTATCTAAATCAACTGAAGTGTCTGTGCCTTTCAGATCGTAACGCTGAGAAATTTCCCTTTTTACTTGATCCAAAGTATTGACTAATTCCTGCCTATCAAAATCAGAAACCACATCAAATGAAAAACTTTCTGCCATAGTAAATTATTAATAGCTAAATATTATTAGCATAAATCATCTTTTAATTAAGGGGAAATGGATTTGTTTAATCAAAAAATAACAAACTAACTACTTTCCCCATTTCTTCCGCACATCTACAACTATTTAATAAAGTTTCACTATCGTGAAAGGCAAAGCATATTAATTGATCGCACCTAGTAATAATTTCTTGATTACAAAGACTGCTTGCAAGTGGCAAAGGTAATTCATCATTTTCACTTTTTTCAACCAAATGCATAACCCTTTCGAGTTGATCCTTTATTTCGGGTATTTGTCTATCAAGACTTTGTGGTAATAAAACAGTTAATAATGATGGATTAATATCTAAGACAGCTCGTATAACAGCCGCATTGACACCTTGTGATCCTGAAGTGAGGATATTATGTCCTTCCTCTGCTAACGACCTTGCAATCAACTCAATTAAGTGGATATCGACAACTGGCACGTGTCTACTGCCCAAAAAAGCAATTCTCCTTTTCCCATTATCTTGGAGCTTTGCAAGTTCTTGAGCTAAGGCATCAACGCCTTCAGTTGCTGGTAGATCTAAAGAGCGACTCAAAATAATATAGTTCCTATATTTGAAATTAGCATTTATCTGAAAAATTGCAGGGAAAATCTATCTTTTCGAGAATTCTTTGTAAATTTACATTCTCTTGAACTAATTGAATAGCATAAGAAGCTTTAATTGATTCATGTATTCTGACATGACCAAAAGCTTGTTCAATAATTTCTACGGAGGAAAGAGTATCCAATTCCACTTTTAAAATTGGCACCTCCAATTCCTCCGCTCTATGAATCAATTGTGACAAGGGGTCTCCTATACCAGTTAAAATTAGGCATTGAGTCGAAGCCTCCAAAGCAGCTAGTTGGATATCAGTTCTATCAGCTCCAGTAACTACAGCCATATTTCGTCTTCTCCTGAAAAATTCCATTGCAGAATTCACCCCCATTGCACCAATACTTAATGTTTCAACAAGCAATTGATCTTTTTCAGGGCAACAAATTACTTGGGCATCTAGTCTTCTTACAAGCTCTCCGACTGTGACACTTCTAAGAAGTGGTGATTTAGGCATTACCCCAAACACTTCAATATCCAGATCTTTAAGAGAAGGTATTATTTCATTTTTAACTTTTTCGACTTCTTGTGGCAAAACCCCGTTCAATACAACTCCGGCCAATTTTTCTCCTAATTGTTTTTTCGCATCAAGTAAGGCATCCACACTTTTACAATCTTCCCATAAATTCACAATTAAAACTTTCGCATCTAAATCCTTAGCTAGTTGTGGGAGACTTAAGCCATAAATCATACCTTCATGAAGACTTCCAGCTGCCTCTAAAATATTCAGACCTTCAAAATCATCATTAACCAATCCTTCAATCTGATCAAAACCTTTTCCTGGGAGTAAGTCTTTATTAAAGATTCTTTTTTCAGCAGATATATTATCCAATAATCCTACTGAGGAAATTAAATTCTCCTCTTCGATATTTAATGTAGATCCAATAAACTTAACATCATCATCTATTAATCCTTCATAAGACATTGAAGGAAGATTAGTAAGTTCTATACATGTTGCTAGCGGTTTTCCGATTCGTACTTTTTTTTTCTTCTGTAAAAGTTTTTTTGCTATCCCAAGAACCATTGCAGACTTACCACTAAATGGCTCACATGAACCAATTAATAATATATCGCTCATAATTAGTAAAATTATTCATCAATAGGTTTAAGATAATATTTTTTTCAGAACTAAACAAATATTTATTTATGAGTTTTAAAATATAAATAATCTTTTTTTGGTAAATTTATTTTAGTTCTTTGGTATCTCATCAAAATCAAGCAAAATGATAAATTCAACCAAAAACGAAAAAACTATAGGTATTACTGGAGCCTCAGGTGCGCTAGGGAAAGAATTAACGAAGTTGTTTCGACAAAAAGGATATAAGGTGATTGGATTTACTCATAGTAAAACTAATTATGAAATAAATCTTGAATCTCCAAATGAATGGATTAAATGGGAATGTGGAAAGGAGTCTTCATTAAAAAAACAATTAAAGAAGATAGACATTTTAATTTTGAACCATGGTATCTATGATTTGAGTAGAGAAAATTCCAATTATGAAAACTCAATAGAAATAAATGCATTAAGCAAATTCAAATTTTTAAATTTATTTGAAGACATTGCTCTAAGCAATGATTCACTTATAAAAAAAGAAATTTGGATAAACACATCTGAAGCAGAAATATTACCAGCCCTAAATCCGTCATATGAGATTAGTAAATCCCTTATTGGTCAATTAGTTTCTTTTAAAAAAAATCTTTTGGATAAAAATACAAAGAAAAAATTAATAATTAAAAAAATTATCTTAGGGCCTTTCAAATCAGAACTAAATCCTATCGGAATAATGAGTCCCAAATTTGTTTCAAAAAAAATTTATAATTTAGCTAATTCAAAAAAATATTTAATAATAATTAGTCCAAATCCTTTAACCTACCTACTTTTTCCTTTAAAAGAATTTTTTAATTTTTTGTATTGCCAAATTATCTATAAGTACAAATCATAGTTTTTAGAAATCTCTATCTGTCAATATTTCAATACCATCTTTTAAAACAACTATTGTATGCTCCCATTGGGCCGACAATTTTCCATCTGTTGTTATTACGGTCCATCTATCATTCAAAGTTTTACAAAATTTAGTCCCTTCATTAACAATAGGCTCCACAGCTAATGTCATTCCTTCACGAAGTACGACATTGGGCAATTCTTTGGTCCGAAAATTAAATACCGATGGTTCTTCATGAAGATTTCTTCCGACTCCGTGACCTGTATAGTCTTCCACAACACTAAAACCATTTTTTAAAACAATATCCTCGATTTCCCCAGCAACTTCTAAGAGTGTATTACCAGCTTTGATTTTGGAAAGCCCCGCATACAATGCTTTATAAGCTATGTCACTAAGTTTTTGAGCCTTTGGACTAACTTCTCCTACACAAATTGATATACAACTATCTCCATGGAAACCATCTAAATATGCCCCTGTATCAATTTTAACCAAATCACCATTTTTAATTATTTTATTTTTACTTGGAATCCCATGGACAACCTCATTATTAATACTAGAACATATACTAGAAGGGAATCCATGGTAGCCCTTGAAACTTGGCACAGCTCCAAAACTTTTTATCCTCTTTTCTGCAAAATCATCTAAATCTTTTGTACTCATTCCGGGTTTAATTAAGTCATTAATTTCACTCAAAACAGTTGCCACAATTCTGCTAGATTTTTTCATTAAATTGATTTCCCGTGAAGACTTTATTTCGATTCCTCTCCTCCTCTGAATAAAAGGAACTTGATCATTAGCTTTGGAATTATTTTTATTTAACAAAAGATCTGCAAAATGTCTCATTGGAATAAATAATAGTAATAGGTAAATATCTTCAAAATAGCCTTTATGGTCTTGGCTACCTTAAATCTATCAATAACAATGGGAAAGGAACAAAAATGAAAACTTTTTTTAATTCTAGGCAATTTCATAAGGCTTTGGCGCCCTGGGTTTTTCTTCCATTATTTATATCTTCAATTACTGGTCTTCTTTATAGGGTTTCAAAAGATTTACTAGGTTACTCTAGAGAACAAGTTCATTGGTTAATGTCTCTCCATGAGGGCGAATGGCTTGGAAGTAATGGAGAACTTATATACGTAATATTGAATTCCCTTGGAATTTTATGGATGCTCGTAACAGGATTCCAAATGTTTTCAAAAACAATTTCATTTACCAAAAAGGTTACTAAAGGCGAGTCAAAAGGTTAAGATATAGAACTTGTAAGACAATAAAGACCAAAATGGCCAAAGAGAAACAAGAGAGGGAATTAGAAACTGGTATTAAAGCTGACGCATCAGTTGATGTAACAGTTGAACAAAAAGCAAAAAATACGGTTTCTGAGACTACGCAAACCTTAAGCGCGTCCAATCTTATTAAGGAATTTGAAAATGAACAATTAAAAAAAGAATTACCTGAAATATATGTTGGGGACACTGTTAAAGTTGGAGTAAAAATTACAGAAGGTAATAAAGAAAGAGTCCAACCTTATGAAGGCGTTGTCATAGCAAAAAGGCATGGAGGTATTAACCAGACTATTACAGTTAGAAGAATTTTTCAGGGTATAGGTGTTGAAAGAGTATTTATGCTACATAGTCCACAGGTTGCCTCTCTAAAAGTTGAACGTAGAGGTAAAGTAAGAAGAGCTAAGTTATTCTATCTGAGAGATAGAGTAGGAAAAGCTACTCGCGTAAAACAACGCTTTGATCGATAAAGTTGTAAATTAATCAACTTATTGTTCACAAAGACGCTTATAATCATTTAAATGCGTCGTTAGTTCAGTTGGTAGAACGCAGGTCTCCAAAACCTGATGTCGGGGGTTCAAGTCCTCCACGACGCGTTTGATCAACATTATGTAAATCATTTTTTCATAAGATGGAGTTAGATCTTCAACCTGGGGACGTAGTTAAAGTCCTCGAATCAGCAGCTTTAGGATGGGTCCGTGCAAGAGTTATCAGAGTTAAGTCTGGCGGGAGGGTTGTCGTACAAAGTGACCAAGGCAGAGAATTTACTGCTAGAGGCAATCAAGTTAGGTTGATAGAGCCTGCTGGTTTTAGACCTCAAAAATAAATAGTTGTTTATACTAAGACAGTTGATGAACTAATTATTTCTGTAAATCCTCAAATTAATAAATTTTTTTTATTACAACCCCATAAATTAAGTATTATGATCTGATAATTTTAAGAATGAAGTTCTAAATAAATTTAGAACAAAACCCTGGGACCGTAGTTCAACTGGTTAGAGCACCGCCCTGTCACGGCGGAAGTTGCGGGTTCGAATCCCGTCGGTCCCGTTTTTTCTAAAAGAAATTTGGAAAAACGTTTAAGACTAGCCCCGAGTCCAACGGGTTTATTTCATATTGGGACAGCGCGAACAGCACTATTCAACTGGTTGTATGCACAAAAAATAGGTGGAAAATTTCTTATCAGAATAGAAGACACAGATTTTCTTCGATCTAAATCTGAATATACAAAAAATATATTAGAGGGCTTGAAATGGCTTGGACTTAAATGGGATGAAGAACCTATAAAGCAAAGTGATCGAATTTCGATTCACAAAAGTTATATCAAAAAGCTATTAGAATGTGGAGCTGCATATAGGTGCTTTACAACAGAAGATGAAATATCTAAATTAAGAGAAGAACAAAAAAAGAAAGGATTACCTCCAAAGCATGATAATAGACACAGAAGTCTTTCAAAAGAAGAAATAGAAACGTTAATATCCCAAGGCAGGAATTCAGTAATAAGGTTTAAGATTGATGAAACAATTGAAATTAAATGGGTAGATCAGATAAGAGGTGAAATCAAATGGCATGGGAAGGATTTGGGTGGTGATTTAGTTTTGTCAAGAAGGGCAAAGGGATATGAGATTGGAGATCCTTTGTATAATCTTGCAGTTGTAGTTGATGACAATTTTATGAATATTACTCATGTTGTAAGGGGAGAAGACCATATCTCGAATACTGCAAAACAAATATTGATTTATAAAGCATTAAATTTTAATTTGCCAACTTTTTCGCATACACCCTTAATACTAAATAGTGAAGGGAAAAAATTATCTAAGAGAGATTGCGTTACTTCAATAGACGAATTTAGAGAAATGGGGTATTTACCTGAGGCCTTATCGAATTATATGGCCTTTTTAGGTTGGTCTCCAAAATCTGCCGACAGAGAAATACTTTCAATTGAAGAGATATCTGAAATTTTTGAATTATCAGAAATAAATAAAGCTGGAGCCAAATTCAGTTGGGAAAAACTCAACTGGATTAATTCTCAATATATTAAAAATATGGAATCAATAAAGTTAAGTGAGATCATGAGGAAATACTGGGATGATAATGGTTGGGTGCCGCCATCGCAAGAATGGGCTTATAAATTAGCAATTTTACTTAGAGACTCTATGACTCTTTTAAAAGATTCAATTGATCAATCAAAACCATTTTTCTTAATACCTACAATTCAAAAAGAAGGTCAAGACTTTCTGGAAAACAAGGATAGTAAAGCATCTCTAAAACTAATCTTAAATTATTTAATTGAGCAAAACACTATAAAACTAAATAAAGAGAAAGCCAAAGAAATAATAAACGAAATCTCAAAAATGCATAATCTTAAAAAAGGGATATTAATGAAATCATTAAGAGTAGCCTTTTTTGGATCTCTCAGTGGGCCAGATTTAATTCAAAGTTGGGAGCTTTTCGCAGAGAGTAAAACTGATAGAACTCGTATTGAGAGATGTCTTAAATCAATCTAAATTATTTTGTTCGACCTAATTCAAGCCTATTCGCCAAAGGTTTAGCTGAAAGACCTTGTATTCCTACTGTCATCAATATAGTAAGAAAAACTAAACCTTGGAGACGGCCAGCCCCAAGGATACCAGCCTGCTCTAATCTGATAGAAAAAAGAGAAGCTACAGCTGCAGTAACAATACCTCTTGGGGCTAACCAAGCTAAAAATATTTTTTCTTTTAAGTTCAAGTCTCTTCCCATCGTTGCTATGTAGATAGAGATAGGGCGAACAATTACCATCAACATAAAAACGCAAACAACCCCTCCCCAGCCAAGCGGACTTAATTCGCCCCAAGAAACATCAGCGGCCAAAAGAGGGAAAAGAACTGTTATTGCTAATTGAGCTAATTCACCTATTAGATTATCCAATCTCTCCTTATCTATAACTTCTCTTTTGCCTACAATAAAACCTGCGGCGACTGAAGCCGGCAAGCCTGATTCTGGTAAAAAATATTCGCAAATTCCATACACAAGGAAAATAAATCCAAGAGTAACTTGAAGCTCTATACCAAATGAGGCTTCATTTTTTATTTTTTTTAAAATTTCCGATAGTAACCATCCTGCACTTAATCCGATTAAAACTCCTCCCCCTAATCTTTGCATTAATGCTATAAATACATCGTTAATTCCACGAAGGTCCCCTAAAGTCAGTTCTAAAAGCAGTAATGCTAGTACTGCACCAATTGGTTCAAGTAACAACCCCTCAGCTTTTAAAACTTCTGAGAGTGGGGAAGCTAGTTTTATTTGTTCCACTAATGGAGAGACAACTGTTGGTCCAGTAGCTAGAACTATGGCACTATATATTCCTGCGACTTGCCATGAGAGGCCAGCCAGCCAATGAGCAATAAAAATTCCAGCTGATAATGAAATAAAAAGTCTTACTAATGAAATTTTCAAAACAGTATTTCTTATATTCCCCTCAGGCAGTTTTAAATTTAATCCTCCTTCAAAAAGAACCAAACAGACCAAAAGCCCCACAATAGTTTCTAGCCCTTGCCCAAGATCTAAAGGCTCAACAAGTCCTAATCCTGATCTTCCAATGAATAAACCAGAAAGCAATAAAATAACAACACTTGGGAATCCTGTAAAAGAAGAAAATAATCGAGCGCAAGCACCTGCAAATACAGTTATCCCCCAAAGTAATCCAAGCCTTTCAGGCGTCATATAAAATTATAAATAATGTAATTATTTCCTATTTTGATTAAATCAATAATCTCATCTCTAGTCCAATAAATAGAATACTTTTTAATTTAATTCATTGGCTGAACAAGAGTAATTTTTATAAAATCATTCAAAACTACTTTTAATAAAATGAATTTTATTTCTATTACTATTAAGAAAATTGGCTTATTAAAGCAATAATTATAAAAATAATACCTATACCAACAGTTGCCATCCTTCCGTTCCATATTTCAGCTTGAGGGGTAAAACCTCTTTTCCACAAATTCAGTTCCTTTTTATCAACGAAGTTTTTTGTCTCTTTAATCTCGATTTTAGATTGTTTGTTCATTAAAGTTAGAAAGGAGGATTTTCTTCATAAAGGGTATTTGCTTGTTCAATTGATAGTCTTCCCGCGACACCTAATTTAAGGGAACTTAAATGATCCTGAAATTTGATCCTGAACAACGCCGCCGCTCCAATCATTGCAGCATTATCTGTACAAAGATTAAGGGGAGCTAAATGAACTTTAATAGATTTTTTAGTAGCTTCACTAATCATCATTTTTCTTAATGTATTGTTAGCCGCTACTCCCCCAACCACAACAACATTATCTAAGCTATGGTCTTGAGCGCATTTTATTGTTCTCTCTACCAAGACCTCTGCCACTACTCTCTCAAAACTTGCAGCAATATCAGGAATTGGAACGGTCTTCCCATCCAAATTTATTCTCTCAACTAATCTTAATACGGCAGTTTTTAGACCACTAAAAGAGAAATCATATTTAAGAAATCCACCTTTTTTATCAGAAATCCTACATTTTGGTAAATTAAATTTCATTGGGTCCCCACTTTTAGCAATCTTTTCAATTGCCGGTCCTCCTGGATAACTAAGACCTAATAGTCTGCCAACTTTATCAAAGGCTTCTCCAGCAGCATCATCAAAACTTTTCCCAAGTCTTTGCATTCCCCTTCTATCATCAACCTTTATCAATTCAGTATGCCCTCCGCTAACAAGTAATGTAAGAAAAGATTTCTTTGGATAGTTTTCTGAAAAAAGAATTGAAGATAAATGCCCCTCCAAATGATGAATTCCCAAAAATGGTTTTGAATGTAACATGCAAAGTGATCTTGCAGTTATAGAGCCAACTCGTAAACAACCAACTAATCCAGGAGCCACAGTTGATGCAATATAATCCACTTCCTCAATTTTGATTTTTGATTCTTCTAAAGCCTCATCTAAAACAAAAGGTAATAACTCTAAATGCTTTCTAGCTGCAAGCTCAGGCACAACTCCTCCCCATTTTGAATGATCTTCAATTTGAGAGGCGATTATATTTGAATGTATTCTGAAAGTATCGCCAATATTAGAAACTATTGAGACAGATGTCTCATCACAACTTGTTTCAATAGCTAAAACTTTATGCATTTTTGATTCAACTTGTTCTATTTTAATATTAATTTCTTACTTAACACACTATAAGGAATTAAAGATTGCAACTTATGAAATTCTTTTTTTCAATCATAACCTCAGTTTTTCTGTTCCTCGGAATTACTCCAATTGCTCTAGCTGCAAATGGACCTGCCTTAAACGCAGATAGAGCTAGCACAGAGTATATTGCTTCAGCCCTCACAAAATGCTCTGAAAATCCTAAATTCATTGAGAGAGCAAATTCTGCAACTACTCAAAAAGACATCGCAAGATTTGAAAGATACGGGAAAGCATCATGCGGAGATGATGGTCTTCCACATTTAATAATTGGACCTCCTCTTGAGCCATGGGGAGCACTTTTAAATAGAGGTCATGAAGGAGATTTACTTATTCCCGGAGTATTGTTCATTTACATTGCTGGAATTATAGGTTGGTCAGGGAGAGAGTATCTAATTGAATCAAAAAAGACTAAAAATCCAGCAGATCTTGAGATCATTATTGACCTAGACTTAGCGAGAAAATGTCTTGTAAAAGGAGCACAATGGCCTCTTCTTGCTAATAAACAAGGTAGAAATGGTGATTTAAGAGAGAAAGATAACAATATTACACTTAATGGTCCTCGCTAAACATCTTTAAACTTTCATAAAACAAATGTTCAAAATTCTAAACACAAAATTTGTCAGATCTGCTCCAGTGGTAGCAGCAATTTGGCTAAGCCTTACAGCTGGAATAATTATTGAATTTAATAGGTTTTTCCCAGATTTATTATTCCATCCAATGAGTTGATAAACAAAAAATAATCAAGTTTTTATTAACTTGATTATTTTTTTTGCTGTTTCATCAACATCGTGATTTATTAATGCAAAATCAAATTGATTTGATACTGAAATCTCATAATTAGCCCTTGAGAGTCTTTTTTTAATTGCCTCTTCTTTTTCTGTACCTCTATTTCTTATTCTTCTCTCTAACTCTTCTTTATCCGGAGGAAGTAAAAATATTGACAGTGAATTAGGAAACTTATTTTTTATTTGCCTTGCACCCTCTACTTCAATTTCAAGTAGTACGGTAAATCCCTTTTTTATTTTCTCATTAACAGAATACAAAGGCGTTCCATAGTAGTTTCCAGCGAATTGAGCCCATTCAAGGAACAGGTTTTGTTCAATCATTTCTTTAAACGTTTCTTGATTTAAAAAGTAATAATTTTCTCCATCCATCTCTCCCTCTCTAGGTTCTCGAGTAGTCGCAGATATTGAAAGCCAAAAATTTTTTTCTTTACCTAATATTTCTTTAACAACTGTTCCTTTACCTACCCCGCTGGGTCCAGTAATGATAATAAGTTTTTTTTGATTTTTCATATTAAATTTTTTACAGTAAAATAAAATTTTGTGAATTAAAAAGGAATAATGCAAAAAGGTGTTCCACAGATAATGGATATTACATCTATTAGATCTGTCTTGCATTATTTGACAAAGAGCATCTTACCTACAAAATTTGAAACTGCCCAACAACCAGAGCCTAATACAATTCAATTATGTTTCAGAGGAGTTGATTCTCAAACATGGTTAGAAGTTTCATGGAATGGCGACTCTCCAAGAATACTTAGGATAAATAAGCCAGAAAAGATTGGGAGAGAAAGCACACTTTCTAAACAAATAAGATACGGATTAAAGTATATGGCTTTAATTTCGATTGATCAAGATGATTTCGAGAGAGTTATAAAATTTAGTTTTGCGAAAAAACCTGGGGATGAAATTAATAAGTATTTAATTTTTGAATTAATGGGAAAACATAGTAATATTTTTTATCTGGATAATAAACATAAAATAATTGCCGTTGGTAAACAAATTAAATCAAGTCAATCTAGTTTTAGAACAATTTCAACAGGATCAATTTATTCTGGCCCTCCAGTCAATCTCAAAAAACAACCCAGAGAGGATGAGTCTTTTCAATCATGGAAAGACTCAATTTCAATAGTACCTGAGTCTTTGAAATACTGTTTAATAAATTCCTATCAAGGAGTAAGCCCTATCCTCACAAAACAATTGGAGGTTGTTAGCGCAACTGTTAATTCAGAAATAATGGAAAAAAATATTGATTGCATTAGCAACTCAGACTTAAAGGAGATATTTAAAAATTGGAAGATTTGGATAAACAGGTTTAAAAACAATAACTTTAACTTTTCTACATTCAAAAAAGATTTTTATTGCGTTTGGTTTTTTGATAAGGAAATTAATTGCGAAAATAAAATAGATTTATGCACAAGCTTAGAGAATTATTATGATTATCACCTGAAACAAAAAAAACTTGAATTATTGGAAAAGAAAATTGAAGGGATAATTTTTAAACAGACCAATACTGAGAAAAAGAATTTAAATATTCAATATGATCTTCTGACAAAATCAGAAAACTTCGAGATATATAAAGAAAAAGCTGATAATATATTCGCTTCACATGAAATCAAAAAACAAGACATTATAAAGGGACAAAAACTATATAAAAAATCAAAAAAACTAAAGAGATCTAGAGAATTAATAAAAGATAGATTAAGTATTTACAAAACAAATATAGAGAGATTAGAGGAATTCACTACGCTTCTAGAAAATTTAAATTCTTTAAATCATGAAAAACTTTTTATGAGAATCAAACTACTAGAAGAAATTTTGGAAGAAATTTGTAACGAGTTTAATATCAATATCAAGAAGCAAAGAGAAGATCAGAAAAGTACATATAAGATAGAGTCTTCACCAATTCAAGTTGACACTCCCACAGGATTAAAGCTTCAGGTAGGGCGAAATATGAGGCAAAATGATTTAATAAGCTTTAAGTTCTCAAAAAAAGGCGATTTATGGTTTCATGCACAGGAATCACCAGGCAGTCATGTTGTTTTGAAGTCTTCATCTCAAGTAGCATCTGAACAAGATCTTCAAATAGCTGCAGATTTAGCTGCTTTATTTAGTAAGGCAAAAAGAAACATTAAAGTTCCAATTAATTTAGTAAAGATTAAAGATTTGCAAAAAATCAAAAACGGAGGACCGGGTTGTGTTTCCTTTAAAAATGGAGAAATTATTTGGGGAAATCCTACAAGAGGAGAAGATTACATTAAAAAAAATCTTAAAACAGTAATTTAGTTTATAATAAAAAAAATTTTTAAATCTAAATGTTTGATTTTCTTTTAGGCACACATGAATTTTTAGGAAATCATAGTTTTCCAGAATTTATTGTTGGGTATCTATTTGGTGCTGCGTTAATAATTGGAGCTCCTACTGTTTTCTTACTACTTGCCTTCGTAAGCGCTTTAATGAAAACAAATGGGAAAATGGGTGGATATAGAGAATATGAAACTTATGGTGAATCATCTTTAAATGATGCCCCTCCTTTCTTATTACCAGATCCAACAAATCCTAAATTAAGCAAATAATTAAGTTTATCGAAAAATAAATTGGACTTTGACAATAGTAGTTTTAAACCTTTTTCTTACACAATTTTTATCACATAATAATGAGAGGTACAGGTCAAAGCGAAAAAAAATTATCAGATTCGATGACTTTTAGTGATCATTTAGAGGAGCTTCGTCAAAGGATACTAAACTCAATTTACTCAATACTTATTTCAATATTCTTTAGTTTTCTCATCATAAAGCCATTAATATCTTTTTTAGAAATTCCAGCTGGTGATATTCATTTACTACAACTTGCTCCAGGAGAGTTTTTATTTGTCGCTATTAAAGTTGCAGGTTACAGCGGATTGATAGTTTCTATACCTTATATTTTTTATCAAATAATATTATTCATTTCTCCTGGTTTAACAAAACAAGAAAAAAGCCTTATCTTGCCTGCAGTTTTTGGTTCAGGTCTTCTATTTTTTTTAGGATTAATTTTTTCATGGTGGATATTAGTCCCTGCAGCAATAAATTTCTTCATTAGTTTCGGTGCTGATATTGTTGAACCAACTTGGTCTATAGAAAGATATTTTGATTTTGTTCTCTTATTAATGTCTAGCACTGCAATAGCTTTTCAATTGCCAGTATTACAATTTATTCTTGGTTCTCTTGGAATAATCACAACAGAAAAAATGATTTCGAATTGGAAGATAGTTGTAATTTCCTCTGCAATATTATCTGCAGTGATTACCCCTTCAACTGACCCATTGACTATGTCATTGCTATCTATATCGATTGTGTTTTTATTTTTTGTGGGTACTGGATTAACTTACTTATCAGAAAATCTTAAGTCAAAAACTCTTTCATCTTCTCATTAAGATTTAATTGTAAGCTGACAGCTCTACCTAACCTTGGCTTAGCATTAACTTTCTTTAGCCATTCCCTTACTTCTTCTGAATATCCACATCTATTTAAAATCTCGATTTTATCAGCTATCGATTTTTTATATTCATCTTCACTTAAAGGAAATGATTCCTGTCCAAGAAATCCCCACATCATTTGAAAATAAACGAATTTTCCTCTTCTAAAGAGTCTAAAATCATATTTTTTTCCCCAGCGATGAATTAAATAATGTATAACTTCATCTACTAGCAATGGGTTCATTTAAATCAATTAATTAAGACTTCCTAAACTTTTACTTTAAATTATTAAAAGTCCTATCTATTTGCAACAGAAATTGAACAATTTGCTCCATAATAACTAATAAATAACAGAACCAAGTAGCGAATGACTCAATTAAGTTCCAATGATGTCCCTTCAATGGGTCGAAGGCAATTTATGAATCTTCTTACATTTGGTACTGCAACTGGTGTAGCTTTAGGAGCCCTTTACCCTGTAGCGAATTATTTCATGCCTTTAAGAGCAGGCGGTGGTGGAGGTGGAACTTCTGCTAAAGATGAATTAGGGAATCCAATAACTAAGACAGGTTGGCTAGCTACCCATCAAGCAGGAGACAGAAGTCTAGTTCAGGGTCTAAAGGGAGATCCAACTTATTTAATAGTTAATGAAGGTGGGGAAATAGGAGAATTTGGTTTAAATGCAATTTGTACTCATTTAGGTTGTGTTGTCCCATGGGATAGTGGTGCTAATAAATTCATATGTCCTTGTCATGGCAGTCAGTACGATACTAATGGGAAGGTAGTAAGAGGGCCTGCGCCTTTATCTTTAGCTCTAGCTCATGTCGATATTGAAGATGATGCTGTACTCGTCAAACAATGGTCAGAAACTGACTTTAGAACTAATGAAAATCCATGGTGGGCATAAAAAAAAATGAAAGGTCTTAAAAATCAAATCATGAAAAAAACAAGTTTATTTATCTGTACTCTGCTTTTCATTTCAAGCATTGTATTTTATCCAAAGATCAGTTTTGCTTATCCATTTTGGGCTCAGCAAAACTACGAATCCCCAAGAGAAGCCACAGGAAAGATAGTCTGTGCAAATTGTCATCTAGCTCAGATGCCTACAATTGCAGAGGTTCCACAATCTGTTGGAGCAGACAGTGTTTTCAAAGCTGTAGTCAAAATACCCTACAAAAATGATTTAAAAGAGATAGGGGCTGATGGTTCGGAAGTCCCATTACAAGTTGGTGCTGTTGTAATGCTACCTGATGGCTTTAAACTTGCTCCACAAGAAAGATGGACTGAAGAAATAAAAAAGGAGACAGAAGGGGTTTATTTCACTAATTACAGTGAAGAGAAAGATAATATCATTATTGTCGGACCTTTACCTGGCGATACCAATAAAGAAATCGTTTTCCCTGTACTTTCCCCTGACCCATCCACTAATAAAGAATATCACTATGGGAAATACTCGTTACATATTGGAGGCAATAGAGGTAGAGGTCAGGTATACCCAACTGGAGACAAGAGCAATAATGTAGTATTCACTTCTTCCACCGCAGGAACTATAAATTCAATAGAAACAATTGAAGATGGTAGCTATCAAGTTAATATAGAAAACGATAATGGTGAAATAACTACTGAAGAAGTGCCTGTTGGTCCTCAACTTATCGTAAAAGCGCAAGACAAAATTAATGTAGGTGACCCTCTTACTAATGATCCCAACGTTGGTGGCTTTGGGCAATTAGATGCTGAGGTTGTACTTCAGAGCCCTTATAGAGTTATTGGATTGATTGCATTCTTCATTGGTGTAGGCTTAACACAAATACTTTTAGTATTAAAGAAAAAACAAGTAGAGAAAGTGCAAGCAGCAGAGGGTATCTAACTTTCTCTAAATGCTTATACTTCAAGCTTTTATACAATCTCCAGGAGAAACTTTTTTAAATTTAGGATTTATAACTATCAGATGGTATGGACTTCTTATTTCGGTTTCAGTTTTAATAGGCCTATTTGTCTCTAAAAAACTAGCAAAGGCAAGAAATATTAACCCAGAATACATTAGTGAAATACTTCCATCATTAATAATCTCTTCAATAATTGGAGCTAGAACTTATTACGTAATTTTTGAGTGGAGGCAATATAGCGGAGAGAACTTTTTTACATCTTTTGAACTATTCAATAACATCATTCAAATACCTTCTTTTCTTGCAGTTTGGGAAGGAGGCATAGCAATCCATGGAGGTCTAATTGGAGGATTAATATCTATTATCTATTTCTGTAAGTCGAAAAAAATTAATTTAAAAACTTTTATAGATATATTAATACCCTCGATTATTCTTGGACAATCAATAGGAAGGTGGGGAAATTTTTTCAATAATGAAGCCTTTGGAGTTCCTACAAATTTGCCTTGGAAATTATTTATACCTATCCAAAATAGGCCTTTAGAATTTATTAATTATGAATTTTTTCATCCTACATTTCTCTATGAGTCATTGTGGAATCTTTTGATTTTCATTGTCCTTATTATTACCTTTAATAAACAAAATAAAACAGATTTTTTCAGGCCTGGCTTTATTAGCTGTCTTTATTTAATAAGTTATAGCTTTGGAAGATTCTGGATTGAAGGCTTAAGAACTGACCCACTATGCATTGGTGGACTTCCACCTTTCTGTGATGGCGGTATAAGAATGGCTCAATTTATAAGTATTTTTCTATTTTCTTCTGGATTAATTGGAATATTTTTTTTAAGATTGAGAACATATAGTGGGAAAAACAGAAAGAATGGATAACAAAATATACTTTATTGGTGTTGGTCCAGGCGATCCAGAATTATTAACTTTAAAAGCATTAAAAAAGATAAAAATTGCAGATGTCATTATTTGGACTGATTCTCTAATTCCTGAAAAGATTTTAGATTCTGCTAAAGAAGGTTCTGAAAAAATAAAAACGAGTTCACTTAACTTAGAGCAAATCACCTCAATTATGATAGAAAAATTTCAGGAAGGGAAAACTGTTGTAAGGTTGCATGATGGAGACCCTTGCCTTTTTGGAGCAATTAGAGAGCAAATCGAAATTTTAAAAAACGAAAAAATTGAAATCGAGGTTGTTCCTGGAGTAAGTGCTTTTCAAGTTGCTGCAGCATATCATGAAGCTGAGTTAACCATCCCTGACGTAACGCAAACAATAATTTTAACTAGAGCAGGAGGGCGCACAGGGATGCCCGAAAAAGAATCTCTGAAAGATCTTGCGAAACACAATTCCTCTATATGTCTATATCTAAGTGCTAGGCATGTGAAAAGGTCTCAAGAAACTTTACTAGAGTTTTACCCTCCAGAGACTAAAGTGATTGTTGGATTTAGAGTATCTTGGGATGATGGTTGGACATCATTAATAGAATTAAAAGATATGGAAAAATTTTCTATTGAGAAAAAACTAATTAGAACAACCATTTA
This sequence comes from uncultured Synechococcaceae cyanobacterium, assembly GCA_902573335.1. Lineage (GTDB taxonomy): Bacteria > Cyanobacteriota > Cyanobacteriia > PCC-6307 > Cyanobiaceae > Prochlorococcus_A. The sequence goes on along the minus strand of CACGJI010000009.1, from coordinate 2,753 downwards.
CATAATTAGCCCAGCAATTAGTAATTCTCAAAAAAGATCTAATCTTTATAATCCATCTTATAAGCATCTCTTTAGGAATAAATAATCTTAAAGTTGATAGAAAAATATTAATTACTATAATTAGTAAAAATTTATTTGCTTTGAAAGAAATAAAATCTGTTTCGGGAATCAACAATAAAGGAGGAGATTCCTCTTTAAAGAGAATCGGAAATTTCATTAAAGAGGCTAGGTTAAGTAAAAATCAATCAATTGAAGAATTGGCTTCTGATTTAAAAATTGGAGCTCATCAACTTGAAGCCATAGAGGAAGGTAATGAAGAAAAACTACCGGAAAAAGTATTTATCAAAGCAATGATTAGACGGATTTCACAGAAGCTAAAACTTGATACAGAATTTTTAATGGATGAATTCAAGACAGAGAGGAAAGAAGTGAAAATTGAAGAAATAGTTGAAGAAGTTTCCAAAAAAAATTATAAATCTAGACAAACTAAGAATTTTAATCCACTAGGATTCCTAATATTTATTTTAATTTCTGGCTTTCTCGGACTAATCGCCTCGTCCTTAATTTTCAATTTATTTTCAGACTCTTCTCAGAATCAAACTCCAAAACAAGAACTTTTTAAAAAAAATTAAATAACTTTTAATTCCAAATTCTTTAGTTCTTTTATTACATTACGGCATAATCCTAAGTTCCATTTTTCAAGAAGAAGATCATGGTTTCTATCTAAAGGTAAAAGTTTAAATGTAAGATTATTTTCCTGCAATTTTATTTGAACTGAGGAGATCACCTTGTCAGGTCTTTGATCAAGAGCTGCTGCTAGTCTCAGGATTAATGACATTTCAAGAACTAATGTTTTATCTTCTTTGGATATTAAATTTTGCCAAGACTCATGTCTTTTCTTGGGTAGAGTCTTTCTATGGTACCTAGCAATTGAAGCAATAATATTTGTTTCTGCTTCAGAATATCCCAACAACTCACAATTTTTTATTAAGTACCAAGAGTGTTTGTGATATGAACCAACATTCACATATTTCCCACAATTATAAAGATTAGAAGCTGCCCAAAGAAGTTCTTTAGCTTTAGGGTCATTATCGCTATGAAAGATATTTTTAGTCTGATCATAGATTTGAAAGGCAATATCAATAACTTTCTCAGCTCTTGTATTATCTACTCCAAACTTTCTGGCCTGATGAACTATAGTTGTTTTTCTAATATTGCCTTGAATATTTAACTCATTTTTAATTATCCCTTTACGAAGCATCCAATCCACAACCAAACCCTCTCGAAGGGCCCTCTCACTTATTATTAATTCATTAAAGTTCAACATCTCCATTGCGGTGTTTAATATCAATGCTCCTGGAATAATTATTTCTGCTCTTCTCTCACTTAATGAAGGTATTTTCTTGATTTCCGAAACTGGCAATTTAATTAGTTTTTCCAATACATTTTGTAAATTTTCCCTTTTAAATTTATAACCATGCAACTTTTGTTTAGATTCTCCCAAATCATCTGAAATCAAATTTCCTAATGAGGTTGCAGTGCCACTGGTTGCAATCATAGATAAAGGCTTATCTACCTTAGATCTACTCTTTATTTTTCGAACAGATGGTTCTAAAGATCCTTTAATAAAAGTTATTAAAAAACTCGATCTTTCTGAAGTTATAGACCCTTTATTTAAAAAATCATTTTTAAGTCTTACCGCACCAATTCTCGAACTAGTAAGAGCTATAGCATCTTTTTTATCTGCAAGTATTAATTCTGTAGATCCTCCTCCAATATCTATGATTACAAAAGACTGATCTTCAAAAGACATCCCAGAAAGAACGCCAAGGTAAATTAATCTGGCTTCCTCAGAACCACTTATCATTTCTATTTGTATACCAGTTTCATCAATAACTCTTCTAATAAAATCTTGACCGTTTGGAGCTTCCCTAACTGCACTTGTTGCTGCTGTTACTATTTGTTTTACTCCATTACTTTTACAATATTCCTTAAATCGCTTAAGGGTAACTAATGCTCTTTGGATTGATTCTTCAGTGAGATTTCCCTCCTCATCTCTTTCTCCAAGACGAGTGGTAGATTTATCAGTGAATTTTATTGAAAATGATTTTAATTCTAGATTAATTTCTGCTACCAATAGATGTGTAGAGTTAGTTCCAATATCTATAGAAGCTACTAAAATTTGCTTTTCTTGAAAATATCTTAAATCTTGTTTCTGTATCATTTCTTTTTATAAGATGCAGATATCTTTAATCCATTAATAAATATACCCAAGATTGATTATTAAATAATAGAAATCACTTAATCCTAGTAAGATTATTTAAAGTTATGAAATATACAATAGATAATATGCAAAATAAAAATCGACAATTTAAATTAAGTACTTTTTTTGAATTATTAAGGTGGAATAAGCCGACTGGAAGAATGATCTTACTTATTCCTGCTGGATGGAGTTTATATTTAACCCCAGATGCTAATCCAACATTCTTAATGTTGCTAAGAATAATTCTGGGAGGACTACTAGTAAGTGGATTAGGCTGTGTGGTTAATGATATTTGGGACAAAAAAATTGATCAAAGAGTTTTTAGGACAAAAAATAGACCTCTAGCTGCAAATAAAATCGGTCTTAAAACGGCTTATTCAATTCTTTTCATTTTAATTTTATGTAGCTTCTTTTTAACTTTGTCACTACCTCAACCTGGAAGACTCCTTTCTATTTCACTTGCTTTTTTAGCTTTACCTATTATTTTAAT